>JAOZKN010000062.1 GCA_029935315.1 Desulfocapsa sp. | reverse complement strand
CAACAGTACCTACGTTGACATGCGGCTTTGTCCTTTCAAATTTTTCTTTTGCCATTGTTTTACCTCAAAATAAATGAGCTATATTCCTCTGATTTTTCGTATAATTTCGTCGGCTTTTTTCTTTGGCACAACGTCATATTTCTCAAACTGCATGGTGAAATTCGCCCTTCCCTGGGTTGCTGATCGAAGCGATGTTGAATATCCAAACATCTCAGCCAACGGAGCATGAGCTTTAACAACCTGCAAAACATCATCGGCATCAACACCGACAATTTTTGCACGCTTGGAGTTGAGATCATTCATCACATCTCCAAGATATTCATCAGGACTGACAACTTCCAGACTCATAATTGGTTCAAGTAACAGGGGTGCAGCATCTACCGTCGCACGCCTGATTGCCATGGCAGATGAAACTCCAAAAGCCATTTCCGTGGATTCTTCTTCACTATACGATCCACCAACCAGTGTTACTTTAATATCTGTTACAGGGTATCCTATGAGTGGTCCTGCATCCAGGCTATCTCTGATTCCCCTTTCGATTGCTTCCAGAAACATATCAGGAATTGTATCGTCTTTTACTACTGACTCAAACACAACACCCTCAGAACGACCAAGCGGTTCAATTTCAATTATGACATGGCCATACTGCCCTTTAGCCCCTGTCTGCTGGTCAAACTTTCCTTCTGCCTCGGCTTTTACCGAAATGGTTTCCTTATACGAAACCTGTGGTTTTCCCACATTTGCATTTGCCTTAAACTCATGTATCAGGCGATGCACAATTATTTCCAGGTGCAGCTCACCCATTCCGGAAATGATTGTCTGCCCGGTATCTTCATTTTTAGCAATGCGAAAAGAAGGATCCTCCATGGCAATTTTGCCAAGGGTTTCCTCTAATTTTTTCTCGTCCGCCTTACTTTTTGCTTCAATGGCAACCCCGATAACCGGTTCTGGAAATTCCATACTTTCCAAGATTATATAGTCACCACTTGAGCAAAGGGTATCTCCGGTTGTGGAGAATTTGAGACCGATGATTGCGCCGATATCGCCAGCTTTTAATGCATCAACCTCTTCCCTTTTATTGGCATGCAGACGTATCAGCTTGCCAATCTTTTCTTTCTTCTTTTTGACAGGATTAAAAACCTTGTCTCCAACCTTTATCGTTCCGGAATAGATCCGGACAAAAGCCAGGTTTTCAACATAGGCATCACTCATCAGTTTAAATATAAGAGCTGACAACTTTTCATTTCTGTCTGCCTTACGACTGATCACTTCATCTTTTTTGCCATGTCCCTCAACAGATGGAACATCAAGGGGCGACGGCAAATAATGAATGATGCTGTCCAACAAAGGCTGTATCCCTTTGTTCTTAAATGCGCTTCCGCATAACACCGGAACCAGGTTCAGTTTCAGTGTAGCAATTCTAAGCGCACGATAAATCGTATCCGCAGACACAGGTGTATCTTCAAGGAAATATTCCATGATCTCATCATCGAAGTCGGCCAACTTCTCGATGAGCACCATATGTGCGGCCGTGAATCTGTCCCGATATGCTTCCGGGATGTCTTGTTCTATAACTTCCTGCCCTAAAGAGTCTTCGTCAAAGACATACATCTTCTCTTCGATAAGGTCGATAATCCCCTCAAACTCTGACTCTTTACCAACAGGAATCTGAACAACCACAGGGGTAGCCCCGAGTCGTTCTTCAATCATTGTCACAACCCGGTTAAAGTCAGCTCCAATTCGATCCATCTTATTGATGAATGCTATTCTTGGAATACCATACTTTTCAGCCTGTCTCCAGACTGTTTCTGATTGCGGTTCAACACCACCCACAGCACAAAAGACAGCAATCACGCCATCCAGCACCCTGAGACTTCTCTCCACCTCAACCGTAAAGTCGACATGACCAGGTGTATCAATGATATTAATACTATTGGATTTCCAGGTACAGCTTGTTGCAGCAGAGGTAATTGTTATGCCCCTGTCCTGCTCCTGTTCCATCCAGTCCATAACGGCATTGCCGTCGTGTACTTCGCCGATCTTATAAGACCGACCAGTGTAATACAATATCCGTTCTGTTGTTGTTGTCTTTCCTGCATCAATATGGGCCATAATGCCGATATTGCGAACATTGAACAACTCATTTTTACCAGCCATCAACTAACTCGTACAGTTTGATAATTTTCCAGCTGATAAACGATCAACAGAACAAATAAACGTCGTAAAACTCCTACCAGCGATAGTGAGCAAACGCTTTATTCGCTTCAGCCATACGATGAGTATCGTCACGCTTTTTCACAGCAGCACCGCGATCATTATATGCATCGAGAAGCTCTGCAGCGAGTTTTTCAGACATTGATTTTCCAGACCTTGATTTTGCAAAACTGATAATCCAGCGAATCGCAAGGGCATTCCGTCGAACCTGACGAACTTCCATGGGCACCTGATAGGTTGCACCACCGACACGTCTTGACTTTACTTCAACCTTAGGACGAACCTTCTCCATCGCCTCTTCAAAAACAACAAGAGGTTCTTCGTCTGTTACTTTTTCAGCTACGATATCCATAGCATCGTAAAAGATCCTGCGAGCGATGGATTTTTTTCCGCGCTCCATGATGCCGTTGGTAAACTTAGCGACAAGCACTGAGTTAAAACGTGGATCAGGATTAATTTTTCTTTTTTCAACAACTTTTCTACGTGGCATAACTTTCCTCTTCTACGACTTATTTAGGACGCTTGGCGCCATACTTCGAACGCCCTTTTCGCCTATCGGAGACGCCAAGAGTATCAAGAGTACCACGAACAATATGATAACGGACACCTGGAAGATCTTTCACACGACCACCACGAATAAGAACAACTGAATGCTCCTGGAGATTATGACCAATACCAGGAATATAGGAAGTAACTTCCTTTCCATTGGTCAACCGTACCCTGGCAACCTTACGGAGCGCGGAGTTTGGTTTCTTAGGTGTGGTTGTATATACCCTTACACAGACGCCACGTTTCTGCGGAGCGCCTTCAAGAGAAGGTGTATCTTTCTTCTTTATGATCTTCTTTCTGCCCTGCCGAATGAGCTGATTAATTGTTGGCATTCTCTTTACTGCTCCTGTTCACGTATATAGTAAATGACGTTATAATAATGATACGGGACTTGTTATGTGTGAGCCCAGCACGAAAGAGAGAATATTTACCCTATTGATTGAACCCTGTCAAGCAGAAAACGATCCGAGTTTTATATATTTTCTCACCAGCATTCATGAGGAATTCCCCTGAATGCTGGATGAATTACATTTAACGACTGGACTTAAAAGCCTTTTCCAAGTCCTGTTCCAGCAGTGATTAACCTGCCCATAATAACATTTTCTTTGAGTCCAACAAGGTCATCAATCTTTCCAGCCATAGCGGCGTTGGTTAAGACCTTTGTCGTTTCCTGGAAAGATGCTGCAGAAATAAAACTCTCCGTTGACAGTGATGCCTTGGTCACACCAAGAAGTAGCGGTTCTGCCATTCCCGGTTGTTTCCCTTCTGCCATCATGCGATCACGTTCATCTTCGAAATCCCACCACACAACCTGCTGGTTTATCATAAACTTGGAATCACCTGCGTTCGTGATCTGAACCCTTCTCAGCATTTGACGTACAATGACCTCAATATGCTTATCGTTAATCTTAACACCCTGGAGGCGATACACTTCCTGAACTTCATTCACTAGAAACTTCGCGAGCTCTTTAACACCAAGTACCCTGAGGATATCATTAGGAGAAATGGTTCCTTCAATTAATTGTTCGCCAGCTTCCACATAATCGCCTTCATGGACGATGGTATGTTTCACCTTCGGCAGGAGATATTCCTGGGGTTCACCAAATTCAGGAGTAATGACACAACGCAGCTTGCCTTTCAGCTCCTTGCCAAAACTGACACGACCATCAATTTCCGTAATAATTGCCGGATCTTTTGGTTTACGAACCTCAAACAATTCGGCAACACGGGGCAGACCACCTGTAATATCCTTCGTCTTACTGGATTCACGTGGAATCCTTCCCACAATTGTACCTGGCTGAATCTCAGTCCCTTCTTCCTGGGAAATAATAGAACCCACAGGCAGACTGTAGCGGGCAAAGGCCTCTGAATCTACAATCTTAAGGGTTTTGCCATTCTTACCCTTAATAGAAATACGCGGTGATAGCTGTTGGCCTGCGGGGGTTGGTATAATCACCTTACTGGATTTACCGGTAACTCCGTCCACCTTTTCCTGCATGGTAGAGCCTTCAAGCACATCGCCATATTTGACAACACCACCCACCTCTGAAACAATGGGTATGGTGTAGGCATCCCATTCTGCAAGGATGGTATTGGGTTCTACCGCGATACCTTCTTTAATAACAAGCTGGGCACCATAGGGAACTTTATGACGTTCACGTTCACGCTCAAGGTCATCAAGGATAACAACCTCAGCATTACGGTTCATTACGATTTTAATACCTTCACTGTTCTTCACTGAATGCAGGTTATTAAATTGTACCTTACCAGCACGTTGAGACTGGATTTCAGCCTGATCAACTGTACGGCTGGCAGTACCACCAACATGGAAAGTACGCATGGTAAGCTGGGTGCCTGGTTCACCAATGGATTGGGCAGCGATAATACCAACCGCCTCTCCACGATTAACCATATGCCCACGACCAAGATCACGTCCATAACACTGGGCACAAACGCCACGGCGAGCACGGCATGTAAGTACCGAGCGAATTGCTACTTTATCAATACCGGCTTCATCTATCTCAGTCACCAGTTTTTCTGTAATCTCCTGCCCGGCTTCAACAATAATTTTATCATCGTCATAAGGATCATAGACATCTTCCTGGGTAACACGCCCGAGAATTCGATCGCCAAGTGGAACAATGATTTCACCACCGTCCAGCAAGGGTTCGGCTATGATGCCATCAAGGGTTTCACAGTCTGCCATAACGATGGTTGAATCCTGTGCCACATCAACCAGTCTCCTGGTCAGATATCCTGAGTTTGCAGTTTTAAGAGCAGTATCTGCAAGACCTTTTCGAGCGCCATGAGTTGAAATAAAATATTCAAGGACACCAAGTCCCTCACGGAAGTTTGCCTTAATGGGGGTTTCGATAATTGCACCGGATGGCTTGGCCATAAGGCCACGCATACCGGCAAGCTGACGAATCTGATCCCTTGAACCACGAGCACCGGAATCTGCCATCAAATAAATGGCATTAAAGCCAGGCTCTGCAATAACGTTTCCGTCTGCATCTTTATCGACCTTGATACCTTCCATCATCTTATTCGCCACATCTTCTGTAACTTTTGACCAGATATCAACAACCTTATTATATTTCTCACCAGAAGTGATCAAGCCATCAGAATACTGCCTACTGACATCAGCGACTTCTTTTTCAGCCTTACCAACAAGTATTGCCTTAGCCGAAGGAATCTTCATGTCATCGATACAGATTGAAATACCAGCGCGGGTAGCAAATTCGTAGCCGATATCCTTTAAGCGATCGGCAAGAATAACAGTATCCTTCGTTCCGGCATGACGATACGTATAATCAATAAGCCCGCCCAGGGCCTTTTTACTCATCACTTTATTCACTTCAGCATAAGGCACTGAAGGAGAGAGAAGATCACCAATCAGAACACGTCCCATGGTGGTTTCAACCATCTCCCCATCAATACGAACGGTTATTTTGGCCTGCAAATCCACTGCGTCATAATCAAAGGCAATACGAGCTTCTGCAGGATCAGCGAATATTTTCCCTTCCCCCTTCACTCCAAGTCGTTCACGAGTCATGTAGTAGAGGCCAAGCACAATATCCTGAGATGGAATAATGATTGGCTCTCCGTTGGCAGGAGAAAGGATGTTATTGGTAGACATCATCAGTACCCTGGCTTCGACCTGCGCTTCAACGGACAGAGGCACATGAACAGCCATCTGATCACCATCAAAGTCAGCATTAAATGCAGCACAGACGAGAGGATGGAGCTGAATTGCTTTCCCCTCAACAAGTACTGCCTCAAAAGCCTGCATTCCAAGGCGATGAAGGGTTGGTGCGCGGTTAAGGATTACAGAGCGTTCAGTGACCACTTCATCGAGAACGTCCCATACTTCCTTGGTGCCCTTTTCAACCATCTTTCTAGCACTCTTGATGGTGGTAACAAAACCACGATTCTCAAGCTTGTTATAGATAAAGGGTTTAAAAAGCTCCATGGCCATTTTCTTTGGAATACCACATTGATGAAGCCTCAGGTGAGGCCCAACAACAATTACCGAACGGCCTGAATAATCAACTCGTTTACCAAGAAGGTTCTGACGAAAACGTCCCTGTTTCCCTTTGAGCATATCAGAAAGAGACTTGAGAGGTCGTTTATTGGCACCAGTGATGACCCGCCCACGACGTCCGTTATCAAAGAGAACATCCACAGCTTCCTGCAGCATTCTTTTTTCATTACGAATAATGATATCCGGTGCATCAAGCTCAAGGAGACGCTTCAAACGATTGTTACGATTAATTACCCGACGGTACAAATCATTAAGATCTGAGGTAGCGAAACGGCCACCTTCAAGGGGTACCAGAGGACGCAAATCAGGAGGCAGTACGGGGATAACCTGCAGAACCATCCATTCAGGACGATTACCAGAATCACGAAAGGCCTCAATAACGTGCAGACGCTTGCCATACTTCTGACGCTTAGTCTTGGAGTTAGTGGCAGCCATCTCCTCACGGAGTGTCTTCGAGAGCTCTACCAGATCCTGTGCGGCAAGAAGTTCACGAATAGCCTCTGCTCCAATTCCTACTTCAAATTGTCCAGGATGTTCTTCGCGCATCTGACGATATTGCTCTTCGGTAAGAAGAGTACAAATAGGTACTACATCTGTTTCAGAGTAGGTCACAGCATACTGTTCAAAATAGAGCACCTTTTCCAGCTGCTTTAAGGTCAGATCAAGAACAGCACCAATCTTTGAAGGGAGACTTTTCAAAAACCAGATATGGGCTACGGGGGCAGCGAGACTGATATGCCCTAAACGCTCACGACGCACCTTGGACTGAATAACTTCAACACCGCATTTTTCGCAGACAACGCCACGATGCTTCATTCGTTTATATTTTCCGCAGTTACATTCAAAGTCCTTTACCGGACCAAAAATCTTGGCACAGAAGAGGCCATCGCGTTCCGGCTTAAAGGTTCGATAATTGATAGTCTCCGGCTTTTTTACTTCACCGTGGGACCAATCCATGATTTTTTCAGGCGAAGCCAGAGAAATCTGAACTTTATTAAACTTAACAGGACCTTTCGGTTTTTGAAAAAAATTAAATAGCTCTTCCACGAAAGTACACTCCTTTAAAAGAGAGTTGAACGTTATTAGTAAGTCAGAGGTAAAAGTGATTACACTCTTCCATACTAAACAACGTTATAAACTTGATAACTTTTTATTGGTCAATCAGTTCCATATCCAGACATAAGCCCTGAAGTTCCTTCACAAGTACATGGAAGGATTCAGGCAAGCCGGTGGTCAGGAAATTATTACCTTTAACAATGCGTTCATACATGGTGGTTCGACCTTCCACATCATCAGATTTGGCAGTCAAAAATTCCTTCAGTGTATAGGCAGCACCATAGGCTTCCATTGCCCACACTTCCATCTCACCCAAACGCTGTCCACCAAACTGTGCCTTACCACCCAGCGGTTGCTGAGTTACAAGGGAGTATGGTCCAGTGGAACGGGCATGAATTTTATTATCAACCAGATGGTGGAGTTTCAGCATATACATCACACCAACAGTCACTTTGTTGGCAAATGGATCACCAGTCAGTCCATCATATAACTGGCTCTGGCCTGCTTCCTCGACACCTGCTTCGACAAGCAAGTCTCGAATTTTCTTTTCTTCTGCACCATCGAAGACGGGCGTTGCCACGTGAATACCGCGGTAATGCTTCCGACACCAGTCAAAGAGATCGGAATCATTCATCCCGTCAGTGATCTGTTTATATTCTGCCTTGGAATAAATCTTCTGCATCTTTTCTTTGATTGCATCAAGTTCTTCTGCCTGGGCAAGATCTGAAAGCTGCTTACCAATCTTTTTGGCAGCAAAACCAAGATGCACTTCAAGCACCTGGCCGACATTCATACGTGATGGGACACCAAGGGGATTAAGTACCACGTCCACCGTTGTACCATCTTTGAAAAACGGCATATCTTCCTCTGGGAGCAACCTGGAAACAACACCTTTATTACCATGTCGACCAGCCATCTTATCCCCTACGGAGAGTTTTCGTTTGGTGGCCACATAGACCTTAACCATCTTCACCACTCCCGGAGGTAAATCATCACCCTTGGTCATCCGCTCTATGATACCATCATAGCGTCCGGCAATAAGTTTCTTCTGACTCTCGTAACGCTCGTATGCTTCCTGAATCTTGTCATCGAATTTTGATTTTTCGGAAAAATCAATCTTAGCCAGTGCAGCAAAGCCAATCTGCTCGGCAAACTCGGCTTTCATCTTTTTCCCAAGTTTAACCAAAACTTTGCCCTGCTGGTCGCAGACATCCTGTTTCACGGTGCGGCCAGCCATGATTTCGCCAATTTCGCGGCTAACACCATGCTTGAGACTGGAAAGTTCATCGAGCTTATCTTTATTCAGACGTTCGATTTCCATGTCTTCAATCATCAGTGATCGTTCGTCCTTATCAACACCTTTCCTGGAGAAGACTTTGGCATCAATAACAACACCCTCAACACCAGGTGGGATTCGAAGAGACGAATCTTTTACGTCCTGGGCTTTTTCACCAAAGATAGCACGAAGCAGTTTCTCCTCAGGAGAAAGCATGGTCTCACCTTTGGGAGTTACCTTACCAACGAGGGTGTCACCAGCTCGAACATCAGCACCAATACGGACAATGCCAGAATCATCGAGATTACGAAGAGTCTCTTCGCTGACATTAGGTATATCTCTGGTCACCTCCTCTTTTCCGAGTTTAGTATCCCGAGCCATTGTCTCAAAGACTTCGATATGCACAGAAGTGAATGTATCTTCCTTCAGGAGTCTTTCATTGATAAGAATAGAATCCTCAAAGTTGAATCCACGCCATGGCATAAAGGCAATTGTTACATTTTTGCCAAGGGCGAGCTCACCGGATTCACAGGATGGGCCGTCCGCAAGAACAGTTCCCTTCTCAACTCTATCCCCTGGAAAGACCAGAGGATTCTGAGTGAAGCAGGTATTCTGATTTGACTTTTTATACTTGGAAAGACGATACACACCAATGCCGGTATCAAAACCATCTACGCCATGATTATCATAGCGAATAACAATACGGTTAGAATCTATCTCTTCGACAACACCTTCTCCGCCTGAGAGGAGGCAGGCGCCGGAATCTCTTGCAACATAACGTTCCATTCCAGTACCAACCAGCGGTGTATGATTGATCATCAGGGGAACGGCCTGACGTTGCATATTTGAGCCCATAAGCGCTCGGTTTGCATCATCATTTTCAAGAAACGGGATCAAGGATGCAGCTACACTCACCAGCTGATTAGGTGCTATATCCATATAGCTGACCTTATCCGCATCGGTAGTAACAACCTCACCTTCATCACGAACAATAAGGGTTTCAGCAATAATTTTGCTCTTCTTATCCAGTTGAGTAACAGCCGGAGCAATCAGTTGATTCTGCTCCTGCAGTGCACTTAAGTACTTTATCTCATCAAGAACAATGCTGTCCTTGACTTTCCGATAAGGTGTTTCGATAAAACCGTAAGGATTAACCCGGGCATAGGTTGCCAAAGAAACAATAAGACCGATATTGGGGCCCTCTGGAGTTTCAACCGGGCAAATACGACCATAATGGGTTGGGTGGACATCACGTACATCAAAACCGGCACGCTCACGGGAAAGACCACCTGGTCCAAGGGCAGAAAGTCTTCTTTTATGGGTCACTTCGGAAAGTGGATTGGTTTGATCCATAAACTGAGACAGCTGTGAGGTTCCAAAAAATTCTTTAATGGATGCAGAAATCGGTTTTGGATTGACAAGATCATGGGGCATCATTGTTTCAACTTCTTGCAGAGTCATACGCTCTTTAATAGCGCGCTCCATACGAATCAACCCCATTCGATACTGATTTTCTACCAATTCACCAACTGTTCTGACCCGGCGGTTACCAAGATGATCAATATCATCAACGTCACCCTGATTGTCTTTCAGACGCACGAGGAAGAGGACTGACTCAATAATATCATCTTTTGTCAATGCTCTATGGGCAATATCGGTATCAAGTTCAAGTCTTGCATTAATTTTGTAGCGACCAACTTCAGAAAGGTCGTACAAATCTTTATTAAAAAAGAGATTGTTGAAAAAGGTCTGTGCAACTTCAACGGTGGGGGGACTTGAAGGACGTAATCGCCTGTAGATTTCAAGGATAGCCTCATCAGCGGTCTGAACTTTATCGAGGGCAAGTGTCTTACGAAAGGAATCGGAATAGGATATACCATCGATATGGAGGATCTCAAATGCATTGATTCCAGCTTCAACAAAGGAGTCAAGCATGGTCTCTGTGAGTTCTGAGTTCCCCGCTGCGAGAATTTCACCGGTTTCAGGTGCAATGATATCTGCAACCAGATATTTCTCAAGGAGTTTTTCCCTGGAAATTTTAAGGAATTCAATACCGGCCTTGGTCATTCGCTTGCAAAGTGCTTTACCGAGTTTTTTCCCTTCCTTCCCTAAGACATCACCGGTTTTGGGGTCGACAAGATCAAATTCAAGCCGTTGGCCCTGAACAGTGTTGGGATTAAATTCAACAAAGTAGTTGTCCTTCTCATGCTTTACCTGCTGAGTTATATAGAACTTACGCAGGAGTTTTTCACCGCTAAATTGATGCTCTTCTCCCTCTTCTGTCTCAAAGTCAAGGGCCTTTAAAAGGGTTGTCACAGGAAATTTGCGACGACGATCAATTCGCACATGGAGAACATCTTTAATATCAAATTCCAAATCTATCCAGGAACCGCGTACAGGGATGATACGGGCAGAATAGAGCAGTTTTCCACTGGAATGCTTTTTACCCTTATCATGGGTGAAGAAAAGACCAGGCGAACGTTGGAGCTGGGAGACAATTGCCCGCTCAGTACCATTTACAACATAAACCCCATCGCCAGTCATAAGAGGCAGAGCTCCAAGAAAGACCTGCTGTTCTTTGATATCACGAATGGTTTGCACTTCTGTCTCTTCATCCACATCAAAAGTAATCAGACGAACGGTTATTTTGACAGGAATATCATAGGTCATACCACGTTGCTTACACTCAGCAATGGTATACTTTGGTTCGCCAAAAGAGTAACTGACAAATTCGAGGGAACAATGACCATTAAAATCATTGATTGGAAAGACGTTCTCAAATATTGCTTGCAGCCCGCTACTTTCACGCTCAGCAGGATCTACATCCATTTGCAGGAATTTCTCATAAGAGATACGCTGCATGGAGATAAGGTGCGGCGGCTCAATTATTGATGCGGATTTGGCAAAGTTTTTTCTCACTATTTCCATAATATACCTCGGGATGCCTTTAACGGATAATCATTGTATACCAGATACACGGGGCAGACCCCAGAGCTCTGGATTAAACAGCCTTACAGAGTAACTGCAAAACCAGGGAATTCAAAAAGTATGATACAGCGGGTACGGGGAACTGGTACTTGAATAACTAAAGGAAGCCGGCGAGCGGCCTAAGGGCACAAAATGTACTTTAATTTCATCGATTTTCATAGCGTTACACAATTATGGATGAATCTAATCAGGGAAACAAAGAAACGGAACGCACGCCTTAACGTACTGTTGTTCCGACATTTTAACCATCAACACGTATTGTGTTCTAAAAAGCACGATACGCCATCGGACTTAAAGCCCGTAGCGTATCGTGTAAATCTCGGTTTCTTTTACTTACTGAAACCTTATGCAAAAAGTGATTACTTAATTTCTGCTTGAGCACCAACTTCTTCAATTTGCTTCTTGATCTCTTCTGCTTCATCCTTGGAAATGCCTTCTTTAAGAGGAGCAGGTGCAGCTTCAACAAGAGCCTTTGCCTCTTTCAAGCCAAGAGAAGTGATGGCACGTACTTCTTTAATAACCTTAATTTTGGCATCTCCAAAAGAGGTGAGAATAACATCAAACTCAGTTTTTTCAGCAGCAGCTTCGCCACCCTCAGCAGGTGCACCAGCTACAGCGACTGCAGCAGGAGCAGCAGCAGAAACACCGAATTTTTCTTCCAGATCTTTGATAAGTTCGGAAAGTTCAAGAACAGACATGTCAGATAAAAATTGAATTACATCGTCTTTAGATACAGCCATTGGATAATACCTCGTATTTTATTCGTTTAAATAATCGTTGTGTAGATATGGCACTGCGTAATGCAGTTTTCCATTTCTTGTCGTCGTCAGAACTATGCCTGTTCCTTCTGCTCTTTAATAGCCTGCAGACCATAGAGAAATGTACGAGGAACTCCTGAGAGAACCTGAACAAGTCCGGTGGGCACACTGTTAAGAACGGAAAGAAACTGTCCAAGCAATACTTCCTTGGAAGGAAGTTTAGATAAGGCCAGCAGCTCTTCTGAAGAAATCTTTTCTCCTGCAAGGGAAGCAGCGCGGATTTGCAGTTTTTCATGTTCTTCTGCAAACTTTGCAACAGCCTTTGCGGGGCCGACCGGATCATCATAAGCCATAACAACGGCTGTGGTACCGGTGAAATCCTCAAGGAGAACGTCACTGGTAGTATCCGAAACTGCCCTTTTAAGAAGAGTGTTTTTAGCAATTCGAATTTCTGAATCACAGCTACGTAATTGAATACGAAGCTCCTGTAGCTCAGAAACTGTTAATCCACAATAATCAGTTACCACAGTAAACTTGGCTCGGCTGAATGAATCATTCAACTCGGAGACAATTGTAGTTTTATCATCACGGTTCAAAGTGCTCCTCCTTAATTGGTTAAAGTTTATTCTTATGCCTTAGGCAGCAGTTACGGTCAAAACGGAAAACATGCAAATTCTTATCTGATAAGAAAATTGTAGGTCTGAATTCCATTGCCTCGGCAGGACACAAAATGTGATTAAACCGACTACGGTTCCCGCTGTCTTCGACTTTCTTATATCTCTATATTAACCGGCAGACAAAAGCAGAGCCGGTACGGTACCAATGATTCAAACAAAAGGATCATACTGGTACTAAAATCCAATTATTTTACAGCAGCTGTAAGCGCTATTGGATCAATCTTGACACCTGGTCCCATGGTCGAACTGATGGTTACCGAGCGTAAGTAAATTCCTTTTGCAGAAGATGGCTTCAATTGAATAACCTTCTGCACAAAGGCTTTAAGATTTTCAACCATGCCTTCCTGACCAAAAGAGACCTTGCCAAGACCAGCATGAATAATACCGGTTTTTTCTACCCGAAAGTCAACTTTACCGGATTTTATCTCTTTTACGACGTTGGCAATATCAAAAGTAACCGTTCCCAGCTTTGCATTGGGCATAAGATTTCTAGGTCCAAGAATTCGGCCAATCTTACCAACGGTTCCCATCATATCCGGGGTAGCAACTGTTTTATCAAAATCGGTCCAGCCACCTTTAATTTTTTCAACCAGATCATCACCACCAACAAAATCGGCACCAGCTTCTTTGGCTTCTGTTTCTTTTTCACCTTTGGCGAAAACAAGTACCCGAGTTTCTTTTCCGGTACCATTAGGCAGAACGACAGAAGAGCGAATCATCTGATCGGCGTGACGAGGGTCAACGCCAAGTTTCATTGCGATATCAATAGTTTCATCAAATTTAGTATAACTACTGGCAAGGACATTCTTCACAGCATCTTCAAGGGAATACTGTGCTGTAGTGTCAAACGCTTCTACTTTATTTCTAAAATTTTTTCCATGTTTCGGCATATCAGCCTCCTACTCTCTTTAACCGTTTTCATCTCTGTTCGGTCACAGCAGTATGTAAAGTTGAATAAATTAAGCGTCAAGTACTGTAATACCCATACTCTTAGCTGTTCCTGCGATAATTCTGCTGGCTGCATCGATATCATACGCATTGAGATCTGCCATCTTTGTTTCGGCAATCTCCCGTACTTTGTCCATACTAATCTCAGCCACACGCTCCATCTTTGGGTTTGAAGATGCCTTCTTCAATCCTGCAGCCTTCATTAACAAAAACGAAGCAGGGGGTGTCTTCGTGATATACGAAAAGGATCTATCATTAAAAACACTGATAACAACAGGTACAATGGTATCACCCATTTCCTGAGTCTTGGCGTTGAATGCCTTACAGAATTCCATTATATTCACACCGTGCTGACCAAGTGCTGGCCCAACTGGTGGTGAAGGATTGGCTTTTCCGGCCGGAATCTGTAATTTAATAAACGCCGAAATTTTCTTTGCCATTTCGAACTCCTACTCTATAAAAAAGTTAATTTTTAATGCATTAAAATATCAGTTATTAGATACCTGAATATATTCAAGCTCGACAGGTGTTTCTCTGCCAAAAATTGATACCATTACTTTTACTCTGCCCTTCTCAGGAAATACTTCATCAACAACTCCCTGAAAGTTGGCAAAAGGCCCATCAGTGACACGAACACTTTCACCAATCTCGAAGATAACTTTTGGTCTTGGCTTTTCAGAACCATCCTGAATACGGCCAATAATCTTTTCTGCATCTTCGTCCGGCAAAGGTGTTGGATTCTGATCGTCGCCAACAAAGCCAATCACACGGGGCATATTTTCATGCAGTACGTGCCAGGTTGCATCATTTAGATCCATGGATACCAGCATATAGCCGGGAAAAAACTTCCTGGAAGAAGTTTTCCGCTCTCCTTTGACCATCTCAACAACCTGTTCTTCAGGGACAAGGATCTCGCCAAAGAATTCTTCGAGGCCACCTTTACTGATTCTATCCTCAAGGGTTAATTTAACCTTCTCCTCGAAGCCGGAATGAACCTGCAATATATACCAGTGTATTGCCATAAGTTTTCAGTAAAGTAGTGTGTTCTAAATTTATATGTTTACAATTCTTCTAGCGAAGAACCGTATCAATCAGTTTACCAAGAAGTAAATCAACGGAACCAAGATACGCGGATGCAAGAATAGAAAAAACAATAACAACACCCGTCAGGCTCATGGTGGTCTTCTTGTCAGGCCAGACGATCTTGGTGAATTCGACCTTAACTTCATCAATAAAGGTTTTAATGGCCTCGGGGGAAAAGTTAGACTTCTTCTCCTCGTCAATCTGTTTTTTCTTACTGATCGCTTTTGTCTTTTTTGCCATATTACCTAACCACCATCTGTTCAAAAATTAAACATTGAAACATACTTAGCTAAAGAAAATGGCAGGCCAGGAGGGACTCGAACCCCCAGCATCCGGATTTGGAGTCCGGCG
>JAOZKN010000154.1 GCA_029935315.1 Desulfocapsa sp. | reverse complement strand
CCATCAGGTCGTGGTATGTGGCATAGGCCTGATAGAATTCAAGCATGGTGAATTCCGGATTGTGGCGGGTGGAGAGTCCCTCGTTTCTAAAATTTCGATTAATCTCAAAAACACGCTCAAAACCACCGACCAGAAGGCGTTTAAGGTACAGCTCTGGAGCAATACGCAGATAAAGGTCCATATCCAGCGCATTGTGGTGGGTGCGAAATGGTTTTGCCGTGGCACCACCGGGTACTGCATGCATCATGGGAGTTTCCACTTCCATAAAACCACGGTTGGCAAGGAACTCACGCATAAGGCGAATTATTTCCACACGCTTTTTGAAGGTGTCACGACTTTCGGGGGTGACAATCAAATCAACATAACGCTGTCTGTATTTTGTCTCGATATCGGTAAGGCCATGGAATTTCTCTGGCAGGGGGCGCAGAGATTTTGAAATCATTGTGATTTCGTCTGCCTTTACTGAAAGTTCGCCAGTTTTGGTCTTAAAGAGTTTTCCTTTAATTCCAACAATATCACCGATGTCCCATTTTTTAAAGGTGGCAAAAACTTCGTCACCCACAATCGACTGTTTGATATAGGCCTGAATCTGACCAGAGCTATCAGCGATTTGACAGAAGGCAGCTTTGCCAAATTTACGCATGGCCATGATGCGGCCACCAATGGAGTAGGTGTAATTCGTCTCATCCTGGGTTTCAGCTTCAAGGTGCTCACCTTTGGGGTGCAGCTCTTTGATGCGGTTGGCTGGCTTAAAATCATTGCTATAGAGATTTACGCCCAGATCGGCCAGTGCTTCTGCTTTTTCACGACGTTGCTTTAATACTTGTGTGTTTTCTTTACTCATGAGATTTTCTGCAAAATTGTTAGTAAATGGAGTCAGGACCCCCCCGCAGCCTAACCCTTTCGTTTAACGGGAATGGGTGATTCTGTCAATGGTTTTCGGGTCTCTTTTCAAGAAGCGCCACACATTCGATATGGTGGGTCTGCGGAAACATGTCTATTGGCCGGAGTTTTCGCAGGTGGAAATTGTGATTTAAAAGTTCTGCCAGATCACGGCAAAGAGTGGCAGGGTCACAGGATATGTACACCAGACGTTTTGCTGTCAGTTGTGATAACAGTTCACTCAGGCCCGGCGCTCCCTGTCTTGGCGGGTCGATAATCAGGATGTCGAACCTGCGATCTTCTTTTGCCAGTTCTGCACAAGCATCATGGACAGGACGCTTTATAAAGGTGCTGTTGTTCTGTCCGGCCAGTGTACTGTTTTGTTTTGCACTGCGAATGGCAGAACCCTGGCCTTCGACTCCCAGGAGAGATTTTGCTTTTTCGGCAATGGGAATGGAAAAATTTCCCATTCCGCAAAACAGATCCAGGATCGAATCAGTCTCCGTAGCAGCACAAAAATCAAGTACAGTTTGGATGAGAACCTGGTTCTGTTGCAGGTTTACCTGGCAGAAGCCACCGGTTTCCCAGGAAAGATTAAGAGGTCTGCTTGTGTGAGGAGGCAGGGCAGGGAGGGTGAATGACAGTTTGCCGAGTCCATCGGGGGCAAAATCGTTTCCTGTGAAGAATATACGTTCAATATCATTGATGTCCTCTGTCAACATTGAGGCCTGCTGTTTGTCCGCAGGACGAGGCTTTTGAATCAAATGAAATGACAGGCTTATGCGATTTGAGGCCGGGTTAAAGAAAAGTTCCAGCGATTCTGTTCTGCGGATGAGCGGTTCAAAAGCTGAGTGATGCTGTAGCGCATCAAGGCAGGTGTTGATTTTTTTATTTGCCAGCAGACAGCGCGTGATGGGAACACAGGTGTTGCTGCGACGTTTGAAGAATCCAAGGGTCTGGCTTTCATCAACCTGCAGACGAATGCGTTGCCGGTAATGAAATTTTTCCGGTGAGGGCAGTGGTGAGGCAAGGATGCTTGTTGCAGCATTCTGTAAAACCTGGTGTCCGCTGCGTGTGAGCAGGTCTTTTATAATTTCTTCCTTGACCTGTAACTGACGCGAATAGGATATATGCTGGAAATCACAGCCGCCACATTGTTTATGATATTTACAGTCCGGTTGTACCCGGTCAGCAGAAACATTTGTTATTTGTTGTGGACGGCCCTTTTGCAGGTTTTTGTTTTTAAACCATATTTTGGCTGTGACGGTTTCGTCCGGGAGAACCCCTTCAATCAGTGTGACCCTGCCATCCGCGTCATGGCTTAATCCAAAACCACCGTTTATAATTTTTTCAATGTTGAATTGTTGTGGTGTCATAATGCAGAGGTTGTCATCCGGGAATCTGGCTCATTTTTCTTGCTTCGTTTTGCTAAAGAAATACTACACACTTCCTCAATACGCTCCGAAAAACAAGCCAAACTCTTTATGCAGTATCTAATGCTTAATCATGCAATATCTAATCAGGCAGTGCTGAATTAAAAATGTTAGATTTTGTCAGTTGATTCTACCCAACAAAACTGCCAAGCTTAATACGCTGGGCATCCATAATCTCTTTCTCACGGGAACCTGATATCACCACTTTTGGGTCTGGGACAAAATCCAGGTCATCATTTCCCCTGTCATATGCGACAGCATTGAGAATGACTTTCATGGCATTGAGACGAGCTTCATGTTTGTTGTTAGAACGGATGATGGTCCAGGGAGCAATATTGGTGTGCGTCTTTTTCAACATCTCATATTTTTGATTGGTGAAATCATCCCAACGATCCTGTGCCTGGACATCAATTTCTGAGAGTTTCCACTGTCTGAGCGGGTCTGTTTTACGTCTGTTAAACCGTTTTGCCTGTTCTTCCCTGGTGACAGAAAAATATAATTTCACAAGTATGGTTCCCTGACGAACCAGGTCTTTCTCAAACCCAACAGCGCCCCGCATAAAATTTTTATACTCTTCAGGGGTACAGAAACCGAAGACAGGTTCTACAACAGCACGATTGTACCAGCTTCGGTCAAAGAGGACAACTTCGCCACCACGGGGAAGCTGGGCGATATACTTTTGGAAAAACCATTGTGATTTTTCCCGGTCACTCGGCTTTGCCATGGCCACAACCCGATAATGCTTTTCGTTCATATACCGGCTTACCCGACGGATGGTTCCACCCTTACCGGCAGCATCACGTCCCTCAAAAAGAATGATCATCCGGCGATTGTTTATTTCGAGGCATTTCTGCATTCTGATCAGTTCAGCCTGGTATGGTTTGAGCGCTTCTTCCCTGTGATAACGCCGGATAGCCTTTTTTTGATACTTGCTCAGACTTTGGCAACTCTTGGTCATTTGTTCATAGTCGCTTAGCAGGTCTTTCAGGACAACGCCTTTGTTTTTGAAACGAATGATTTTGGGGTTTTTTGTTTTGGGAAGTTTGATTTTGTTTTTCCCCTTTGGTTTTGCCTTTTTGTTACTTTTACTCACTGGCGCTGTGACTTTTACAAGTTTTGTGCTGCTGTCTGGCTTTTCTTTTGTTTTCTTAGCTGTCGCAGATGGTTTGTTTGCAGGGGGTGTTTTTTTTGCTGTCATCGTTTCTGTTCTCCTGGAGGCCGTGGTTTAAATCATATGGCACAAACAAAGTTCGAATTCTGTTGTTTTCAAAGATTCCATTTTCTTTACGTATGTATGAAATATCGTCGAAAAAAGCCATGGAGTCAATACGAAAAAAATACAGCAAAAATACGTAGCGAAATACTGTATATTCGGGCGGCCGGCACTTTTGTTATTGAGACCTGAAGTTACTTATCAGATAAGTTCGTAAGCTGATTTTTTTCTTATTGATGCCAAGTTTTTTACGCAGGTTGTTACGGTAGGTTTCGACTGTCCGTAATCCAATATGGAGAATTTCGGCAATATCTTTACTGGTCTTCCCCTGTCGTACAAGATCTATGATGATACTTTCACGGGGAGAGAGTTTCAGCATGATTTCCCTGGCTTTGGGAGAGAATTGCCGGGTAATGGAGTCAATGTGGGCTGCAATGATGCGTATGGTTTCTTCCTGTTTCTCATTTAGGGGAGATTGTCGTAGCAGGTCGAGATAGGGATTGACAAGCTCCTGAAGTTTGATGGATATCTGCTCTTCTATATTCTCCTTTGTTTTCGTGTGCTGGTCCAGCATAACCCTGAGGGCAATATTGGCATCTTCTGCTTCTTTCTGTTTTTGCCGAAGTGCCAGCACAGCTTTTTTCTGTTCTGTCGTTTTTTTCATTTTTTGCTTAACTTCCTGCAGTTGCAGATCCTGTTGCTGGATGACTCCTTTAAGGTGCTCTGTATAGCTGGTTCGCAGACCTTTGACCATATCTGTCTCGGTGATAATACCAACGCAGTGCCCGCTACTGTTAGTGACCACCAGCCGCCGTAGTTTGTTTTTGGTGAGGATTTTTGCCGCTTCATGACTGGAAACATCCGAAAAAACTGTATGAACCGGACTGCTCATAACCTCCTGCAGAGGAATGTCCTCCAGATCTTTTTTCGAGTGGATAAGTCGAAGGAGATCCCGTTCAGTGATAATCCCAATGGGATAACCATTGTCCTCCATCACCAGCGAACTGATACGACGATCATTCATTAGCTGCATCGCCTTAAAGACAGAGAGCGAAGCATTAAGGGTGACGATATCACTGCTCATCACCTGGCCAACACTCTTGAATTCCATAAAATATTCGAGTCCCAGGTGGGAGAGAAAATCTGTACCAGTGATAATCCCCACAAGCAGTTCATCATAATCTGTAACCACCAGATGACGATAGCGATGCTGGAGCAGCAGTTGGTACGCTTCCCGGTAATCCATGTCAACGGAAGCAGTGAGTGGTGGGCTGCTCATGACTTGGTGGATAGGCCAGGAGTAGTCAATGGATCCGCCGGCACGGATTTGAATCAGTGCCCGTTCTGTGAAAATTCCTAATGGCTTTCTGTCTTTGGCAACAATCAAGGCGCTGAGTTTTTGTTGCTCCATGATGTTTAGAGCATGGCTTACCGATTTGTCCGGGGTGATGGTGAGGACCGGTGTTGTCATTATGTCTTGCAGTGTATCCATTTGATTACGG
>JAOZKN010000061.1 GCA_029935315.1 Desulfocapsa sp. | reverse complement strand
TTGGTACAGAAACTGATAACTCTGCACAGGGTTACTTTGTTTATGACTCCAAAAAATCCGGTTCCATGACCACCTCTCATCTGAGATTTGGTAAAAATGCGATTGTTGCTCCTTACCTGATCAGCAAGGCGACCTTTATCGCCTGTCATAACTTTACCTTCCTTGATCAGTATGACATGCTTCGCAACCTGGAAGATGGCGGAACATTCCTCCTCACCACCAGTTTCGACAAGAAGCAGATCTGGAAGCAGCTTCCTGCAAGTGTTCAGAAAGATCTGATTACCAAGAAAGCCAAGTTTTATATCATTGACGCATTGGCACTTGGCCAGGCCCTTGGCCTTGGCGCACGTATCAATATGATCATGCAGACCGCTTTCTTCCTTATTTCCGGTATCATCACCGAGAAAGAAGCAATTACTGCGATCAAAACTGCCATCAAGAAAACCTACGGCAAGAAAGGCGACAAGATTGTTCAGATGAACTATGACGCCGTTGATGCCGCTGTGAAGAACATCGTAAAAGTTTCCCTCAGCAAAACCACCACCGGTCATGAAATGCCTGCCACTGTACCTGCTGATGCTCCTAAATTCGTAAGAGAAGTAACTGCGAAAATGATTCAGGGTAAAGGTGATCAGGTTAAAGTTTCCGAAATGCCAAATGACGGAACCTGGCCAACCGCTACTACCCAGTACGAGAAACGTAACATCGGTGTTCACGTTCCTGTCTGGGATGCTGACAACTGTATTCAATGTGGTCAGTGCTCTCTTGTTTGTCCTCATGGTGCCATCCGTATGAAAATTGGTAAGATGCCTAAGGCTCCAAAAGGTTTCACCACCATTCCTGCAGTTGGTAAAGCATTTAAGGGACAAAAATTTAACATCACAACCTTCACTGAAGATTGCTGTTCCTGTACCCAGTGTGTTGATGTATGTCCTGGCAAGAAAGGAAACAAAGCGCTTGCAATGACTCCAAACAACGACAAGATTCGCGTTGCTCAGGCTAAGAACGTTGAATACTTCATGAACCTTGATGAAGTGAATCCTGCTGATGTGAATCCTGCTACCATCAAAGGCAGCCAGCTCCTTCGTCCTCTCTTTGAGTTCTCCGGTGCATGTGCCGGTTGTGGTGAGACTCCATACATCAAGCTCGTTACCCAGATGTTTGGTGACAGAATGCTGATTGCCAATGCAACCGGTTGTTCTTCCATCTACGGTGGTAACCTGCCAACCACTCCATACTGTAAGAATGAAGATGGACGTGGACCTGCATGGGCTAACTCACTGTTCGAAGACAATGCTGAGTTTGGTCTTGGTATGCGTGCTTCTGTTTCTAAACTTGGTTCTCAGGCTGCTGAGCTTCTTGATAAAGCAGTTGCTGAAAAACTGATCACCAAGAAAATGGCTGCTGATATCACAAAAGCCAAGCAGAAGAGCCAGATGGACATCGACGCTCAGCGTGATCGTGTTGCCAAACTGAAAGCAAAACTTGAAGGCTCAAGCAATGTGATTGCCAAGCGCCTCCTTGGTTGTGCTGATTACCTGGTGAAGAAATCCTGCTGGATCTTCGGTGGTGATGGTTGGGCATATGATATCGGATACGGCGGACTTGATCACGTTCTTGCTTCCGGCGAAAACGTTAACGTTATGATCCTTGACACCGAGGTGTATTCCAACACCGGTGGTCAGATGTCCAAGTCCACTCCTCGTGCGGCCACTGCTCAATTTGCAGCGGGTGGAAAGAAAATGCCTAAGAAAGATATCGGCATGATCTTCTCAACCTACGGAAATGTCTATGTTGCCAAAGTAAACATGGGTGCTAACCCTGGACAGGTTGCTAAAGCAATTGCTGAGGCTGAAGCATATGATGGACCATCTCTTATCATTGCTTACTCACACTGCATCAACCATGGTATCAACATGACTCAGGGTCTGCACCAGCAGAAGAAAGCGGTTGAATGTGGTCACTGGCCACTGTACCGTTACAACCCTGACCTTGAAGATCAAGGCAAAAACCCTCTTACCATTGACTCCAAAGAGCCGACCATGAAGTTTGAGGAATATGCAATGGGTGAAAACCGTTACAGAATGCTGAAGATGATGAATCCTGAGCATGCTGACGAGCTTATGGAACAGTCTCAGAATGATGTTACCAAGGGCTGGAAATTTCTCAAGGCCAGGGCAGCATCCCTAGACCCTGAAAAATAAGAAAAACCTCGACAGCACCTCATCTTCATCCGATCAGGTCAGGCTCATATAGCGCTGCTATAATGAGCCTGCCAGATCGAATGAATCTAAGACACTGTCAAAGTTTTCCGAAAAGTCAGTAAACGCAAAAAGGGCTTTGGAAGTGTTACTTCCAAAGCCCTTTTTTTGTTTACAACTAACTGGATCGACCAAATGTTTAGTAGTGGCTCAGGTTCGTTTGTTTTGTTTTTGTCGTAATAGTAAAGCTATACGACAAGAACAAAACGGACGAAGATGAGGTGCTAATAAATATTTACAGCTACAGCCTGCTACAGTTCAGGATCTACTTCCTCACCCCTTGCCTTCTTAATATCCTTATAGGCCTCGACTGACTCCTTCACTTGTTTCTCCTGGCTTTCTTTAATCTCTTTCACCCTTTCCTGAACCTTCTCTTCACGAATTGGCAGTCCTTCAGCACCAAACAACGAGGCAGCAAGATATTTAAAAGAAAACAACATCAGCTCAACATCATCATTTTTGATTTTTTCCAGGGTCTCGGTGTCAATGATGTAGGTATCAAGAAAGGTTGACTCCAGAATAAAACGACGAAAATGATCGAGATCGGTGGAAGCCATAAAAAACATACGCTTGGCCTGATCTGAAAGAGACGCCTGATGGCCGAATGATTTACGGCGCATAACAAGACGCAGCCACTCTTTATTCATCTCATCACGCACATCTACGCCCTGATCTTTACGCCACTCACGTACAGTCCACTCCTTCTCTTCTTCAAAGCCCTTACAATGATCTTCTTTAACGATAAAAAAGAATTTTTCTTCTTCCATACGATCGGCATCACCACCCATGGATCCCTGACCTTCATGGAAATCAGCCATACCAACAGGATAGTAGCGACAGGCAGAAGGACGGTCTGTGTACACTGTGCAACCATCAGGGGTGACGAAAGGACAGGGATTTCTATCTTTGTCCTCACGCAGCTTTATGGCAACGCCAGGCATATCTGTTTTTTCAAGATAGACAGGTGTTGTATACTTCTCAAGAAACTCATGGGCAGGAAGTCCCAATCGTTTTTTCAAGGTAAGGATATCATAGGGAGTGAGTACAATTTTGATTCCATGACAACAGGCAGTGAAACAACTCACTCCAGGATGACACTCAAATTTAATTTTTGAATCAAATGTCAGTTTTTTTGGTAATATATTGGACGGATTATCTATGCCCTTACCAAACAATGTCTTTTCCTTAGCCAAATTTTCATTTTCACTCATTCCTACACCTTTTGTTTCTTATTTATTATAATATATATACAATTCACTATGATGAACGAAGAAAAACCAAAAACTGTTCTCTTCCCGAAGCCACATTTTGTGCAACGATCATTGACAAAACCACTACAATAAACACATAGAGGGAAGCTGTCAAACCTATTTCTGTCAGGGCTTCCGGCATTTTAAGATTTTACTTAATTTCCCTTCAATTTCCTTGCGATTTAAGAAAATCACCCTTATAGTCTTTTGGTATTCTCTTAATTAATAAATTCATTGTTTTCTGGATAAATCATATGAAACTTTTCGTTCGCCCCGTAGATTTCAGCAGAGTCAACACTCTTGTGTATCATCTTCCCGAAGGTCCAAGTCTCACCCTGCCACCTGAAGGAATAGAAGAATTCCTTGAGCTGGAACTTGCTATTGGTCACGTTTGTGACACCTCAGAGATCGACGGAGTTGTGCATTTTTTCCCCAAAGGAAATGCCTGATCACTCCTAGCATCCCCACCCGTTCCGACGGTCACGTCCACACTAAATATTGCCATCATGCCAGCGGCGAGATGGAAGAATATGTCTGCAGTGCCATAACAGCCGGACTCAGCGAAATCGTGTTCCTTGAGCATATGGAAGCTGGTGTTCACTACTTTGAATCCACCTGGCTCACAGAAGCGGATTTTGATACCTACTTTCGCGTCGGCACACATTTACAAGAGAAGTACAGTAAGGAAATAAAAGTCTCACTGGGAGTTGAAGTGGGATACAGTCCATCACACAAGGATGAACTGCTGGATCGGCTGGGGCAAAGAAAATGGGATAGAATTGGAATCTCCTACCATTTTATGGCGCACCCCGAGGGACAGTACCACCTCAATCTACTCAGCAGAAAGCTGGAAAACATTGCGGCCATTGAAAAAGTTGGTTGCGAGCGGATCCTGGAGCACTATTTCAGCACCCTTAAAGAGGCCGTAGAAGTTCTCCCCGGCACAGTTCTCTGCCATCTGGACGCTGCACTACGCAACCAGCCGAACGTGCAAATTGATAAAAGATATCTGGGACAGATAAAAGAAGTACTGCAGGCTGTAAAACAAAAACAAATGGGTCTTGAAATTAACACCTCAGGATTCAGTAACAGGGGGTTCCCATTCCCTGCCCCTTTTATACTTGAAGAGGCTCTGAAACTGGATATCCCCTTCCTCCCCGGATCAGATGCCCACCACCCGAAAGATGTGGCGAGAGCATTCAACAAGTTGACGGACTTCCCGTTTACAGGCACCTGAGCCGTTTACCCATAGCATAGCCATATCATACATGCAGAACGTTGAGGAACGAGGACAACAGGTAAACGGAGCAGGAGAGGAAGAGCTCCTCTCCTGCCTGGGTTTATTTATGCGGGATCCCAGTCAATTCCGATACGACGAAGCATGGAAAATCCACCACTCAATACCAGAGTGTTTCTGATTTCAACACTGTTCAAAAAGCTTTGAATCTCAAAGGAACGGGTTCCGGCATCACAGAGGATTATCAGTTTTTTATCCGTTGGCAATTCCCTGTATCGCTTTCTGATTTCATTGTATGGAACGGCCACCCATTTCCCGGCACCAAATTTTTCAACACATGGTGTTGCTTCATTGGGATGCCTGATATCAAGGGCTACCCATTCCGGCTCCGCTGAAAAATCATCCATCCATGCCAGGAAATTGTCAATACCTACCTTACGCAATCGTCCATCACAGAGATTGTCAGCAACGTATGCAAGGGCATTGATGGAATCAATGGCAGCAGAAAAAGGTGGAGCATAGGCCATTTCCAGGTTGCCAAAATCCTCAATGGTGGCACCCATTGTGATATAACCTGCAGCCGCATCAATCCGTGCGGAGATACCATCTCCCATGGGACCAAATCCCTGAACACCAAGAACCCTTCTGGTTCGGCGATCAAAAACCATCTGAAAACAGACAACGGCTTCTGTGGGAAAGAAATGGGCCCTGTCAGATGGGGCAGTGAGCGCAACATCCGCATCAAAGCCTTCGGCAAGTGCAACGTCAAGACTTAAGCCTGTGGCACCTATACACACATCAAAGGCCTTCATAATAAAGCTGCCGACGCAACCTTTAAATGTCGATGGGATTCCAGCCATATTATCCCCGACAACACGTCCTTCTTTGTTCGCAAGGGAACCCAGAGGTGCATACGCCTTCTTACCGGTGACAAGGTTCATAACCTCTACACAATCGCCAGCGGCATAAATGGAGGGATCGGAGGTCTGCATGCGCTCGTTCACCACAATTGCTCCCATGGGTGAAATCTGTAACCCTGCCTCAGCTGCTATTTCAGAGCGTGGCCTGACGCCCGCCGCCATAACGACTAAATCAGCGTCAATGGTTCTGTTTCCAGTACGCAAGCCTGTAACCTTGCCATCAACTCCTATAATTTCCTCAGCTCCTTCACCAAGAAAAATATCCACATCGTTATCACGCATATGCTTGGTCAGCATGGAGGAAAATGGTTTATCCACAATCCGTGGTAAAACCTGTGGCATAAATTCCACAACTGATGTCTCAACGCCCCATAGATCCTTAAAGGCCTCGGCCATCTCAAGACCAATTGCTCCGCCACCGATAACAACCGCCTTATCCACTTTTTGTCTGGCGATACGATCTTTAATTTCAATGGCTTTGTGCAGATCGGAAATAGTGAAGACACCATCGAGGTCAGCACCCGGGATGGGTAGTATAAAGGGACGGGAACCGGTGGCAATCATCAGCGAATCGTAAGGAATATCCGATTTTTCACCACTGGCCACATCTTCAACCTGAACGGTTTTATTCTTCCGATCAATGGCCATGGCCCGGGTTCCGCTCTTAACGATGACTCCTTTTGCATCCTTAAAGAAATCTTTGTTTCGCACCATATGAAAACTGGTTGAACGAAGCTCCGACTCATCGGACACATCACCGGATACATAGTATGGAATACCGCAACCACCATAAGAAAACAGAGTATCCTGCTCAATGATTGTCACCTCTGCATCCTGCATCAGACGCTTCACCCGGCACGCAGCTTTTGGACCTGCTGCAACGCCACCAACAATTACTATTTTTTGACCCATTTTCCTTCTCCTCAATGTATAGATACACGGCAACTGCCAGAGGGCAGGCAATGTTTATTGTAAGAGCCATCCCCTGATCAGCAACCTGTTATTTGACAAGTTCGTAAAAAGGTAAAATATTAGATGGCTAAGTAAAAAGCTTCATATCCGAGGCGCGTGAGTTTTCTACCCTTTCGGCGTACTAAAGTACGTCGTAATGATAGAAAAATCGCGGCAACGAAGGAGATGAAGAGTTTTTACGACGCCATGTTATTTAATCATTTTATGATATGAACAAATGAACAATAAAAACGGGGAAATTACAAGGATAAAAGCAGAAATCAGTGGGCCTTTGCACTGGTGAGATTATCAAGAACAAGGCGCTGCCTGTCATCAAAAAGACGGCGACTGATAAGCCAGATAGCAGTCATTACACCAAAACCAGTCCCGGCAGCAATAAGGAACATAATGAGAATCTGATATTTCACCGCATCGATGGGAGAGGAGCCACCCAGAATCTGACCGGTCATCATGCCAGGTAAACTGACGACCCCGGCAGCTGCCATTGAATTGATAATTGGAATCATACCAACACGCATGCAGTCACGACGAATATCACCACATGCTTCCTGCCAGCTCTGGCCCAGAAGCAGACGCTGCTCAACCATCCCCCGCTGCTTATATATATCGGTGATAAGCCTGTCGGACGACAAGGCCACTCCATTCATGGTATTGCCCAGGAGCATACCAAGCATAGGTATTGCGTACTGGGGGGTATACCAGGGATCGACACCCACCATCACCGTAAGAGCAAGAAATGCCACGCTAAAGGATGAGACAAACATGGAACCGGTACTGATCAGATATCCGGTACTGCCCCGAAGCCGGCGTGTCTGTCTGGCCCACACCTCATATCCGGCCACCAGCAGCATAACGAGTGACATAAACATCACAAAGTAAAGACTGCCGCTTGCAAACAACACCTTTAACACAAGTCCAACCAGGAGCAGTTGGACTGTCATCCGCATCCCTGAAATAATAATCTTTTTTTCTATGCCAAGACCAATCCTGAAACTGCAGCCTGCCAAGAGAAGTAAAAGGAGGGCTGCCAGAGAAAGATCAAAGGCACTGAGGGATATCACATGCATAGCGGGAGCTCCACAAGGCCATGCAACTCAACCTGATAATTGCGACTTGCCACACGGGAAAGTTGTTCCGGGTCATGACTCACCCAGAGGCAACTACACTGACCGCCAGCACACATTTCAAGCACAATTACTTCCACTACTGTGGCCATTTCCTTATCCAGTCCTGAGGTTGGTTCATCAAGAAGCAATACCCGAGGCTTTGTCACCAGCGTGCGCACCAGAGATAAACGTTGCCGTTCTCCAGTGGAGAGTCTGCTTATTTGCCAGGTAAAGACATCCATATCAAAACCAAGCCGGGTAATAAGATCCTTTAACAGTACTGTATCACCGCCGTCTGTGTCAAAATGTGGCCCGACATGGTCATGCCACCAGAATGACTCTGCAGGAACCATGGCCACAGCCTTTCTCCAGCTCTGTGGGCTGAAAGAAAGACAGGGCGTCCCGGCAAGCAGACATTCCCCCTCATGCACGAGCACATCAGCGATTGCCCGCAGCAGCTGGCTCTTCCCTACCCCGGACGCGCCAATGAGACCACAACACTCTCCGGCAGTGAGCTCGAGACTATAGGGACCATTTTCAAGAAATGCGATATTACGAATAGTGAACGTATCAACCACCTTGCCTTCTCCGTAAACGATTCATTTTCCGCTTCAGCCAGTCGTAGGTGCCGGTCAGGACAATAAGCACCAGTGTCATGCCCGCCAGAGGGACATACAGAATATACCAGGCGCCGATCAGATCCCGGAGAAAGCGGCCATTATGCAACTCGAAAAGGAAATGATAGAGAGAAGTTCTGCTCTCCAGCTGCTCTGCAGAAAAAGGTCTGTCCATAAGTGGTATATCATCCACCGGTTGCAGCCCCCTGGTATAATCCGCATAGCCTCTCAGTATTCCCTTATCTATCAGAACACCGGCAGCCATCACTTCTCCGGGTCGCAACTGTCCGCTATCCACGGCCCTCTTTCCCTGAAGATCAACAGCGCTGTTTGCTTTCAGATCCCATTTGTAGAGTCCACTAAAGGATCCAAGCAGAAATGTATTGTCTCCAATAGACTCAAGCACAGTGGTCCCCATACCAAACACAGGGAATGGCGGAGTGACGGGGGAGAGAGGAGCCTCAAGTGTGGAATCCCCTTTATACAGGCCATCCCTTGTGGCAAGCAGGAGCAGCCCATCGTCGCTGATTGCTGCCCTTAATATTTCGGGTATCTCCTGATTCAGCCAGGTAAAAGGAATCTGCCAGTAACTGGCGAGAAGGATCAAAGGAGGCCTGACCAGCGCACCGCTCCCGCCTATAATCAAGAGTACAACAGCTACCCAGATCCCCACCGTGAGGTGATAGGAATAGAGATAAGAAAAGAGAAGACTTCGCTTTTTCCTGCGTGCAAACTTTCTCCTGCTCCAGGGCAGGTACCAGATGTACAATGCGGAAACACAAAGAAAGAGCAGCAGGAGCGCGGAAAAATCAATGAATAATCGCCCGGGCAGGCCAAACAATTTTCCACTGTGGAGTTCAAACAAGAGTCGAAAAGCGGGTACACGTTTGTCTTTGGTATCCATGGCCAGATCCACCTGACTAAACACAGGGTTATCCTGGCCGACAGGGGCAGCAAAACAGGCATGGGCAGTAAAGGCCAGAATCCTGTCTCCGTCTCGTAGCAGATCGACGACATTCTCAGTCCCGACAGAAGAAACAAACTGCCACTCCCCGGTGTGCTGCCCACGAAAGTAGAGTCCGCTGCGGCCCCCGGCAAACAAACGCTGCTGACCATTATACTCGGTGGCAAGAAGACAATTGGTGTCCCGCAAATAAAATGATTCCGGCAGACCTCTGTTTATTGCCTGAAAAGCTGAGCCCGATTGGGGACTGTAAAAAACGCCCATTTTACCGGCAATAAAGATACTATCATCACCAGGCAGGAGACTGTCACGAAAGGAGAAACGATTCCAGTTGGAATATTGATAACTCTGGCCAAGCCAATTCACAGGGACGGACCAGTGGCTGAGAAGAGAGGGGTGATTAATTAAAATACCGGTACTGGCAAGGCAGCAGGCAATGGCCAGAAAGAAAAGCCCTGCATACTTATGGAACCATCGGGACCAGTAAAATAATGATCGCTCTCTGCGCAAAGACTTGTTCCCAGCCAATTCAACACTTCCGATTTGAATTAATAAGTTAGCTCTCTACTTCATGTCGCAACAAACATACAATAGATACTAACAAAATTTTTGGGAACAAAAAAGGCTTCCTCCCCCTTGGTCTAGAGAAATTGAAAAACTCGTAAAACCCTAGATTTGTAGATGGTTAAGTAGATAAGCGTAGACTTCGAAAAACTTCATATCCGAGGCGCAAACATTTTCAATTGTTTCGGCGTACTAGAGTACGTCGTAATGATTGAGAGTGTGAAGCAACGAAGGAGATGGAGAGTTTTCACCCAAACTACCGGATATAAATACTACGCCATCAAAATTAGTAAGCAGAACTACGGTAGGGTAATGGTAAAAACAGTCCCCTTGGCTTTTTGGGACGTTACAGAAATTATGCCATGATGCTGGTCTATAATATTTTTAGTTATGGAAAGCCCAAGTCCTGTTCCTTTGCTTTTGTTGGTGAAAAAAGGCGTAAAAATTTCAGCAAGTGTATCCTCACTCATCCCCTCGCCAGTATCTTCAATACTGATGGCAATTGAACCTGTCCTCTTTACAATTGCAGTCTTTACCGTGAGGATTCCACCAGATGGCATGGCCTGAATCCCGTTAACCAGAATATTGAGCACTGCTCTGTAAAAAAGATCAGCATCAATGGTAATTTCTCCTATACTTTCGTCAAGTTCCTGGTGAAGTACTATCTTTTTGGCATGCAGGTCGGCCTCGATAAACTGTAAAACCTGGCCAATGGAACGATTGATATCAACTGGCTTCAGCCTGACTTTCTGGGGCCTGGCAAAATCCAGAAATTCCATAACGATATTATTCAGGCGTGTTGTTTCCGCAACGATGATCTCGGCAAGAGCTTCATTCCCGGGAGCCACTTTTTTTATCCGTTTTGCCAGAATTTCGGCAGTAGAACGGATTATTCCAAGGGGAGATTTGATCTCGTGAGAAACTGTCGCCACCATGGTTCCTAAATGAGCCAGGCGTTCCACATTATGAAGTTTCTGTTCAAGGCCAAGACGTTCACGTACCCTCTTTTCCATGATCTTGTCAGCCCGACTGACGATGGTACGCAACACCAGAAACAGGATTCCCATAAGAGTGGATGACACCAGAATAACACTTCTTTGCAACTGAATAATGGCGCCATATTCTTCTGACAAATCCTGTATGATTTCAATAACACCCATAACAGGAGCCTCCCCGGGACTATTCTCCTGTATCAGTCGAAAGGGGATAAAAGTCTTCAGGGAATAGTGCACAGCGGGAGTACCCGGTACAAAACTGACGATGCTGCCCCCGGAATAGACCTGCGAATTGGCCTCACCCTGAAGGGCTCTCTCATATTCAATGCCACCCTGATCTTTTTTACCAACTTTTGTGGAATCTGTTGAATAGGAAATAATATTGACGTTGGAGTCATATATGGTCACGCTCTCCATCTTCATGGTGCTTGTTGCGCTGCGTACAATACTGTCAAGACGTTGAAACTGATCCGGATTAGACAGTGCAATTTTTCCATAGCTCACAAAAGTGGGCAGTACAAATCCTTTAACGACCTGCTGGTTGAGATTCTGGGCAAGAAGGAGGGAATAGGCTTCACTCTGAGCAAGCATCACCTGTCTTGCATGCTTTGAAATGGCCCAGGAAAGAACGAGGGTAAAGAGAAGGATAACTCCAAGACTTGAGAAAGAAAAATATTTTACCAGCTGAAAAGGCTTCAGTCCCGCCCGCAATTTTTCCAGACGTTCGGGGTCTTCAACAATCTTATATTTTGTTGATTTTTCAGTCACCACACACTCCACAACGCCTGCAGACAGATGTGTCGCAGGCAATGCTTGTCCTTGCCTGAAAACTTTTCTGATATTCCTGCCACAGAAATTTCTGTTCTATCTTATGATCAACAATATTCCAGGGGAAGAAATCATCCTCACCATGCTTTGAAATGGCATACATTTCAGGGTTAAGATCATGTCTGCGCATTGCCTGTTTCCAGGGCAGACCTTCTGTTGCCATGGTGGCCAGTACCCGGGCAAGACGCCTGTCACCTTTTGCTAAAACGGCCTGGAAAAGCACATTTTCAGGCTTATCGTGATGTATGCGTACATTTGCCACTTTTCCCAGGCCTTTTTTTAAGAAAGCTATCTTTTCCTTCAGGGATTTAATTGCCAGCCTGGCATTCCCCGTCCCATGAGAATCCAGCTGAAGACCTCCAAAGGTATGGAACTGAAAAGGTGTCCAGGGCTTGGGGGCAAAGCTGTTCACAGACAGACTTATTTCACAGAGACGGCCACGGGCTTTACCATGGGGCATCATCCTCTCTTTTACCTTTTTAACAAGTTCGATCATCTCCTGCAAATCGTCAAAAGTTTCACCGGGTAGTCCTATCATCAGGTAGAGCTTTAACTTATACAAGCCAGCCTCAACGAGGCGTTCTGCAGCAAGCAGAATATCTTGTTCAGTAAGATTTTTATTAATAACCCGCCGCAGTCTTTCCGATGCTCCATCTGGTGCAATGGCCACGCTTTTAAGATTACTGGCAGCGAGCAATTGCAACAGGGCCCCCGAGATTCTGTCTGCACGAAGAGAAGAAAATGATAGCGAGCAGCCACTGTCGAGCAGGTAGGTCGAAAGGCTCTTCAGTTCGTCTTCATCGGCCATCTCCATACCCAAAAGTCCAATCCGCGTTACCGGCGCACCTCTCTCTTCCAGCCCTTTAATGACTGCATCTGCCTCCCACAGACGAGGGGGACGGTATATAAATCCGGCGGCACAGAACCTGCAACCCCTTGAACACCCACGGCCAAGTTCGGTTACATACAAGTTTGCAAATTCTGCCTTGGGACTTAACAGTTGTGAATGTGCAGCTGTTGTTGTTTCAGAGACAATGGCCTTCGTAATTCTTGCAGGTATAGTATCAGGATAGCTTATTCCCGTCTGCTTGGCACCGGGTTCATCATAAAGAGGCGTATACAGACCTGGTACGTAAGCACCTGCAATTTTCTGCTGCAACTGAAAAAGCAATTCCGATCGATTTAATGTCGCAAGATTTTGATTCAGAAAAGGAAAAAGTGCAGGGAGCATCCCCTCTGCTTCTCCAAGTAAAAATAAATCTGTAAATGAAGCTATTGGCTCGGGATTCATAAAAGTAGCCACCCCGCCTCCAATCACCAGCGGATTTGCAGCTGTAATCAATTCGTCCTGCCGTTGATCGGCAAAGAGAGGGATCCTGGCAGCAAGCAACAGACGAGCAAGATTCACATAGTCATGTTCAAAGCTGATGGAGTAAAAGACGAGGGGGAAATCACTTACGAGTCGACCCGTTTCAAAGGAACGCAAGGGGTCGTTCCCTTCAGGAAGAAAAACACGTTCACAGACCACATCATCAAACGCATTGAGAAGTGAATAAACAAGCTGAAAGCCAAGGCTGGAAACGCCTATGGAATAATGATTTGGATACAACAGGGCAACAGGGAGTCGCCCTTTCCATTTTTTAAGCCAGGTACCCTGTTCCTGCTCAAGCAGACTTTGTTCTACAACACATCTCTTTGTCTGTCTGCCCCGGGCCAAGGTCTCAGTTTGCCTTTTTCCTCAGATAAGTTGGCGTTTCCATATAATCCTCATCCCAGGGTTGAGTCTCTGCCTTAGCGGGGGAAGATTTTTCTTTGGAACCAATCCCCCTGTTTTCAAAATTATTAAAATTAGAAGAAGAAAATATGGATGGTGCTGACTGAGAATTCGGTGTTGCCTCGGTTGCGTTGGCAGGCCGTCGCTCAGGTGACACATCTTTGATTTCCACAGAATTGGCCTTCGGGGTAACATTCACCTGTACAAGATTTTTCTTGTCTGCAACGGATTCACCAACACCTGTTGCTATAACTGTTACATGCAGTTCATCACCAAGGGCATCATCATAGAGCGCACCAATAACAACCTTTGCTTCCTCATCAACTTTATCCTGAATAAGAGCAGAAGCTTCCATAAATTCAGCCATGGTAAAAGATTCTTCAGATGCTGAAATGTTGATCAACAGGCCGCGGGCTCCGTCAATACCAACATCTTCCAGAAGCTGATTATCAATGGCGCGATTTGCAGCTTCCGTGGCACGCCCTTCGCCAATGGCAGAGCCTGCACCCATAATTGCGGGCCCCACTTCACGCATCACTGTTCGCAGATCAGCAAAATCGGCATTCATAAGTCCGGGGACATTGATTAAATCGGTGATACCTTTCACAGCCTGTAATAAAACTTCATCCGCCATGGTAAGCATATCAGAGAGTTTAGAATTCTTCTGCATAAGAGAGAGCAGACGATCGTTGGGGACAGTAATAATCGTATCAGCGTATTTGCGAAGTTCTTCCCAGCCACTTTCCGCGTTACGCATACGGAATTTACCTTCAAAGTGAAATGGCTTTGTCACCACAGCAACGGTCAGCGCACCTGACTCTTTGGCTGCCTTTGCAACAACGGGAGCGGCACCGGTTCCGGTTCCACCACCAAGGCCAGCGGCCACAAAAACCATATCTGCGCCTTTAAGGCTGTCAGAGATGTCATCGATGGATTCAAGTGCTGCTTGTTCGCCCGTTTCCGGATCAGCGCCGGCACCCAGCCCCTTGGTAATACTGGGACCGATCTGCAGACAAACATCCGCACGAGATAAATTCAGCGCCTGCTTATCAGTGTTCGCCGTGACAAATTCCACACCCTGTAAGTGATTTTCAACCATGGTATTAATGGCATTACCACCTCCGCCACCAACACCAATAACTTTTACAATCGCAACGCCTTCTGTCTCAGCCATTCTAAACGGCATATTCTCTCCCGTATTCACGTCATCTGCAGCATTCATAACAACAACCTCATTGCTCGTTTACCTGCAAAATTGAGTACTTCAAAAACTCTTTTTTCATGCTTTCTTTTTTTCAAGAATTTCGTAAAAGTTCCAACACCATCCCGTCCATCGTGCGAACAGTATTAGATGACAAATCATAGCACTTACGACCTCTCACTTAAACATTTTTCTACATTCAAATCATTTTTTTTATATCACATGATTTTACGCAGCCAGTCTTTCATCCGACCCACCATGGTACTGTCGCTATAGCGTTTATCCTGCTGATGCTGACGACCATAAATAACCAGTCCGACACCAGTGGTGCAGCGTGGAGTATTTACCTCATTTACCTTGCCACCGATCTGAGCCGGGTAGCCCAGACGAACAGGTAAATCAAAAATCTGTTCTGCCAGATCAACCAGATTAGCAAGAAGGGCCGTGCCTCCGGTGATCACGATTCCACCATTAATCTTGTTCTTTAAACCACTGTTAATCAAATCCTGATGAACCATCTCCAGGATTTCAACCATCCGTGCCTGAAGAATATCAACCAGTACCTTCTGCGTTACCTTGCGCGGTTCCCTGTTACCGACAGTTGGTACGTCAACCACATGGTTGGGTTTAATAAGAGAAGAAATAGCACAGCCAAAATCTTCTTTCAAACGTTCCGCATCCTGGAGTGGAGTGCGTAAACCAACAGATAAGTCATTGGTAAGGTTATGCCCGCCAAGACCAATTTCACACGTATGGCGAATGGTTCCATCACAGAAA
>JAOZKN010000238.1 GCA_029935315.1 Desulfocapsa sp. | reverse complement strand
GGCCGGGTGTACCAATAATAAAAAGCACTTCATGTCCCCATTAATCCGTTAAGCGTTTGTTTACGTACCTTTTGTTGGGTCAACTATGATGCTTTTAGAATCTCAAGACTTTTCATGATACTTCTTTTATCTACCAATTGATCTGAAACAAACTTGTGGACAATACTTGATAATAACGTTTGGTAAGGTAAACCTTCAGAATCAGCTCTGTGCTTTAGTAATTCAAGGTCATTCGCTTTGAGACGTAAACTTATGCTTTTTTTAGCATTAGCTTTGTCAATAATGCCTCCAATTAATACTTTTTTTTGAGTGCCGACAGGGCTGAATTGGGAAATGTTTTTTTCAATTTCTTTTTCGTAGTTATCTAATTTGTGTTTCATAATTTTACCCCGTGTATTTCTTGTTTAGTTTTCGGCTGGGATACGCTGTTTTTAAGACAATGTTTGACTGTTCATCAATTATGAATGGAACAGAATGGATGTAATTGTTTAACTTTACAATGAATACCTGTTGGTTGGGCCTAGATGGGTTTTCTAAAATATCAAGATATTCTTTTCTTAGGATTATTTCAGAAATTTGATTGAAAGAAATATCCCTCTCGATTTGTAATTTTTGGTTCTTCTCATCATCCCAAATAATCATAGCAATATCTCCAATATTTCACTCTATGCATATACAATGTATATGCATCAGGGAGAGAATTGTCAATTTGTTTTAGGCAAGATAACGGTCGAATTCAGGGGCCTGCGGGATTTTGTTGCGTCGTTTAGGTATTCCACACCATCATTCGGCGTATGGACACATCCCGTGCTTACGTTACACGAATCAGTGGTGCATTCATTTCCATCATCGCAGCTTTGTTCAAGTTCTCTGCATATTCCCGGGACGAAAAGGTGATAAAACCTATTCTGCATACGGAACAAATGCGGTTAAAGTCAAGTTACTTACAGACCGGGAAGCACTCGATTGCCTCAAAATCTCCAGGGATGTAGCCGTTAAAGTCCTGGTTCAGTGGGCTTATAAGTTCTAGTTCGCCGGTACGCTTTTTTATTTTATAGAGGGAATTCTCAGTTCCACTCTCTGTGCTCTCAACTCCAGTCGTTCCATAGAGGTCTTCTGCGTAGTAGAAGGTCAGGCCTTCCATGTCATGAACCCGGGTATGGGGCAGGTACAGGGGATTATGATCGCTTACCGCTCCTGTGGTCTTATTGATGATGACCAGGTGATCATTGCCGTCGCTGCTGTTGCCGGCAATACCATAGAGAGTTCCTGACATATCAATGGCAATATCGTCTATATCGCTGGCACCCACCCCGGAGGTATCAATAAGCAGGTAGTCGATACCGCCTCCAAAGGCATTGGCAACGATTTTGCCGCTGACCGGGTCCAGTTGTATAAGGAGATCATGGTCGCCAGAGGTT
>JAOZKN010000012.1:38789-40140 GCA_029935315.1 Desulfocapsa sp. | reverse complement strand
TACGCTTTACGAGAGCGTCGCTCTACCAACTGAGCTATGTCGGCTTTTAATGAAAAATAAACTGCCCCGAAAATAGCAAGGTAACCTGTCAAAGTCAATTGTTAAAAATACAACCCACCCTTCTTCTGCCATTGCTTTTGTTGCTTGTCTCCTGCTCCTCTGATTCAGAGAAGCAACAGGAACAGGACCAACAGAACCCTGAAATTCCTGCCACTGAAACAGTTGTTGAATTGAAGGGGTGTCGTGGCTGTCATGATATGCAGCTTGATGCTTTTCATGAATTTGCATGTACCGAATGTCACAAGGGAAACAATGAGAGCAGTGATAAGAACACCAGCCATAAAAATATGGTGGCGAGGCCTGCTCATCCTGACGACATGATGGCCAGTTGTGGCAAATGCCATGCCTCTCAGGTAAATGATAGCTTGCACAGCCTTCACTTTAGCCTGAGAAACAAAGTCAATCTTGTGCGTGCCGCATTTGGTGCCGGGGAAGAACTCGCGAGCTTAATCGATATTCCCGTGGTGGAATCCCCGGAAACCCTTCTTCAATTGAGCGATGACCTTCTGCGCCGTCGCTGTTTGCGGTGTCATGTCTATACTTCTGGCGACAATTACCCTGCAACCGCACGAGGAACCGGATGTGCCAGTTGTCATCTCTCGTTTTATGAGGGAAAGCTGCAATCACATAGCTTCCTCAAAACCCCTGGCGACCAGCAATGTTTACAATGCCACTATGGAAACCGTGTCGGTTTTGACTATTATGGCCGTTTTGAACATGATATGAACGAGGAGTATCGAACTCCCTACACCACAGGCAATGACTACTTTCGTCCATTTGGACTTGAGTATCATCAATTAGCCGCTGATGTGCACCAGAAGAGTGGAATGATCTGTGTCGATTGTCATGGTGGAGAGGAGCTTATGGGAAAAGACAGTACCCCCCCCGATTGTGCCGCCTGTCATGATAAAATAAAATTGGAACAAATGATCCCTAGGCGTATGGTCAAAAATAATACAGGTGTATATATTCTCACTTCTGCAAAAGATCAAAAAAAACATGTTGTACCTCTTCTAAAACACCCTGCTCATGCGAAGTACGAACAGACAGTCGGGTGCCAGGTTTGTCATTCACAATGGGCATTTAACGATAAGCAAACACACCTTTTGCGCAGTGACACCGATGAATATGAAGATTTTAGCAGATTAACGACTCAGGGAAGTTTTGAAGTTGAACAAATCCTGGAAAACAATCTTGATTTTGATGCCGATGAAGTTGAGCCTGAAATGAGTGATAAAATTACTGGCGAGCTGTTTCCCGGTCTCTGGCATAAAGGCTATCTCACAAGACG
>JAOZKN010000012.1:0-38689 GCA_029935315.1 Desulfocapsa sp. | reverse complement strand
GCCATGGCTTGATCAGCAGCACAAATACATTTGCCGGAAAAGGAAAGCTTGCGGCTACACAGCGCCCTTATAAAATAAATAATCGAACGTACTATCCACTTCCTTCAGCTGAAGGCTTTGTGGAATCAGGTATTGCCTCATGGTATGGAAGTGATTTTCACGGTCGGTCTACGTCAAACGGTGAAACATATAATATGCATGAAATCACTGCTGCCCATAAATTACTCCCCATGCATACCATGCTGCTGGTACAAAACCTTGACAATGGCAAGCAGACCATAGTTCGGGTAAACGATCGTGGACCATTTATTAGGGGACGTATTATTGATCTCAGCTACGGTTCAGCTAAAAAGATTGGACTAATTCCTTCAGGAATTGCACGGGTGAAAATTACTGCCTTAGGAGAAGGAAAGAAGACCAGCAGAGGGGGCATAAAGTTCAAGAAACATGTGAACTTGCACATGGGTGAGTATTTTGTCCAGATTGGTGCCTTTCTGCAAAAATACAACGCCACAAAACTACAGGATAAATTTACCAGGGCAAGCCACAAAACAATAATTACAAAGGCAGAGATTAAGGGGAAGCTTTTCTACAGGGTACAGGTGTATGTGGGAAAGACATTGAACGGGGCACGCAGGAGCGAAAAAGCCTTGCTTGAGAAGGGATATCAGGGAGCTTTTATCCTGGCCCGTTAAGGTGAACTTTGTTTACAAATTCCTGCAGTCTGGCGTGATCCTTAATCCCTGGTTCTATTTCCACGCCTGAGTTCACGTCAATGCCAAATGGTTGTACCTGGGAGAGCGCCTCTTCTACATTTTCAGGAGTGAGTCCGCCCGCGAGAATCATGGGACGTTGAAGATGTAAACGATTTATAATGTTCCAGTCGAATGTTTCACCCGTTCCACCTGCATTTCCCTTCTTGTAGGTATCGAGTAGATACCCATGGATAACCGATGCATAGGGAGTGAAATCTTCCACCTTACTCTCTTCACTCACCCGAAAGGCCTTAATGACCCGACAAGGTGAAACCAGACGTTCCACCCGTTCACAAAATTTCGGGTTTTCATTTCCGTGTAGTTGGGCGTAAGACAAACCGCAATATTCGATAATCTCCCCTACTTCTTCACGTCCACAGTTGACAAAAACCCCGACGCATTCAGTAAACGGTGGCATCCGGGCAACCATGGATTTGACAAAGTCAGGTTCAACATTTCTGGGACTTTTGTCATAAAAAATAAAACCAAGGGCATCAAGACCAGCATCAATACCTGCGATAACATCCTTCTCTCGGGTAAGGCCGCACATTTTAATGCGTGTTCTGCGCAGTACTTTCATTGCTTATAGGCCTCGCATACCTTGCAGGCTGTTACCACCATTCTCGCCCCGCATCAGGGTTTCTCCTATGAGGGCAGCAGTGACATCAGCCTCCTGTAGACGACGGATGTCATCGGCTGTTTTAAGACCTGACTCCCCAACCACGGCAATATCGTCTGGAATCATCTTTTTCAGCCTGAAAGTTGTCTCTGTATCCATGGAGAAGTCTTTCAGGTTCCGGTTGTTGATCCCTATTAAATTTGCCTGAGTCAAAAGCACGGTCTCCAGCTCTTCCTGGTCATGTACTTCAACGAGGCAATCAATCCTGTACTCTGCTGCCTGGTCCTGAAAGTCAATAAGCTGCTGTTTATCTAATATTGAGGCCATCAGAAGTATTGCGTCAGCACCACAGACGTGGGCCTCTTCAATCTGCAGTGAATCGATGATAAATTCCTTGCGAAGCACGGGAATTGACACAGCTTCTCGCGCCTGTAATAAATACAAAAGAGAGCCCTGGAAAAAATCAACATCGGTGAGTACTGATATTGCCTGTGCCCCATTTGTTGCGTAATTCTTTGCAATTTCAACAGGATCAAAGTCGGGACAGATGAGACCCTTTGAGGGGGATGCCTTTTTGGCTTCTGCTATGATGGCTACTCCGGGATAGTCAATGAGGGCCTGGCGAAATCCCCTTGGCGGTGCAATGACTGTATCGTCATAAGGAGCCGGGACCCGGATACCACGAGTACGAAGAAGACTGACCTCCTCCTGCTTTCGTTCAACTATTACATCAAGGATATGGGGCATGATATTGAATTTCTATTTCTTTTGAGTGAGGCTTATAAGTTCGTCAAGTTTGGCCAGAGCTTTCCCGGAATCGATAACTTCGCCGGCACGTGCAATCCCAGCCTGCAAGTCATCACATACCCCGGCTGCCATCAGAGCGGCGCCACTATTCAGAAGCACCATATCGCGTTTTGCACCTTTTTCACCACTCAGGATGGCTCTCATCTGTTGTGCAGATTCAGCTGCATCAGCACCACCCTGTAACTGCTGTATGGTGGCACGTTCCAAGCCAAGTTCTTCTGGTGTTATGCTGTAACAGGTAACTTTTCCATCATTCAGTTCGGCAACTTTGGTTTCTCCGGTGACTGTCAGTTCGTCAAGGTTGCCTTCACCATGCACCACGAGGGCACGTTTAGAACCTAATTTAGCAAGAACCAGAGCAAGCGGCTCGATAAGATTCTCATCAAAGACACCGAGTATCTGGACATTGGCGCCGGCAGGATTTGTCAGCGGGCCAAGAATATTAAAAATTGTCCGAATCCCAAGTTCCTTTCGGGGGCCGATGGCATGCTTCATGGCACCGTGTAGAGCTGGGGCAAAAAGAAAACCTATGCCAATTCCACGTATACATTCGCCAACTTTTTCAGGAGTGATATCGAGGGATACTCCTGCTGCTTCAAGAACGTCAGCGCTTCCACAGTTACTGGAGACAGAACGATTCCCGTGTTTTGCAACAGGAAGTCCGGCACCGGCAACAACAAAAGCGGTTGTGGTGGAGACATTGAACGTACCGGATCCATCACCACCGGTACCACAGGTATCAACAAGTACATCACCCTGGTCAAGGTTTACGCCGGCTGCAATGGAAGTAGCTTTTTCCCGCATCACACGAACAGCACCACTTATCTCATCAACGGTCTCACCTTTCATACGAAGCGCTGTAATAAATGATCCAATCTGAGCAGGAGTCGCCTCCCCTCCCATGATTTGATTCATCACATCAATCATCTCATCTTCATTGAGATCCTTATTGCTTACAACTTTGGCAATGGCCTGTTTAATATCCATATTTGTTTCCGCTATTGTTCGTTGTTTGTTGTATTCAGGCTGATAAAATTTTTCAGCAGTTGAATGCCTTCCGGGGTCATTATCGATTCCGGATGAAATTGCACTCCTGCAACATTTAATTCCTTGTGACGCAGGCCCATGATCTCACCTTCTTCCGTCCATGCACAGACCTCAAGGCAGTCCGGGACACTCTCTTTTTCGACGATGAGCGAATGGTAACGCATACCATCAAAAGGATTGGCCAGACCAGCAAATACGCCTTTATTGTCATGATAAACAGGAGAGGTTTTTCCATGCATAATTCGTGAGGCTCGAATAACATTAGCGCCAAAGGCTTCTGCAATGGACTGATGGCCAAGACACACTCCAAGGATGGGCACTTTCCCGCTGAAATGTTTTATGGTGGCAATGGAAATACCGGCCTTGGCAGGTGTACAAGGGCCGGGGGAGATAAGGATTTGATCAGGACTTAATGCGCTGATTTCTTCAACACTGATCTTGTTATTTCTAAACACACGAATATCACCCTGCTCACCATCGTCGAGAAAATTACCAGCGATGGTCTGGACAATATTATAAGTGAAGGAATCGTAATTATCTATGATCACAAGCATGGTTAAAACCCCTTCTCTACAAGCTCAAGTGCACGGCGCAGGCCCATGGATTTATTGATTGTTTCTTCGTATTCTTTGTCCGGTTGTGAGTCATACACAATCCCTGCCCCTGCCTGAACCCAGAGGTTATCATCCTGCATTACAAATGTTCTGATGGTGATGCAAAAATCCATATTTCCGGAAAAACCAAAATAGCCGACAGCACCAGCATAGGGGCCACGACCTTCAGGCTCAAGCTCATCAATGATTTCCATGGCTCGTATTTTAGGTGCCCCACTGACGGTTCCTGCAGGAAAACAGGCTCTCATCACATCAAACTGGTCTTTGTCTTTAGCAATTATCCCCTGGACGCCGGAAACAATGTGCATGACATGACTGTAACGCTCTACTACCAGAAGATCTGTCACCTCTACGCTTCCATACTTTGCAATTCTTCCAACATCGTTACGGCCAAGGTCGACGAGCATCAGGTGCTCCGCTGTCTCTTTAGGGTCTTCGAGGAGTTCTTTTTCAAGGGCAAGATCTTCTTCTTCAGTTTTCCCTCGTACCCGGGTTCCGGCAATGGGACGCAGCTCTATAACTTCTTCTTCCTTTCGGACAAGAATTTCTGGAGACGAGCCAATCTGGACGATACTTCCAAGCTTTAAGAAGAAAAGGTAAGGGCTTGGATTAATATGGCGCAAGGCGCGATATAACACCAGCGGGTCAATATCTGTTTTGGTATGAAATCGTTGCGACAAGACGACCTGGATAATGTCACCGGCCTTTATATACTCACGGGCCTTTTCAACCATGGAATAAAAAGCATCTTTGTCCATGTTGGATTCAAAAACATGTTTTTCCGCACATCCCTTACTGCTGGACTTATGAAAAGAAGCTGGAACGGGTGTGCGAAGCGTCTCCACTACAGAATCAATCTTCAGGGTGGCTTCCTTGTAGGTCGAGCTGTTCTCCTGGCCAGGCACACAGGGAACCCAGCACACAACAGTTACGGTTTGCTTAAAACTATCATGAACCAGAACAATCCGGGGAATAATAAAAGAAGAGTCAGGAAACCCGGCCCTCTTTCTGCCCTCGGGTAATTCTTCCATAAACCTGACCATATCATAGCCAAGAAAGCCGACGGCCCCTCCGCAAAACTTTGGCAGGTTCTCATCTTCTGCAGCCTTAACGTCAGCGAGGATTGTTTTCAGTGCATCCAGAGGATCGTCACAGGACACCTCACTGTCGGAAAAAGCTGCTGAACAAGACTTTATGGATATTTTTGAATCCTTTGATTCGAAGGTGAGCAGAGGGTCATAACCAAGGAAGGAATAGCGTCCCCACTTCTCCCCTCCTTCCATTGACTCAAAGAGGAAACTATGCTCCCGGCCCTCGCAAATTTTAGCAAAAAGTGTAAGGGGCGTGTCGAGATCAGAGATAATCGTTCTGTATACGGGAACCAGACATGAGTTCTTGCTTTTGCTACCAAAAGTCTGTTCGTCAGGAAAGTGAGTCATGAATAGTATAAATGAAAGAGATAAGTCAGTTGTTGGACCATTCTGCCTGGGGCTACTGTACCATAGAATAAAAAAAAGGCCATAAAGTCCTGAGACGTTATGGCCTTTCCTTAAACATTAGAATCGGGCTGCTTGTAGAATACGGAAGGTATCTATCAGGCAGCAGCCTGCATCTTGTTCACACGTTTGGTTAAGCGAGAAACTTTTCTGGAAGCATTCTTCTTGTGAATTGTTCCCTTGCTTGCTGTTTTTGCAATTACCGGAATGGCAATGTTAAGAGCTGCAACGGCATCAGCCTGAGCTCCGGTTGCAATTGCGCTGTCCACAGCTTTAACAGCACTTCTCATGCGAGTTCTATTTGCACGGTTGCGTATACGACGTACCTGAGACTGACGGTTACGTTTCTCAGCAGATTTATGATTGGCCACGAATACCTCCTGTAATGTTCGCTAACATATCCATAACCGGTCAAAAGACCGGAAATTATTTTATACTTTACCCTAATTGTAAGTATCGATAACAAAAAGGAGTATATTTTTAATCGGACCATGGAGTAAAGTCAATAGATTTCACAAATTCTTTGCAGAATCCATGTTAGCAACTACATATTAATTTTTAAGAGAAAGTAATGGATGCTATTTTGTCTAATTTCATGACAGGCAGCTAACTTTAAATTTGACTTATACCACTTTGTCGATATATTCTACTTAAGTTATGTATTAATATCTTGAAGGGTTTCATCTTTTTCTAACATTGGTTCTGCTATGGCTTTCCCTAAGGCGGTCTTTACAGTTTCTGAAACTACAAAATGTCCTCTCTATTCTTTTGGGGATGCTTTTTCAGTGATGGGTATTACCATTGCGATGAACTCCAATGAAGAGAACACCTTTGTTGTCACTGCCATTATTCACTCACCCGTAGAAAAAGAAAAATGTAAAATCTTAAATGGTGATCTTACAAGAATCATTGTCCAGTATGAACGCGCAGATAAAATTCCCGTCTGCATGGTCAGTTGCAGTGGTTGTACAGGGTCTCTCCGGCTTGAATATAAAAAAGAGCTGATACTTGCCGAGGATGCTGCCGAGGATGGTTTCTCCAATGAACTGAGCTCCATGATTCACCTCCTTTCTGATTTTGCCTTTTTTAAAAATATAGATGCAAACAACCTGGAAAAGGTTGTTAACTTTTTCAAAGTGAACAAGCTTGACAAAGGCGATATCGTCATACGTAAAGGTGACCCTGGTGGTAATTTTTACATTATCGTCAGCGGGTCTGTTAACGTTATTAATGACCGTGGCATGTCTATCTCAAGCCTGTCGAAAGGCGATGTGTTTGGGGAAATGAGCCTGATCTGTAATGATTGTGTGGGAGCAACCATTCAGGTGCAGGAGCCGTCATCAATTCTTTATATTGACAGAAAAAACTTCCAGCAAATTCTTGAACAATATCCAGCTGTTCAGCTCTATTTCACTCGCCTGCTGGCAAAGCGTCTGACAACCTCCAACACCATCCGCGGCAAAGATCTCTCCTCGGGAATGATAGGAAATCTTGCAGAAATCCCTGCGGAAGCCCTCTTTCAGACCCTTAATATGAACAATAAGACCGGTATCTTGACAATTAACCATTTACAGAAAGGAACCGCCCGTTTTTCTTTTAGACAAGGTTCACTGATTAAGGCAAAGTATGATACCCATATTGGTGAAACAGCGTTCTATGAGATCCTGAAAGAACAGGAAGGTCGGTTCAGGTTTACACCCGGAATACCCACGGAAGATTTTGAAGTTCCGGAAATTGGCTATTTTATGAAACTGCTAATGGAAGGTATGCGACGTCTTGATGAAGGGAGAGCGAAAAGCAACTAGTGCCTGTCCATAGCAAAAATACTCATTAATGGACAGACACTAACTAGTTTATTCCAGCGTGCCAAGGTAATTAAAGGTTGGGAGTTTTGAGAATTTACCACTCCCTGAAAGTCTTCCCGCCAGTTCCTCCAATTGTTTTTTACCCGCAGTCATATTGCTCAGATCAACCACAGCATAATCAAGCCCCACTGCCTTCAGATCGTGCAAATACGGAAGCAGTGAAAAAGGGCGAACAGGTACTGTCGCTGTAATATTATCTTTTTTAATCAGGCTAAATTGCTCCTGCTTCGGACTATTTATTGTTTTATTATAATTAAAATGCTCAGGCGCAAGGCGTGCAGTGAATAGTGCCGGTGCACCATATACAGTGAGACCGAGCTTGACGTTATTATGTCTCTTTCGGTTTCTCGCAATAAGTTCTGAGACTATTCTCCTGTCACTTTCAATTGAAAGCTGTGCATACTCCATGCCCCCCTCCTCCATTAACCTGGTCGCCTGACTGTTGAGCAGGCTTACGGTGTAGTCCGATGAAAGAAAGACACGTTCTTTGCCGAAAAGAGTAAACTGGGTGATATGTCCTATTTGAAAGCTTCTAAAACCTGCCCTGACAAGCTGGTTGATCTGCTTTTTGAGACGTACCTGCTCTGTTTCAAAGACAATTGCAGGCAGGCACCAGGTAAGATCACGCATCCGTTTGCCCAGATACTTTTTTAACTGCCCTGTTTGTGAAAGGTTTTCCCTGGTAATTGGTAACAAAAAACGATCGGGTACAAAGGGGAGCTTGCCTAGTAAAATCCTGGCAGAATCTGTTCGCAGCCAGAATTCAAGGGGGAACTTGTTCTTCTTCCCGCTCTTCCCTCCTTTTTTGCCGAGTACCGGACGCTTTGCTCGCATCTCAGTGAGCTCACCATCTTCAAAAGGTACAACAGCGTCAGAGAGAACCTCCTCGATAAAAGCGCTATTATTTTGCTCTATTGTACGTAATGATTTTTTACAGGCCTCCAGTGCGAGTAACTTTGTAGGTTTCGCCCTGGCCGCTTTCTTCACATCAACACGATAGACATCTATACGCTTTGAATGAAAAAGATGCTCCCAGTCAGGGACAAGAATCTGCACCTTGCTGCCAGCTTCCGCTTGCTGGACCTGCATATTATCCATACGCAATTCTTTTACAGTAAAGGCAAGTCGCTCTCCTGATGGTTCTGCATGCAAACGCAACCTGTCTCCTTCACCAAGAGCTGTCTTTAAAGTCAGTCTGGCATAAAGTCTGTCCTCGAATGGTTTTGCCCCACCCAGGCGGCCAAGAAAATCTCCCATATTACCGGAGTGATGGGGAGTGATAGCATCTACTGGCTGGGGAGAAAGAAAGTAGCCGGAAGAGGTGTTGCGACCCATGGCAAAATCTTTCAACTTTTCTGCTTCTGCAAGAACAGTTTGAAATTCTGCAGGTTCCGCATCCATAACCATTCGGTAGGCCTGGACAATATGGGAAACATAGGTTGCTGAACGCAATCGTCCTTCAATTTTTAATGAGGTCACCCCTGCCTTTCGCAGCTCTGGAACGACAGCAAGCCCGGAAAGATCGTTCATTGAAAAAAGATACTTCCCTTTAGCTGCTTTGTTTTTCCCTTTTCCATGGTCACTGTAACTGTAATGACGCCTGCAAGGCTGCACACATTTGCCACGCAAACCACTTTTGCCACCCAGAAAAGAAGAGAAGAGGCAGAGACCGGAATAGGAGAAGCACATGGCTCCGTGTACAAAAACCTCTATTTCAATATCTGACTGTTGTGAGATGGTTTCAATTTCTTTAAGGGTTAACTCGCGGGCAAGAACGACTCGTTCAAATCCAAGTTCCTTGAAACCGTGAAGAGCCATGGAATTATTGGCAGAGAGAAGAGTCGAGGCATGTAAGGGAATATCTGGAAAATATGTACGGATAAGCCGAACCAGACCAAGATCCTGAACAATCAGCCCATCGGTTTCGAGAGATTCCAGAGTCGCCAGGGTTTTGATGGAATGGGAAAGATCCTGCTCTCTGATCAGACTGTTGGCAGCGAGATAGATTTTTTTGCCGTTTCTATGGCAGTAATCCACCATGGCAAAAATCTCTTCCATGCGCAGATCACGGGCAAGATTCCTGGCATTCATAGAAGGTGCGCCAACATACACGGCATCCGCACCTGCCTCCATGGCAGCAATAAAGTTTTCGGTGTTTCCAGCTGGGGCTAATAATTCCATAGATTCAACTTTGTAAGATTACTCTGTCTTCTCCATCGTGTTCCTGGAGCATAACCTGTATTCGCTCATCTGAGCGGACGGTGGTGGTAAGGCCAACGTAATCTGCCTGGATAGGCAACTCACGCTCACCTCTGTCAACAAGGATCGCCAATTGTATGGTGCGGGGACGGCCAAAATCGAACAAGGCCTCCATGGCGGCGCGTATGGTACGACCACTGAAGAGGACGTCATCTACGAGGATGATGTCCTTATTTTCCACGGAGAAACTTATATCGGTGGTTTTTACCACGGGATTTTGAGTAACTAAAGACCAGTCATCACGATATAAGTTGATATCAAGATTGCCGTAAGGAAGGACAAAAGAAGTCTGTTCCTCAATGACCTTGCGTATACGCTGGGCAAGAAATACACCGCAGGTATGAATACCAATAATTGCCAGATTGTCAGGAGTATGGTTTTTCTCGAGCACCTGCAGGCTGATGCGATTCACAGCCAGACGAATCTCATCACTGTTTAAAAGTGTATTGGATTTCATCCTCAGCCCTCACTTCTGTGCCAAAAGAAATCAATCCCTTTGGCATCCACCCTGTTAATTGCTTCGGGAAAGGCTTCACATTCAGCGGCAAAAACCTTATCGCCAATAACATGATGATTGTCATCGTAATCAAGGGCGACACTTTGTTGATGAATAATAGGGCCTTCATCGTACACTTCATTGGCAAAATGCACAGTACAGCCGCTTATCAGGCAGCCTCGTTTTTTCACAGCCTTATGGACAATAGATCCATAAAAGCCGTCACCGCAAAAAGCTGGAATTAAGGAGGGATGAATATTCAGAACTGCTTTTGTAAGGGCTGATGGCGGTGTGTATAGCTTCAGAAAACCTGCAAGGACAATAATATCGAGGTCATATTGTTTGAGAATCGTGTTGATATCGTCGTTGTTTTCAGCATGGAATGCGGGATACCCGTATTTTTCAGCTTTACTGAGTCCAAGGGCATCGTCCACGTTGGAAACAACAACCTTAATGCTGGCATGAAGACTCCCCTGCTCAATGCGTTCATGAAAATTGTCAAGTGTCCGTCCGCTGCCGGAAAGAAGAACCGCCATCTTAAGCATCCTGAAATTCTCCCTATTTAAAGTAGTCGTTACTTTCCACGTCCACCTTCTCGAGCCAGTTGGATATGGTGGTATCGTAGGTAGAAGTCAGTGCAAATACTTTTGCTGCCAGACGAAATCTGGTTTTAAGGGTCGTATTTCCTGTCTCTTTCATCTCTTTTAAAACCTGGGGGTAATCGGCAGGATCAACGATAACGGTAACGTCATGAAAGTTTTTTGCAGAGGCACGAAGCAAGGTTGGGCCACCGATATCAATATTCTCTATGGCATCACCAAGACTGCAGTCAGGATCGGCTACGGTTTTTTCAAAAGCGTAAAGATTCACGGCGATAAGATCGATATTTTTCAGACCATTTTCAGCGCACTGCTTCTGGTGATCGGGGTTTGCCCGCTGATTGAGAATACCACCGTGTACTTTAGGATGCAGAGTCTTCACCCGGCCATCAAGCATTTCAGGAAAGCCGGTGAATTCGGAGACATCCATCACTTCGATACCACCTTCTCTCATTTTGGCAGCAGTACCACCGGTGGAAAGAATTTCAACACCAAGATCAGAAAGCGCCCGGGCGAAATCCTCAATTCCGGATTTATCAGTAAGGCTGATTAAAGCCCTTTCAATTTTAGCCATTGTACCTACCTCTTCATTATATGTTTTATGTTTTTCGGATAAATTCTCTTATTTTACGACGATCTTTCTTGCCAGGTCTTTTGGCAGGCATCTGCTGTCCGGCAAAAAAGAGCGATCGTTCCTGCCTGTCAGCTTCTCTTTGCATTATAGATTCTGCAGATTCCTCATACAGTGTTTGGGCTATTTTTGCTGGGCCTCTTTTTTCAGCAAGGCCCAGCACCGTGACAGTTTGTTCAACCTGTCCTTTACGAATAGTTATTATATTATCCAGAACTACAGTTTTGGCAGATTTTACACGTTGTCCATTGATGGTCACCTTACCGCCTGAAACTGCCCTGGATGCAAGACTTCTTGTTTTAAAAAATCGTGCGGCCCAAAGCCATTTGTCAATACGTACGTGTAGTTCCTGATTAACCATCTGAATCCATGTCTTTTTCTGTAAACACATCTGAGTGAACGAGGCATTTTACACTTTTTATTAAACTTTTCACATGAAAAGATCGCAGAATGATTCTCAGAGCACAGCTCCATGCCATTTGTATGTTGTGAAAGAACCCAAAAAAGTGTACATATTGCAGTCTTAAAAAAAACAGTACAAATTATTGCCATAAGGATCCATATGCTTGTTAAAGACCTGCTTAAAAGTCAGAAGACGACCTTTAGTTTTGAGTTCTTCCCTCCCAAGGAAGATGCCGCTGCGGACAAACTCCTGCAGACCATTGCCAATCTTATGCCTCTTGCCCCCTCCTACGTGAGTGTTACTTACGGTGCCGGTGGAACAACCAGGGACAGGACACACGATTTGGTGGTTCGGATTAAAGAGCAAACAGACATGACGGTTGTCTCTCATCTCACCTGTGTTGGATCCAGTCGCAGTGAAATGCATTCAATTCTTGAGAAATATCAGGAAGCCGGAATTCAAAATATTCTTGCACTGCGTGGCGATGCCCCAAAGGGTGAAGAAGATTTCATTCATCCCAAAGATGGCTTTGCCTATGCTGCAGATCTTGTTTCCTATATAAAAAAGCATTTTCCCGAAATGTGTGTTGGTGTTGCCGGTTTTCCTGAAGGGCATCCCGGAACCCCAAACAGACTTCAGGAAATTGAATACCTGAAACAAAAAGTAGATGCCGGAGCCGATTACATTGTCTCCCAGCTGTTTTTCGAAAATAGAGATTTTTACGACTATTGCGAACGCTGTGAACTTGCCGGAATTCATGTTCCAAACATTGCAGGCATAATGCCGGTAAATACCAAAAGCGGACTGCAAAGAACTGCAGAACTGGCAGCGGGCGCCAGAATTCCCGCACGACTGCTGAAAGCGGTTTCCCGTGCTGAAAACGATGATTACGTTGAAAAAGTAGGAATCCACTGGGCAACTGAGCAGATCAGAGATCTGCTTGATAACGATGTTCGCGGAATCCAGTTTTTCACTCTCAACTCCTCTGCCGCAACAATGGAGATTTACCAGTCACTTGGGGTGAAAGACTCCAGTCAACTGCGATAAAATCTGTTCTTATGAAGATACAATCAGTTGGTATTCAGGATATTCAGATACCGGTACGCATCCGTGAGAAGAATGGCGGCCTGCAAAACAGTGTTGCCAGGGTGAGTCTCCAGGTTAGTCTGCCCGGTGAATACTCACAATCCTGTGTTGACACCTTCACCACCGTCCTGAATAAGTATATGGATGAAATGAGTGTGACAAACTTCCCCCAGCTGCTCAATGAGGTAAAAGAGGATCTACGGGCAGAAAGTGCCCGGCTTAAAATGTCCTTCCCCTATTTTGTCGAGAAAAAAGCACCGGTGAGCGGTACTCGCAGTTTAATGGAATATGATTGTAGCTTTACTGGCGAGGTCGGGACAGATAATGATTTTGTCCTCACCGTAACAGTGCCTGTTACCACACTTTGTCCCTGTTCAAAAGAGATCAGCGCCGCAGGAGCGCATAATCAACGTGCAGAAGTCACCCTCAATGTAAAATTTAAAAAATTTATCTGGGTTGAAGATCTGATTCGCATGATTGAAGAGTCCGCATCCTGTGAACTCTGGGCACTGCTGAAACGTCCCGACGAAAAATATGTAACTGAAAAAGCCTACAACAACCCCATGTTTGTCGAGGATGTGGTACGAAAAGTTGCAGTTTCAGCCCTTGCGGATCCCAAAATCACCTGGTTTTCTGCAAGCGTTGAAAGCTTTGAATCCATCCACAAACATAGCGCGTATGCCTATGTCGATTCCAATGAAATACGGTAAGGGTTAACTGCTCAGTAACATATTCTGAGCAGTCGCTTTTCCCTCCCCTGCCTTAGCTTTTTTGTAGACGTTCTTTCCGTTCCACAGCTGATTTCATCATTCTAAACAGTTCTCGGTAGTGTTGTTTATTGTGCGTGGTTACATATTGATAGATGCACTGTCGTATTTCAGATTCGACAAGATTTGGGTAATTCTCTATGGCATCAGCGATATAAAAGCTGTCCCAGCCCGGTTCAAAAACACGCTGCTCCTTGAGACACTTCTGATGGCTCTCCATCGCTTCATTAATTAAGGTGTCCCTCATTCGCTCGGCGGTGTGAAACTGTTTTTTTGAATGGAGCTGGGAGCCTTTTCTGTTGGTTACGAACAGATACATTTCTTCCAGAGGCCCCTGACGTAATACCTTGGCAAGATATTTGACTTGGCGGTTGAGAGCCCCCCCTTTGAGTCCTCTTGTGGCAATGATTTCTTCATGGATCACCGGCCCGCCAGGAAATGTTTTTAACTCTTTATCTGAGAGAGCGGCAACTTCCTTGGCCAGTTCTCCTACCTGCTTATAGATACGTTTTTTTTCTGATCTGCTTAAATAGTCTACCATTGTATTATTTTTGTTAAATATTAATGAGTTTTGTTAGTGGGCAATGGAATATATACACATACCTTATTAAGAAAAAGTAAGCCTGTTAAAGCCACCCTTTTCGTACCATGGACGACTGGCGTCAAGATCATTCAGTTCAAAAAGCATGACTTCAAGGATCAAATAGACTTTAGTGTGTTCCCTTATACAGGCCGTCATGGTCTCTCCGTGATGACCAAGGGCCGAGTGAAGGTGTATTCGAGGTTCGTCACCTTCAAAATGAATAGATCCTGTGCCCACTGCTTCCCTGGCGCCATCAACTTCACACCACACAGGAGTCGGCGGCATAACCGGTTTCTCAGGTCCCGTGACAGCCCTGGTATGACGAATGCCACCCAAAATCTGAAACCAGCAACTTTTTATCTGCTCTTTGATAACAATATCCTTCAATCCCTCAAGAACATCATCCCCGTCGTCAAAGCGAATCATTAGCACGCGCCCTATTGATCCTGTTCTATACTCCATAATATGTTTTCCTTTGAGAATTTTTCAATTAAGGCCCTTCAATAATGTGCCAAGGGCAGTCTGGCGTTTTGCAATTTCAACATTTCGTACCGCCATCCCCAAGGCCTGACGGGTTCCCACAAAAACAGCGAGTTTTTTCGCACGTGTCAGCCCGGTATAGAGAAGATTGCGGAAGAGCATTTTAAAGTGCTGCGATACCAGGGGAATGATCACGCAGTCAAATTCACTGCCCTGTGATTTATGAATGGTAATCCCATAGGCAAGATCCAGCTCACTGATCTGTTCTTTCTGATATTCTACCTGACGTTGGTCCGAGAGGAATCTTACGGTACAGGTCAACTCTATGGAATTAATGGTAGAAATGACACCGATATCTCCGTTATACACACCAAGGTCGTAATTGTTTTTTCGATGAATAACTCTGTCCCCCACGCGAAAGACACGCTCACCAAGGCTTATCTGTGCCTTGTCAGCAGACTCAGGGTTTACGCAATTTTGCAGGCTTTGGTTGAGTTTTACTGTTCCCAGGCTTCCACGGGTCATGGGAGACAGCACCTGAATTTCTGCAGCATCACCAAAGTATTTTGGAATCCATTCAGAGTATAATCGTAAAACAACCTGACCTGCGGTTAATCCATAGTAAAGTGAAGACCAGGGATGAACTTTTTTGAGTACTGCCCGCAATTCATCGGCTGTACTCTCTGCAGTCTGGAGTAAACCAAAATCGATATGCTCAAATTTTTCTGGTATGGTGAATTGTTTATGTTTCACTTCTTTGTGCAGCATATCACTTTCCAGGTAAAGTGTCTTCTCCCCAAAAACTTCTTCTCTTTTTTCAAGGGCAATCTGTTCTTTAACACGTTTTACGATGCGCAACTGTTCCATGGTTGCCTCATTGGAGTCAATAAAGAGACAATCGCACTGCTGTTTCCAGAGCTCGGGAAATTTAAAGGGAGAGGATATATGGGGAACTGTACCGCTGTTAATCGCATGGGCATAGGAGATAATTCGAGATTCACGTGCCTGACGAAAGACAGTTCGTAAGTGGTGCGATGGCACACGCTTTGAGCCAAGCAAGTCGGAAAGCACATTGCCAGGTCCCACTGATGGCAGCTGATCTGCATCTCCAATGAGAATCAGCTGCCCATGCTCAGGAATTGCAGAGAGTAAGGAAGAGCTGAGGCTGATATCAAGCATGGAACACTCATCCACCACAAGTACATCGCAGTCCAGTGGATTATCGCGGTTTCGTTTAAATGAACCATTCTGAAATTCCAGCAGTCGGTGAATGGTCTTTGCCTCCAGGGATATAACTTCCTCCATTCGCTGAGCAGCTCGCCCAGTGGGAGCCGCAAGCAGCACTGTCTTTCCCATGGCAAGAAATAGATTGACGAGGGTCTTAGTGGTGGTCGTTTTCCCGCAACCCGGGCCTCCGGTAAGGATTCCACAACCATGGGTTATCAATCCGCTCACGGCTGCAGTCTGCTCATTGCTTAAGCTGAATTCTTGCTGGCTGTTATATTTTGTGATCCATTGTTGAACCCTGGCTTTGTCAATAGCAATAGGACGACAGAGTTTTGTTATCAGATCCGCACAATTCTGTTCATCAAAATAGAGGGTTTTGGAATAATAACAGACCAGTGGCTCACCACTGCCATTGACCAACGTTCTTTTTTTGAGGAGCATCTGCTCCTCCATCTGTTCCAGGAATCTGGGGAGTACCGGAGAAATGTCGAGTTCAAGGAGTTCTTTTATTGAGCCGGCGATTTGTTCAAAGTAAAGATAGCAGTGCCCCTGTTCTCTTGAGGCAGCAAGGACATGCCTGATTGCTGCAAAAACACGTATGGGCGCATCAGGGGCAATACCAAATGATAAGGCAATTTTATCAGCAGAAAAAAAACCTATCCCATAAAAATCATTGGCCAGACGGTAAGGATTGCGGGTGACGTTGTCGATGGCCTGCTGTCCATATTTTTTAAAAATACGTACAGCAAACAGGGTTGAGATACCATGCCCCTGGAGAAAGAGCATCACATCGCGGATGGATTTATGTTCTTCCCAGGCTTTTCGTATGGTTTCCAGCTTTTTCTCTGCAATTAACGGTACCTGAACAAGATCTCCAATGGATTCTTCAAAGACAGTTAAGGTCTTTTTTCCAAAATGAGAGACGATTCTTTTAGCAGTTTTAGGGCCGACTCCTTTGATAAGACCGGAGCCAAGATATTTTTCCAGTGCTGCACTTGAGGCGGGTTTTTGTTCTTCAGAGCGAGATGCGGTAAATTGTCTTCCGAATTTTGGGTGATTAGACCAGTGCCCGGAAAACTTCATGGTAGCTCCGGCGAAAACTTTGGTCTGATGGACGATAACGCTGGTGACGTCAAAATCGTTAAAACATTTGACCTTCAGTACACTCCAGCCATTACTTTCATTATGGAAAGTAACACGTTCAACAATACCCTGGATGCTCTCTTCAATACCAGTTCGGGTCACATCTGATCTCTTTAACTACCTTTAAATGGGATATTTTTCCGTATTAATAGCAAACTTTATCATATTAGGGACTTAGCGTGGAGACTTGATTGAAACCCTGAAAACAACTTAAGTTTTTACTTGACCAGAAATGATTATCATGTAAGAATGGGAGAAGCTCAGAGAAAATACCCATTTTTACATAACAGAAAAAAACCAGGCTCAACACTCATCTACACCACTAAACAAGGATAAATATTATGACATTTCTTGAAGGATTATTGTGGCTGACGTTGAATGTGTATCATGAGGCACGATCTGAATCCGAGATTGGACAGGTAGCTGTTGCTCACGTTACTCTGAATCGGGCAGCAAAAAGAGACCTGAGTATTGAAAATGTTGTTAAACAACCGTATCAGTTCAGCTGGATCAAGCAGAAGAAGTCCTATCTTCCAGAAGATCCCCAGGCTTTTATCCAGTGCATGAAATCAGTTTATATCGCGTTAAACTCAACGGATTTCACTGCAGGTTCTACCTACTATCACTTAGACAATATCAACCCGTACTGGGCGTCTGAGTATACTTTTGTCGACCAGTACGGCAGTCATAAATTCTATAAATAAGAATATTCTGGTCTATCTGTACAGCATCTCTTTGACTTTGTTCTGTTCATTCAAAAGAGCAATATTGGGATGATATTTCTCCAGTTCGTCTTCGCCATAGAACCCAAAGGTGACGATGATGATCAAATCTCCAACCATCCCCTTTCTGGCCGCAGCACCATTTAAACCGATAACACCAGAGCCGCGTTTTCCCTCAATGGCGTAGGTGTCAAAGCGTTCACCGTTGTTAATATTGTAGACCTTCACCCGCTCAAAAGGAATGATGCCAACGGCATCGAGAAGATCCTTGTCGATGGTCAGGCTGCCTTCATAGTCAAGATTGGCTTCAGTGATTGTGGCTCGGTGTAACTTAGCCCTCAACATCTGACGATTCATATCAGTTATCCAATGCTGGCATCAAAAAAGTCTTCAGTTTGCTTCTTCACAACGTATAAAGAGCTCTTTGCTTAGCCTTCTGAATTTTAGGTGGTTACGAACTTGCAAGCAAGAACGAATTATCTATTAAACGTATAGAATTATTAATTTTCACGGCGAGCAGGATGACACTCTCAGAATCGATGTTATCACAGACTGCCAGGGACGTTGCATTGACAATCTCGATATACTCAACTTCACATGCCTGATGTTTTTCAATATCCTGCTGCACACTCTGTTTTATCTTTTCAACAGTGGCAGAACGATCTGCAGCCAGTTCTTTCGCATTTGCAATACCACGAGATAAGGAAAGAGCAGCATCCTGATCTTCATCTTTAAGGTAGGTGTTTCTAGAGCTCATTGCCAGCCCACTTGATTCCCGAACAATAGGATGGGCAATTATTTCTATGGGAAAATCAAGGTCTCGTACCATTTGCCTGATAACTGCCAGCTGCTGAAAGTCCTTCTGACCAAAAACAGCAAAATGGGGCAAAGTCTGGTTAAAGAGTTTTGCCACTACCGTTGTCACACCATCAAAATGACCAGGCCTAGCATCACCGCAAAGCCCTTCAGACACTCCTTCAACGTGCACAGTTGTTGAGAATGCATCCGTATACATGGAGTCTTTCTCTGGAGCATAGAGGAAATCAACACCCGTAGCTGCTGCAAGTGCCTTATCTCTTTCCAGATCATAAGGGTAATTATCAAGATCTTCTGACGGCCCGAACTGTATGGGGTTCACAAACAGACTTGTGATCACAGAATCGGCCACATCTTTGGCCTTACGCATAAGAGAAAGATGTCCTTCATGAAACCAGCCCATGGTTGGAACAAGCCCAACAGTTCTCCCCTGCTGACGCAGATCAAGAGCAATGGATTGCATCTCAGCGGGACTGGTGACAATTTTCACTTCTGGGCACGCAACCTGGTGATTTTCTCCTGAATCATTGTTGTGATACGTTCATTGGCGTTTTCACCAAGAAAAGTGCCGAGATATTCTTCATACACGGCAAGGGCCTTATTGTTTTCACCCTGGGCCTCAAGTACCCTGGCCATTCCCATATATCCTTCATCGCTGTATCCTGCGATATCTTTTAGGGCGGAATACGCAGTTGAGCTTTTGCTGTACTCTTTTCCAGCCTCATAGGCCTGAGCGGCGCCAAATGTCAGCAATCCGTACATGGGACTGGAATCAGATATTTTATCTCTTACTTGTGAATATTGAGTGGCAGCTTTGGTATACGCCTCATCTTTCATGGACATATGGCCAAGCTCAGTGGCAGCCCAAAGTGCCGATGGTGTTCCGGAAAAATCGCTGACAACATGTTCAAGGGCCGTGACCTTTGCTTCACCCTCGGCAGCCATTGAGATGGCAAGACTGCTGGCAGCACTCTCCAGCTTGTTTTGTCGATAACTTTTGTATGAAGAGATAGCAACCACCAGAACAACAGTAACGACGGCTGATACCTGAAGTATTCGTTTATTTGCACGAAGAAAAGATACAATCGCTGGTGAAAGATTTAATTGATCCAGTATCCCACTTGGTTCTACATAGGCCTCTTCTGAAGCCTGCTTCAGATTAAAACTACTCTGCTCACTCATATTTTCTCCCTGCCCTCATTCTCTTTTTGCTTTACTTTTTGGTCAAATCCTATACCACTAGCGAAACGACATAAGACTCCAGTGGGATTAATTTACCCTATCCTGACACCCATGTCTATTATCAAAGACGATTATATCAGGTTTTCTAAATCACAACCCTCAGACAGCAGAACCTAAATGATTCTCAACACAAACAATCCCATATATTCTGTGAGCAGTTTGACCAGAGAACTGAAAAATCTGGTGGAACAAAAATATCGTTTTATCAGTGTGCAAGGTGAAATTTCCAGTCTCAAACGTCCATTTTCCGGGCATGCCTATTTCACCCTGAAAGACAGCAAGGCACAACTTAAAAGCGTTCTCTTTAAGGGAACTGCCCGCTACCTCGAACAAAGTATTGAGGATGGACAGCAGGTAGTGTGTCACGGTCGGATTTCTATCTACGAGCCACGAGGTGATTACCAGCTTATTGTGGACAGTGTTGATTTTCATGGTGCAGGACTTTTGCAGCAGCGCTTTGAAAAGCTCAAAAGCACCTTGTCTGAAGAAGGTCTGTTTTCTGCTGAACGAAAAAAAGACCTGCCGCAATTTCCCCGGGAAATCGTTATCCTTACCTCGCCAAGCGGAGCTGCTATCCATGATTTTTTAAAGATCTGGCGGCAAAGAGAGTTTCCAACCCATATCACCATTTTTCCTGTTCGGGTACAGGGCACAGGAGCTGCAACTGAAATAGCCAACGCATTGACAACTGTTAACAGAGAATTCTCACAATGCGATATGGTGGTTCTCTGTCGGGGTGGTGGCTCCCTAGAGGATTTGTGGGCCTTTAATGAAGAAGTCCTTGCCCGCGCAATTGCACGATCAAAACTCCCAGTGGTCTCAGCAATTGGTCACGAAGTGGATTTTACCATCAGCGACTTTTGTGCAGATTTTCGTGCTGCGACACCGACTGCTGCAGCCGAAGCGTTGATTCCAGATGCGGTGGGCCTGCGCAAACAGATCCGCAGGTTCCAGGACGCCATCACAACTTCAATTTATAATTCCATAGAGGATTATGAATACCAGGTGAAACAAAATCGTCGTTTACTTGGGGATATGGATTTTCTTTTCACAAATGCTTCACTTCGCCTTGACCATGTAAGCCAGAAATTACACAAAATCATAGCTGACAGACTTGACTCTGAGCAGCTCCAGTGTAATGAACTATTTACAAGGCTGCAGAATTGCTCACCAATGGCAAAACTCAAAATCCAACAGCAACGCCTTGAATTTACCAGAGACAAATTTCTCATCCTCTTTACAAAATCAATGGAAAGCAGAGAAACACAACTTGGCCGCCAGGTAGCACTGCTGGATGCCGTAAGCCCTCTGGCAACACTGGCACGAGGCTATTCGATTTCGAGTAGAATTGACCCTGGAAATGGTCAAAAAACAGTTTTACAGGATAGTGGTTGTACAAAAGCAGGAGACAGGCTTGAAATTCGCCTGCATAAAGGTAAGCTAAACTGCGAAGTCCTTACGACTGACTAGCAAGAAGTGTATCAACTTCGGTTTCGATATCTCGAATAACATGGGGAATGTTACCAGGGCGTTTATCCACCGTTTCACGTAACAGCCCTCCCCAGTTTTTCAACATCTTTGTGGAAATCTTTCTGATGTCATTGTCTTTACTCCACTCACAACCAATGCGTACTCCAAGGGCCAACATGATGATTTTGGTGCTGATCTTCTTTTCATTAGGAACTTTCCCCACAACATCATCACTGATTTCCTTCCAGCCATCAAAAAACATCCCGCCTTTTTGAAAGGTGGCAAACCATTCCTTTGCCTCATCATTGAGGGCTTCAATGGTTTGCGGATCACTCTGCTGCAGACGTTTTTCTATAACACTGAGACTGGCGGCATGCTGTACAGCTTCACAGGTAAAACACCTCTGTTCTGTTTGGCTGGCTGTTACAGGTGATACGCAACATACAAGGAGTGCCAATAAAAATACACATATGTGACTGATGTTATTCATTATGATCAACTCAGTTAGAAGAAGAAATTTGCAATGACCACTGAAATAGCAGGGCCATTTTTTCTGCCAGGGCAAATTCTGTAAGGATACCACAATACAATAAGTACTTTCGTCCGATTGCTCAAGTGTCTCTGGAAAAAAAATAAACTCAGAGTGCTTGAGGTCCCTTCCCTATCAGTTTTCTACAGTGCAGAATCCATGATTTTCTTCAATATACAGCTACCGGATTCATTTACAAGAAATGATGATTGTGCAATCACTGAAAGATCAGCAAAAACAGAAATCTAACAAAAAGCATTGTCACCAGAAAAAGAAAGGAAGCAAGCAGCATAAGTCGATTGGTACGTAAGATATCGTCCTTATCGATTTTTCTATCATCCCGGCCAATAAGCGGTTTCACTGTTTTTTGGCCAAAGTATTGTGAAACGCCACCAAGTTCAATGCCAAGCGCGCCGGCCACAGCGGCTTCTGCATGGGCTGCATTGGGACTGGCATGGGCCAGTCGGTCTCGCCTGAATACCTGCCAGGCATTTTGCCAGTTATACCCACATAGCGCGGCGGCAGGGACAAGGATAACACCGCTGAGTCGCGCAGGAATAAAATTGAAAAAATCATCTGTAAGTGCTGCACTTCTGCCAAAGAAGAGATATTTGTCGTTCTTATAGCCAAACATTGAATCCATGGTGTTTACAGCTTTGTAGCCAATGGCACCTGCAACTGCAAGAAAGACGGGGTTAATTCCGGTAAATGGTGCAAGGAAGGTAAAAAGAACTGCGTAAAACAGTGGCGCTGTTACCCCGTCAACCATGTTTTCCGCAACCGTTTCAACGGTTGCACGGATGATTCCCTCTTGATCGAGGGCGGCGGTGTCACGTCCTACTATCTGTGCGACTGCTTTTCTGGCAGGATCAAGGGAAACGGAATCATTGCTCTTTAATTGCTTATAAACCCTTTTAGAGTGAATGACCAGATCTCGTATGGCAACACTTGTATAGAGAAGAAATACAGCAAAACACTGTGCCAGCAAAGGTGAGAAGGTATATATCAGGTAAAGTAAAAGAGCTGTCCCTCCTGTTGTAACCGCTAATACACTGATAAAGCTTAGAAGGCCAGCCACATACTCTGATGAAAACATGTGGCGGAAAATTGTCTCGAATTTATTGCAGAAAAAGCCTATGATTCGTACCGGATGGGGAAACCATACGGGATCACCAAACACAATATCGAGAATAAGGGCTGCCAGCAACTGGAAGTCAAAGAGGAACATAATGCTTATAGGTTGAGGAGCTTATAGACATAATCCATATCAAGACCTGCCCGTACGACATCTGCCAGACGATCAAAAGCGGGCTCAAGATCATAACAGACCTGTGTCCCCTTGTACTCTTCCAACCCCTTACGTCTTCGGGCATTGTTGATAAAACTGCGACGAAAGGAGTCAGAATCAAAGAGTCCGTGGAGATAACTCCCCCATATTGTATCAGTTTTGGATGCAGTACCACAACAACTCTGATCATCATATGTAAACAGGGGAGCCTCGTCTGTCCGGGTCAGTCCATGATGAATCTCGTAGCCAACCACGGATTGAGCAGACTCAATATGTATTCCTGTCCTGCGTCGCAGTACTTTTGCCGCAGCAAGTTCAGTATGCATGTTGAGTAGGGACAGTCCTTGAATATCACCCTGCTTCGACTCAATACCAAGGGGATCTTTGATACTTTTGCCAAGCATTTGATATCCGCCGCAGATCCCTACAATCTCAGTGCCGTTTCGTGCTTTTTCCATAATTTCAGCTGCAAGACCAGATTTCACCAGGGCCTGCAAATCACCGATTACATTTTTTGAGCCCGGCAAAATAATTACGTCCGGGTTGCCAATGTCTTCCTGTTGATCAATGATTCGCAAAAAGACATCCGGTTCCGCTGCAAATGGTTCGATATCTGTAAAATTGGAAATATGAGGAAGGCTGATAACTACAATTTCTATATGATCCTGTTGCGGTTCAGCACATGCAAACAGTCCATCTTTAAAGGACACAGAATCCTCTTCAGGAATGCCATGATTATGGATATAGGGAATTACGCCAAGGACATTTTTAGTTGTATGCATCCGGACGTAATCGTGTGCATCCTGTAAAAGAGCACTGTCACCACGAAATCTGTTTACCAGAAAACCTGCAACAAGTGCACGTTCCCAGTTGTTGAGCACTTCCATTGTTCCTACAAAGGAAGCGTACACTCCGCCCCTGTCGATATCGCCCACCAGGATTACAGGGGATTTTGCGTAACGTGCCATCCGCATATTTACGATATCATGACGTTTGAGATTAACTTCCCCGGGAGAGCCTGCGCCTTCAAGAATTATGGCATCAAACTCATCAGCAAGATCATCATAACAGTTGCACACATCTGTCATCACATTTTGCTTGTATTTCACATAATCCATCACCGCCATATTGCCCAGGGGTTTTCCCCTTACAATAACCTGACTGCCGGTATCTGAGTTTGGCTTGAGCAATATCGGGTTCATACGTACATCAGGATCAAGTCGGGCCGCCTGCGCCTGTACGACCTGTGCCCTGCCCATTTCAAGGCCGTCATGGGTAACATATGAATTTAAAGACATGTTCTGTGCCTTAAAGGGTGCGATACGGACTCCATCCTGCAACAAGATCCGACACAGGGCTGCTGTAAGAACTGATTTTCCGGCATTTGAGGAAGTACCCTGGAACATGATGGCCGGTGTTTTTTGTTTGCTGCTCCTTTTGTGTAAGGGGGAGAGGATTTGCCCAAGCGCCTGCAGAAAATTTTTATTTTCTTCCTTGCTACGAACGGCTATCCTGAAGAATTCCTTACCAAGACTAGAATAATTAGCACAGTCCCGAATTAATATTTGTTTCTTTCCTAATTGCTGGGCAAGACTGCTTACGGACAAACTCCCCTGCAGTCGAATAAGAAGGTAATTGGCTGCCGAAGGGTAAATATGAAGATCTGAAAAACGACCGAGGCCTCGCAAAAAAAGATCTTTGCAGCTTTGAAAGTATTTTCTGGAATTATTCTGATACTCACTGTCCCCTACTGCCCTCTTGCCAACTTCCTGAGCAAGACTATTCACCGTCCAGGGTGGAAGATGCTTCTGCAGTTTTAAGGCTATGGAACGGGGAAAGACCCCAAATCCCAGCCGTAATCCAGGGATTGCATAAAATTTGGTCAGCGAATGAAGGGTTATTAAATTTTCGCTGTTTCCGGCAAGACTTTTTTCGCCTGTCACAAACTCAAGAAAGGCCTCATCCAGTAGAAATGTCACATCAGGATGTCGGCTGACAAGGTTTTTAAATGCAACGGTATCAAGCAGTGCACCGGTGGGATTATTGGGATTTCCTAAAATAAGTATGTCACCAGGGACAAGCACCCTCTCTATATCGTTTAGATCCGGAACAAAATCCTGTTTTTCATTCAAGGGAAGCTGGAGTACGGGAATACCGGCAAGTTCCATCACCTTACAGTAGTCAATATAGGATGGAACAGGAATGACAGCCCGCCTGCAATCTAGGACATTGGGCAACTGATAGAGAAGTTCAGTGGAACCATTGGCCACAATAACAGTGTCCGCATCACAAGCATATCGAGCCGCAATAATTTCTTTTAATTCGCTGGCATAAGGATCCGGGTAATGCAATACGGTATCGAGACTACTACTGATACAGGGGCGCAACCATTCCGGCGGACCAAGGGGATTAATGTTTGCACTGAAATCAAGGATTTGAGATATGTTGAGAGAAGTTTCTCTGGCGGCGGCCTGAATATTTCCGCCATGGGTATAAGAAGGATTTGGCTCTGTCATCATATCAAACAGTGCCCTGAAAACAAACTGCAGCCACCGCTATGGAGAGCTCGGAAAACTCGCACACAGCACCAAGGGTGTCTCCAGTGGCGCCTCCGAGTTTTACAAAACACCAGCGGGAGAAAAGTAACACAGCAATCAGAAGCGCCGGGAAAACAAAGAGCGTTAAGGACAGCGAGACATAGCAGGAGATAAGGATAAAAAAGAACAGGGCAAGAATAGCGATGTAATAGCGTTCAGTACTATAAAACAAACGCCCTAAGCCGTCGTTCTCCCGGGCATAGGGAAGAATAGCCATGCTGAAAAGAATGGCAGTACGTCCTCCTACGGGCATAAGAATAAGCAGAGGGATCAAGGTTTCAATGGATAAACTTGAAAGAGCAGCGTATTTGCCAAGGATCAAAAAGAGTAAACAGATAACTCCCATGGCACCACTACGACTATCACGCATAATGTCCAGTGCCTGCTCTTTTGGTCGGCTGGAAAGGAGGCCATCGCCACTGTCAGCTACACCATCAAGATGGAGAAAGCCGGTTATTCCACCAAGAATAAGCAGTGCAAAAACAGCAATAACAGCTGGAGAAAGCCAGGGATAGACAAGCGAGACAAGGAAAGCAGTCACAGCACCTATGATCAGGCCAATAAGTGGAAACCAGATCACACTTGCCTGAAAGAAAATACCATCTTCACTCTGTTTCCAGGAAACAGGAATAACTGTAAGAAAGCGCAATGCGGTGAGGAAGGATTGCAGAGGCGAGCCAAATGCAACACGCAAGGAATACTCTGGTTTGTTGCAATCGGTCATACTATTTATCAGCGCCGGCCACTGCAGCTTCTTCAAAAGTCGCAACTTCTGTAAGTACGGCAACAGCTGCCGCCACAAGATTCATGGCAAGGGCAGCCCCGGTGCCTTCGCCAAGGCGCAGGTTCAAATCAAGTAAGGGACGACAACCAAGTTTTTCCTGCATGGCCTTATGTCCCGGTTCCATAGAGCGGTGGGCACATATAATATAATCCCTGGCGAAGGGTTCAATAGCTACAGCTATCAGTGCTCCGGCGGTGGAAATAAAACCGTCAACCACAACGGGTTTTTTCAACGCTGCTGCCCCAAGGATCAATCCCGCAATACCACCAATCTCAAACCCACCGACACAATTGAGGACTTCCAGACCGTTTTTGGGATCCGGTTGATGTCTCAACAGAATATTCTTTACAACTTGTTGCTTGTGAGCCAGTTGCTCGTCATTGAGTCCGGTTCCACGTCCAGTAAGTTCTTCTACGGATTTACCAGTGATGACCGCAGCAATTGCCGTTGAAGGAGTAGTATTCCCAATTCCCATGTCTCCTGTGCCAAAAACATCGACCTTTTGATCAAGGTCCATGGCAATGGATATTCCTGCCTCTACGGATTTGATGGCGTTGGCCATGGACATGGCCGGCCCTTTTACGATATTGCTGGTACCATTCCCAATCTTTTTATCGATGATCTTCCCAGCTTTGGCAAGATCACTCAGATCGGCGGCAACACCCATATCCACAACAATAACCTCAGCACCAGCCTGTCTGGCAAGGGCATTGATTCCAGCCCCACCATGAACGAAATTATATACCATCTGGGGAGTGACTTCCTGGGGAAATTTACTAACCCCTTCTGCTACCACTCCATGATCTCCTGCCATGGTGACAATGGCTTTTTTTGTTACCACAGGTTTCACAGAACGACAAATACCCGCAAGATCGATACTGAGATCCATAAGATCACCAAGAGCCCAGGGGGGGATGGCGAGTTGATCAAGGCGCTCTTTGGCCTGATCACGGGATTCACTGTCCTGGGGATATATCTTTTGTATTGTTTCTTTAAGTAAGCTCATTGCTTTTTCCATAAAATTTACTGATTAAGTGGATTGCTTTAAAAAAAGTGGTAATCCACAACTCACAAGGATCACTTCATCGGCTGCAGCGGCAATCACCCGGTTACACCTGCCAACACAGTCACGATATTTTCTTGCCAGAGGGTTTTCGGGTACCACTCCCATCCCTACTTCATTACTTACACAGATAAGCGTGCCAGTGAAGTTTAGAGCAGATTGCAGAAACAGTTTGGCCTGTACTTGCATTTCATCTTCGGCAAATCGGTTTTTCGACATTTCAGCTTGATACATAAGATTGTTAACCCATAGGGTCAGACAATCTACAAGGCAGACAGAAGCAGTTGGCAGTCTGTCAATAACCCCTGACAAATCCAACTCCTCTTCGACTGTCTTCCATTTGCCGTTTGCCCTATCCTTTTTGTGGCGACGGATCCTTTCGTCCATTTCACTATCCACAACGGGACAACTGGCGACAAAAAAATGCTCGCCTTCGATGGCTTCAGCACGCAACTGAGCGTAATTACTTTTTCCGCTCCTGGCGCCACCTGTAATAAGTATGAGCTTTGACATATAATTTACCCAAGATTTAGACCAGTCAACACACCACGTTCACCATACAGGTCAAGGGTGGAAAAGTTACCTTTTTCTATCTGGAAAAGAAGATAATTTTCAGGACCAAGGCCAAGATAATAACAGAGCAATGCTCGTATTACACCACCATGACAGACAAGCATAACATTTTTTTCCTGTAAGCCAGCAAGGAGTTGTGCCGTTTTTGTTACCCGATCCACAAAATGGCCAATGGATTCCCCTCCGGGAAAACAAAAGTCGAGGGACCAGTCTGCCCACTGTTCAACAAGAGCAGGATCGCTTTCAGCAATTTCAGCAAAAGTCATCCCTTCCCAGCGACCAAAGTCAATTTCCCGTAAATTCTCTTCATAACGAACAGGACGGCCAGCAAATAACAGTTCACAGCTTTGCCTGCACCGCAACATAGGACTTGAAATAATCCTATTAATTTCCATGTCATGCAGAATGTTTTCCAGTGTTTTGATCTGGCTGACACCCTGGGGAGAAAGGGGTACATCACGGGAGCCCACATAACGATTTGGACAATCTGTTTTCCCGTGACGCAAAAGAATAAGCTGTTTTTTTTCACTCACGAAGATACATCCGGTTTGTACATATTCCTGCAGCACTTTGGTGTAATCATGGAATCTTTCAGGATAAAGAAATGGAGCCACTTTTAATGACCGTTGCTTGTGTTTTTTAAATGGTAACCAGATCATTTGAAAAACACAAGGGGGGAAAACACTCCCTGCAATTCTCCTACAAGCTATCTTAAGGGTAATCACCTGCATGACATTATGATTGTTCTTAAGTGGATTTTACAAATAAATCCAAAGAGGATGGGACATATTCTGAAAAACTTTTTGATCATCCTCACCCCTGAAAAGAGAGGTCACAAAAGCAATACTTTGACGCTCAAATTCGCTCTAGTCTACTATAATCCCCCCATCTACAACTTGACACTAAGGTGTCTAATCGACATGATTTAATACACGACACGATAGACATTTAACAGAGCCAACTCCAGGGAAGTACTGGTTGTCGGCACTCTTTTAGACACTTCAATCTACTACCTAGACACTTGGTCTAGTCCGTAAATAGTCGCCACATCAACACTATACATAGGTTGAAAGGCACAGCTCGTGGTTTAATTAAGGTACGTGTGTATTTACTCCTTGACATCACCACCTTCACATGGTTCTATTTAGACAGTAAGGCTTGACACCTGTCTAAATAGAACTCGACCCGACACGCCAATCAACTTTCAATATTTAAAATTAATGTACCGACCAACATGAATAATAACTTAATAACAAGCAAAGAAATACTTGAACAGGCCGGCATCTCAAGAGCTACGCTTAATAATTACATTAAGTTTGGAATCCTTCCCCGCCCAGTTGTCAGCCGCCCTGGCCCTGATCAGGAAGGCGTTAAGCAAATTGGTTATTTTCCCATAGAATCATTGCAGTGGATAAAACAGGTCAAGAAATTGAAACAGCAAGGTAAATCCATGGAAGAGATTACTGAACTGTTTCAAGATAAAAATTGGGTGGAAGGGCTCCGAGTCGTACAGGAAGTACCTGCTGATACCGACGAGGAACAAAAAGATGTGCCTGGCCCGAGGCTAAAACACAGGCGGCGCAACGAACAAAAGACCCTGAAAGTAACAATTGAGAATCTCACGTCACCTGCTTATTTGATAAATAACAATCTTGAAATTGAATGGGTTAACAAACAGGCCGAACAAGTAATTTTCAACCAGGAAATCAATTCGATTGGTGACGTGGAGTCCCGTAATATATTTAAATTCCTGTTCTCCCCTGCCCTTCACCGCAATATCAAAAACTGGAAGGAACTGGTTGGTCTCCACTGTACACTTCTTCAAAGAAATATGCCTGGTGGCGACTTCGCTCAGACCTATACCGGAATCACTTCTGATGAAACAACTCTTCTTTTAAAAGCTTATAAGAACAGGCAACCTTTAGCGACAGACAACCTTTACCACCAACCATTTTCTCTTAACGGTAAAAGCCCTGACTCATTAGAAAATTTCCTGGTCCACAGTGAAACCTATCGTGAAGGCACCTTGGTGGTTTTTGTACCAGCAGATGAAAACAGTTCTTCTGTTATTAACATGCTTACCCAGCGTGAGAAAATAATCAAAGAATTGCTTGATAACAGAATGCCTTCTATGGTTTCCCTCTGCACTCTGGTTGCGTCGGTTCAGAATTTAGAAAAAATATGTACAGAATTGCTCCCCTGTCAGTACTTTCAATTCATCAATGATCTCTGGCAGGTGGCAAGCCCGGTGTTTGATAAATATTATGGCACTTACGGCAGGCATGCTGGAAATGAGATGCTCTATTATTTCATTAAAGACCACGACGACACCTACCTCCTTCATTCCATTAACTGTGCTATGGAACTTCGTAAAGTTGTGAACAAGTTTATGAGTGAATTTGTCCTTCAAAAAGGATTGAGCCATAAACTTTTCCTCAATATCGCAGTTGTCCATGAGGGTCGAGAATATTTTGGAGCTATACGTTCCGGCGGACATGTTGAATTTACAGCCCTTGGCACTTCTGTCAAGGTGGCCAGACAACTTTCAGAATTTGCCAGTAATGGAGAAATCTGGGCTACAAAAGACTTGATTTGTAAAATGCCGGTTGAAGACAGACAGGAATTAACATTCGGTGTTTACAGAAATCAGGGTAAAGGAATGACATTACAACTAGACGCTTTTGCCCTGCCTGCAGACCTTATCGCCACAGAAAATGGTGCCAGTATGGCTTTTGAACCAATTACCAACCTTGCAATCACTGAAATAACAGAACGAACATCGAAATAACCAATTAAATGGAAACCCTGGAGCTCGTCCAGGCTCATAGTTGAACGTAAGACTTTGACAGGTTTTAATGTATTGAATCCCCGAAATAATAATTAGATAAGATTTATGTCTAAAAATAATACCGCCAGGCAGAAGGAGAGAACAATGAAAATAGGGCAACAGATACAGGAAGGATTATCCAGGAAAATCGCAAAATTGGATACTTTAAAAATGCCTGCCATTTTCGATTGCAATGAGGATATTCATTTTAAGAATTATCCAGAATCCTGCGCCATTCTAAATTTGGTTGATAGCCATGTAAGCCTGGTCAGTAGAAACTTGAAGGTTTTATGGGCTAACGAGAAAGCTCGGGATCTTTTCGGCAAGGATATGGTTGGCAAGCATTGTTATGATGTTTACTCATCCCCTGTATGGTTGTGCAACGAGCAGTCTGAATGTCTGATCAAAAGAGCCCTGTTTGAGGACAATATCAAGGAGCATGAAGTGAAAATGGTTACTGACGATGGGACCGAGAAGTCCTTGATGGGAAAGGCCCAGGTTTTTTCAAGGGACAATGACGGTACTCCCAGGACCATTGCAATGATATACAAAGAAACAACCGAACACATGTTCGTCACAGAAGAACTTGAAGAATCCATGCAAAAGCAGGAAAAAAGTCTTCAGAATACCATTAATGCCATAAGCAGAACCATGGAGAGCAGAGACCAATATACAGCAGGGCATCAGCAGAGAACAATGATTATAGCTAAAGATATTGCCAGGAGTATGGGGCTTAACAATGAACAGATAACTGGCATTGGCATGGCTGGTGCAGTTCACGATCTAGGTAAGATCTGTATTCCTACCTCCATATTAAGTAAACCTGGTAAAATTAGTACAACAGAATTCTCTCTTATTAAGTCACACCCTGAGACAGGCTATGGTATATTAAAAGATATCGAATTCAAATCACCTGTTGCTGAAGCCGTTCTGCAACATCACGAACGGCTCGATGGCTCGGGCTACCCTTTTGGAATAGCAGGTGATGCCATCCTGATTGAGTCAAGGGTTCTGGGAGTAGCTGATGTTATCGAAGCTATCGCAACGCCTCGCCCATACCGTTCCGGTCTCGGGATTGACACTGCCATGGATGAATTAAAAATAAACAGAGGAAAATTATATGACCCTACAGTGGTAGATGCGGCCATAGATCTTTTTTCAAGCCCTTAACACAGTGATAAGCTGACTGTAAATAAATGAAAACGTCTCTGTCATCCAACAGTGCTTATAAAATATTTACATTATATTGATTTACCTATAAGATTTAAAAAATTTCAACCTTACCTGTACATCCTCTTATATTAACATCAGGTTTTTGTATGGCTATCAAAGTTCTTATTGTTGACGACGAACCCATTAATATCAAGCTGATCGAAGAGATCCTCGAATATGAGGAAGGTTTTCAAAGCAAGACCGCTCCCGATGGAGCCACAGCTCTTTCCATGCTCAATAGTTATCATCCTGATATTATCATTCTTGATATTATGATGCCCGGTATTGATGGATACGAAGTCTGCAGACGAATAAAAAATGATGGCAGACATAAATTTGCAAAAGTCCTCATGGTAAGCGGTAAAGCCATGGTGGAAGAACGCCTGCAGGGCTATGAAGCAGGGGCGGATGATTATATCACAAAACCCTTTGTGGACGACGAACTTCTGGCCAAGCTGAAGGTGTTTTCAAAGTTAAAGAAAACTGAAGAAATTGATGAGTTAAAAACAGGAATCTTACAACTCTTTTCCCATGAGACCAGAACACCGTTAAACGGTATTCTGCTTGGGAGTCAGTTGATCCTTGATACTGACGGCCTGCCTGATAAGATCATAGAATATGCAAAACTGATCAAAATCTCAGGAGAACGGATCCATGATCTGGTACAGAAAATCCTGTTTCTCTCTAGTCTGAAAAACCGTCGCCCACTCAATTTTGGCCAACAATCAGTCTTGACATATCTCCAGGCGATAGTGAACCAGCAGGAACATGACTCAAATAAAGCATGCTCTTTACACCTTGACTGTCCGGTTGATTTCAGCCTTGAAGTTGACTGGAAGCTTTTCCACGAAGCCATGTCGGCCGTAATTGATAATGCGATAAAGTTTTCTCCGCAGCACTGTACAGTGACTATTTCGGCAACCTGCGATACAACGAATGTTTGTTTTCGTGTGAGTGATCAGGGTCCGGGAATTGACCCAATGCTCACAGAAAAAATATTTGACGAGTTTTATTCCCAGCAAATTGAGAACCATACCAAAGGTACCGCATTGAGCCTTGCCATCAGTAAAAAAATAATGGAACTCCACAAGGGTGACTTGCGTGTTGAAAGCATCTTCGGTCATGGGGCCACCTTTATATTTAGCCTACCTCTTTCCACAGTGGTCAACTAACCCTTCCTGAGAATCAGCAGATGTTCTTTCAACAAGAAATCAAACACTACTGTGAGCGTGATGGAAAAAAAATCAACGCCACAGAGTCTCGCGAAATTTTACAGCAATCTGTTATTGATCTGAAAAACAGGAATATTGCCGGTGCATTTATTGTCCCTCTGGCCTTTTTTATTGGTGGCATCATCACCAAATACTCCCAGGAGCACTGTGTTTTATTTTATTTTCTGGCCACCATTCTCAGTATCTGTATTTTCCTAAGACTTGCGTCCATTTATGTATTCACCAGGAAAGGACTTTTTAAAGAGCATATATGGCTGCCTGTCTTTTTCTGGTCCAACATACTTATTGGTGCTGTCTGGGGTGTGTTTGCTGCCTCCAGTGTGCTGTTTTATCACGACACATTGTCTGTTACGCTTATCATTATACTACTGGCTGGTATCAGTGGAGGCGCCATGGCTACATATTCTATCTGGAAGAATCTCTCTTATGGCTATCTTCTGATCATTCTTGGCCCGTCAATACTCACTGAATTTTATGTTGGAAATAGTGTTACGGTCCCCATTGGCACAGCCATCTTGATCTTTCTTGTTTTCAACCTGGTACAGACGAAACACTGGAATAGGCACTACTGGGTTTCCCTTGCCAATACATTTCTGATACAGAAAAATGCAAGGGAGTTGGAAGACCTGAACGAACAACTGGCCAAGGAAATAACAGACCATAAACAAACTGCCAGTAAAATTGCAATCAGCCGTAAAAAGCTTGAGGATATATATAACTCAGCCCACGATGCCATTTTTATATTTGGACTGGACGGTCAGGTAATAGATGTGAATAATACCACATTGGAAACCTTTGAAATAAAAAGAGAGGATGCACTCCAATATGACATTTCATTTATTGCAGCATCCACCATAAACAAGAATGCAGACTTGCCTGCCATCTGGAAAAAGGTTCTTGCCGGGGAGGATCAGGAGTTTCAGTGGTATGCGACAAAAGGGGTTGCTCAACAACAATTTGTAGTGCAGGTAAACCTTCACAAAACATTGTGGGGGAAAAGTTATGTCATTATCGCAACTGTTCGTGACACCACTTTACAGGTGAAGGCAAAAGAGGCAATGCATGCTGCAAACTATGCAAAATCAGAGTTCCTTGCCAATATTTCCCATGAAATTCGAACACCAATGCATGGAATTCTGGGCTATGCCACCCTTGGCATTAAGCGATCAGATGTACTCCCAAAAGAGAAGGTCAACGAATACTTCACCCTTATTAAAGAATCAGCCAACCGACTTATGCGGCTCCTGGATAACTTGCTGGATTTTTCCAGGCTGGAAGTTGGCAAGATGCGCTATAATATGGCATCGTGCAATCTCTTACCACTTATTAACCAGGTCAGCATCGCACTCTCTCCCATTGCCATGGAAAAAGATTTGTCTTTTATCATTAATTGCAGGGATGGTGCTACTTCTGCATTCTGTGATAAGGAAAGAATTACACAGGTTCTTCAGAATCTGTTTTTTAATGCCGTCAAATTCAGTTACGTAGGAAAGAAAATACAAATCGACAGCAAGGTTATCACTGCAGAGGATGGCACGGAAAAACTAATGATCAGTGTTTTCAATCATGGTATCTCTATACCGGAAGATGAATTGAGTGAAATCTTCATTCAGTTTACCCAATCCTCGGTAACAGAGTCAGGATCTGGTGGCACTGGACTTGGACTTGCCATATCGAAACAAATCCTGGAAGCCCACCAATCTGCCATATGGGCAGAGAACAACGCAGACGGCACAACTGCATTTCGCTTCACCCTCCCTCTGTCTGAAGAGCAGTATAATGCTTCACATATTTGACAGCCTGACTCCATTCAATTGAAAACACACCAGGGATTTTGAAAATGACCACTTTTTAAACATCCAGCAACTGCAATAATTCCTCGCAGCCTTTTTTTTCGAAGATGTTTTTAAAAATGGATATTTTCGAACAAGGGGATGCTAATCCTCCGATGAATAAAGACCTTAGCCTGAAGCAGGATAGTTTATATGGTCAATGAACTTTTGAAAATAAGCAAATCGAACTATAAACCCACCACGAAAGCTGCCATCCTGTTTGACTTCATTTTTCTTTGATGCTATGATCTCCCCCTTAGAAACCGGAATAAAATCATGGAGACGATTATTCTCTCACCACCACATTACCTGGCAGGATTATTATGAATTATAAACATTGTGCCCATACGATCGGGATTATTCTTATTGTACTTTTCATTATACCAGTTGTAGCTTTTGCAGAACAGATAGTCAGTGTGAAAAAAGATAATGTAAATGTGAGAACCGGACCAGGAACAGATTTCCCTGTGTATATGGAACTTTTTAAGGGCTACCCGTTAAAGGTCCTCCAAAAAAAGGGTGACTGGCTGCAAATCAGCGATTTTGAGAATGACAAAGGCTGGATATACGGCAAGCTTGTGACTCCCGGCAGTACCGTTATGGCCAATGGGAAAAAAACTATCAATATGCGTACCAAGGCATCCACAGACGCAGCCATTGTCGCCACCGTGGATAGAGGTGTTGTACTCACCAAACTCTCAACCCAGGGGAAATGGACTAAAGTGAAACACAGCCAGGGAACTATTGGCTGGATTTACTCATCCCTTCTCTGGCCTTAATCCTTTTCATAGTACTTTTCAGACAAATAGAATGCCACCCTCTCCGGGGGTGGCATTTTTATTTTCATTGAGCACTATTGCCTAAACGCCTGATAGTGACTACATTTGCCGAGTGTTAATAAACTATAAAATACGCTACTGCTCTTATTGTCGTTGATAAATCAAACAAGCATATGATTTTATGATCACCATAGCCACACTAGGACCTCAGGGTTCAGACGGATACCGGGCAGCAATGCAGTATTCACCTGACGCGAAAGTACTTCTGTTTAACCGTATTCCTGATATTATAAATGCCTTCTTAAAAGAAGAAGCAGATTTTGCCTTTGTCCCTATTTACAACACCAGGGAAGGTGAAATTAAGGAATACTTCCGCCTACAGGAATTACTGGATGATGGCTACTGGGAGGACAACCTGGTATTGCCAATCCACCTCTCTTTTGGGTGTCTGCAACAAGAGACTTTAAGTTTTATCCCTGCCAAAATCATTGGCCGTGGCTCTGTTTTTAAACAGTGCGAAGATTATATCAGCGAACATTACCCTGAGGCAACACTCCTGACTGTACCTGATATTGGTACAGCCATGGAAGATATCAAAAACAACAAACGTCTCGACTATGCAATTGTTGACTCTGAAGAGCTTCTCCTTGAACATGGTTTTGAGATTGTTGATCGTGAAATTGCCGCTTACAATCGTACCCGATTTGCAATCATTGGTGGAAACCTCAGCGGGGAAACCGGTTATGACGCGACTGCCATTATCACCCGTCCCCTGAAAGATCGAGTGGGAATGCTGGTTGATATCCTCAGTGAATTCACCAGGCGCGGCATCAACATCCTTGATCTGCGTTCAGAAAATGATATCAAGACCCAGAAGCTGCAGATCTATCTCGAAATTGAAGGCCATATCGGAAATGAACTTCTTCAGGATGCATTAAAATGTATTGAGAAGGATGTTATCAAAGAAGAAAACAGTCTCCGCCTCCTTGGGTCTTTTCCTCGCGTTGACATGCGGGTGAAGAAAATTCGTTCGTTTGGCTTTGTCGGGACTGGTTCAATGAGTGAATGGTTCGCTGACCGTCTTGAAAACGAAGGCTATCAAACCTTTATGACTGGAAGATCCACGACCATGTCTCCTGAAGAGATGATTCCAAAAGTTGATGTTGTCATGATTTGTGTCCCTATTTCTGTCACCGTCGAGGCCATTTTGAAATATGGGCCCCTGTTAGAGGATGGACAGGCACTTATCCTGCTGGCCGGAGAATCTGAACAAACTCTATTCGCTGCAAATGACACCATAAGCAAGGGCGTTGAGCTGATGCTTGTTCATAATCTGTGGGGCCCGCAGACCCTCACCATGAAAGATAAAAATGCAAGCGTTGTCCGCACACCGCGCAGTGGTTCCTTCTGCTCAGAATTTGAAGCCTTTTTATATAAACATGGTGCTGTGATTTCCCAGGACAGCCCCAATACCCATGATCTGCTTATGGGAGTCGGCCAGAAACTTCCTACGACTATCTCCACAGCCCTGGCCATGACCCTCAAACAACATAAAATTGCCTGCTCCGATATTGGAACCCACTCTACCCTCACATCTCTTTACGGGATTCTGGCCATGGCACGAATTCATAACCAGAATCCACGTACCTATGCAGAGATCATGTCCACCGGTGGTGATGGGAGAAAGATTGTACGTAGTTTCGCCGAAAATCTGCTGCGTGTTGTGGATATGGCAGAAGGACATGATATCAAAGGGCTTTGTGATGTTATTGACCAGAGCAAATCACACCTTAGTCCGCAGTTTTTAGCAGAACACATGAAGCAATCCAAAGCCGTTGATTCTGTATTGTCCAGGCCAAATGGTTGAGAACATGAAAAGAACAAAAGAAGAGCAGAACAACCAGAAGAATGGCATCAACAAAACATTCATGCTTATCATCTCCTGCTGGCTGTTCTTTATTCTCTTTGTCACCTTGCGCGGAGGTGGCGGCTGAGGATCTTCGTTTCTTCGGTCAGAAGGAACACAGTGTGCTGTACCAGACACTTTTCAGGCAGCAACGACACCCCATATACCAAAAAAATAAGTTTTAAACACATATACCAAGGAGTATTACAATGAATATTAAAGATTTAAGCGTCTTGGACGAAGAACATATCTGCCCGGACTGTGATGCAAAAATGGTCGCCTGTGAGGCTCCTCCAGTTCATGTAGGAGACGGACTTGGTTGGGGCTCGGAAATACTTTTTATCTGCCTCAACAATGAGTGCCCACCTTTTAAGACTGGCTGGCAGAAGGTAGATGTCAACTATGGCCATAAGGGGACGTTTCGCAATATGCAACTTCCAGGCTCCATCGAGCAGAATGTGATGATGGTTGCCTCCGAAATTGCATTTACCGGTTCAATTATAGATGTCAAACAGCTTAGGGAACAAAATGAACGGTACCAAAACGAGAAGGCGGCAACAAAGGCTCTGGAAACCTGTCTGGAAAAAAATGATATACAGCCGGTAATGACACTTATCCTCGATGAAGCTGCAACCCCCGAACCTCGCCAACGTGCAGTTGAAATGCTGATCTTTTTTGATGATCTTTCCTGTATTGATGCAATCCGTAACCATACATTTAAGAAAACTGCATTTAAACAGGCAACAGATATGATTATAGCGAAACTTCTTGAAAAGAATTACAAGAAAGAATGCCCTTTTTGTACTGAAATTATCAAAGCTCAGGCCAGAAAATGCCTCCATTGCAAGGCTGACTTGTAAAGATACCATTTTCCCCTTGCGCTATCCCTTGCTACAGGGTATAAAATGAGCGCAAATTTTCGGCGGTGGGTGTAGCTCAG
>JAOZKN010000237.1 GCA_029935315.1 Desulfocapsa sp. | reverse complement strand
CATCACCCACCATTTTTTGAGAAAATACCGGATCAGGAACCTGTTCTATGGGAAAGATAACACCGGACAAAGGAGCTTTGACAATAATGTTCTGCATGGTGATCCCTGCTTCTTATAGGTTAACATTGAATTTAAGGCCAGCTACAGTGACATCGGTAAAGTCTCTCGAACCATTGGGCTGATTGATATACTGAAGGGTGGGCATAATCTCAATTCCGTATCCGGTTCTGATGTTGTAGGTAAGTTCCATGATGGTCTCATGGCCGCGCTCTTTGCCGGTAACAAAATCGTGGGTATAGGTGTTGTATTCAGAGTGTTCGGCAACGTTGAGCATAAAACCTAATTTATCGCGGTCTCGTGTGGGGATTAACCCTTCATAAACAAAGCCCATAATATAGGAAAAAGGCAGAGCTGCAATTTCATCATCACTGTTGGCAACAATGGAGCCAAAGAGTGCAAGACCTTGATTGATATCTCCTTCTTCTGAAAAAACTTTCCAATCTGACAGGATATACACGGAAGTGCTTCCGCTTGTCTTTTCGCCGGTATTAAAATTGTCAAATTCACCCGAGTGGTAATTGGTGCCAACCTTTATAACTTGCTGGGCACCACCATTTTCAGCACGATCAAAAAAGATTTGCACTTCTCCTGTTACCGCTACCCCATTATGTCCCATACTCCAGTCCCAGCCATTGCTATCCTGCTCGGGCCAGCCACCGTCAAACACGCCAAGTTTCAAGTCTACCATCTCAGATGTCTCCCATTTGGCATGGACACCAACGGTTGCATCGGGATATGCATTTAAGGCGTAGGGAGTAAAAACACCCTTAGGACTGCCGCAGACTGCATTGTTCATAAAGTTACAGTAGAGATCTGAACGTAAAAACAGATCGTTCATGACAAGTCGTCCATAATCAACAGACCAGTCATCACCGATTTCGGTGGTCAGTTGAAAATTGACAAGTTTGGTGGTTTGACCACCAAACGCTTCCTGGCTTTTATTATAATATTCGCCATATTCATATCTACCGTTTTCAGCATATGAGGGTACGACATAGCGGTCTGAAATATTATCTCCGCTGCGGCTTGAATATTTGGCCAGAAAAACTGTTTTTCTTATGGAAAATAGTTTTTCCAGATCAATTGTCAGGGCAGCATTGATGTTATGGAGGTATTCGTCATCCTGCTCATAACCACCCGAAAGTGAAGCGGCTGGTTCAGCAGTATAGTTCAATGCTATATCAACACCGGCATCATACAAACTTGTACGACTGCCTCCCCAATCCCCGCTAATATGATCCTGGAATGAGAAACGATCTTCAGCAACAGCAGTTGTAAAACAAAGTGGAGTGGCGAGACACAGTGCCAGGATGTTTCTGGAAAATCGTTTTTTCATTTTGTTTCCTTTTGTTAAATGATAGCTTTTTGGGCAAGCC
>JAOZKN010000153.1 GCA_029935315.1 Desulfocapsa sp. | reverse complement strand
CGCGGCAAATTACTCAATTGGGGGGGGCGTGTCAATGGTAAAATCCATTCTTTTTGATTTCTTTCTCTTTTTGTTTTCAGTAATACTTCTCTTCATTGAAATTATTTTGCTTATCATGTACTTAAAGCGTAGTATTGTTGTATCTATTTAACTGAATATAGAGAAAAAACATGAGCGAGACAAATAAACTCCTTCGAAATCTTCCTAAAATTGATCGGGTACTTGATGAACTGCAGAGCAAAATTGACCCTGATATTCCTTCAGTGCTCATTAAGCTTGCTGTGCAAAACACCATCGATGAAAAAAGAAAGTTGATATTAGCCGGTGAACTCAAAAGCCTTCCAACTGACCAGACAGAGTGGGAGGAAATATTTATCAGGGCGATTACTATAAAGAACAGCCCTAATTATCAAAGAGTCATTAATGCCACCGGTGTTGTTGTCCACACTAATCTTGGCAGATCTCTTTTAGGGACAGACAGCATAGACGCCCTTCAGGTTGCCGGCAGTTGTTATACCAATCTGGAATATGACCTGACCACAGGAAAACGTGGAAGCAGATATAGCCTTGTTGAAGATATCATCTGTGACCTTACCGGAGCAGAAGCAGCAATTGTTGTAAACAATAATGCGGCTGCCGTACTCCTTGCTTTGAATACTCTTTCCTTTCATTCTGAAACCATCGTCTCGCGTGGACAGCTTGTGGAGATTGGCGGTTCATTTCGAATTCCGGATGTGATGGCCCGAAGTGGTGCGCAGATGATTGAAGTTGGTGCGACGAATATTACCCATCTCTCTGATTACGAACAGGCCATTGGCGAAAACACCTCTCTGCTCCTGAAGGTCCATACCTCTAATTTTCGTGTTATTGGGTTTACCTCCGAAGTACCTGTTGCGGATATGGTTCGTCTGGGACAGCAACATGGCATACCTGTTATGGAGGATCTTGGAAGTGGTTCTCTTATTGATCTTTCCCCCTGGGGACTGCCTAAAGAACCAACGGTACAGGAGATAGTGAAAGATGGTGCTGATGTTGTCACATTCAGTGGCGACAAACTTCTTGGTGGACCACAGGCTGGAATCATTGTGGGGCGCAAAGAGATTGTAAATAAGATTAAGAAAAACCCAATGAATCGTGCCTTACGTATTGATAAGTTTACCCTTGCCACACTTGAGACAGTTTTACGCAGTTATTATGATATGGATGGCGCACTGCGTAAGGTTCCTACCCTGGCAATGTTAACTGCTGATTCCGAAACAATTAAAAAGAAAGGACAGTCTGTTTTGCGGCGCCTTGGAGGTGCGAAGAAAATCAAAACTATGATTCAACTGCTTCCAACAGAATCCAAAGTTGGTGGCGGAGCAATGCCAGAGTACGGCCTGGATAGCTGGGCGCTTGTGCTTGATCCAGGAAGCAGGAGTGCAAGTTTCCTTGAGAAGAGTTTCCGGACAAAAGAAATACCGCTCATTGGCCGAATAGAGGATGAGAAGATGGTTCTTGATTTAAGAACCATCCAGGAGGCTGATGTTCCCATATTGCTTGATCTCCTGAAGGCCTTCATCGCTGAGTGTATACACTGATGTTTGGGTATTTTCAGCATGAGCTGTGCAAAACTCTGGAGCGTTCTGATTTCTATCGTTTTTCCCGTGAATTTTTGCAAATCATTCATGCTAATATCCCCACCATAGATACAATACGTTTTCTGGATCCGGTCTCGCAGCAACCTGCTGATTCACCAGAAGAAAATAAAGAAGACAAAGCAATACGTGATGCGATTATAGAAGCTGCTGATACGAGACGTCCCGTTCTCACAGGAGGCATGCTTTTTTTACCTTTTCCTGTTCAGGAGACCACGGTTATTGCCAGAGTCTCTGGACTTGATGAGTATCTGATTCGGAAAGTTGGTAATGACTGGCTCGACGGTCTCTTGTCACAGTTGCTTCGTGAATTCCTGATGATGAAAAGGGCCTGTGTTGATCCACTCACCGGCTTGCTGAGTAGTTTGTATCTTGAAGAGTCCCTTGATTCATACAATAAAACGCAAAATGGAACGCTGGTGCTACTCTCTGTGTATCCTAAGAGTATCGGTTCCTTTTCTGCAAAAAAATACCAGCACAGAACAGTCTCGTTGTTAAAGACTTTTGTGAATAATCGCTTTCCTCTTTTTTATCTTGGTCAGTCCTGTTTTGGGATCGTCTGTGAAAATTGTGAAGATGATTTCGCATCGCAGTTTGCACCTTTACTGGTTAACTTTCTGAAAAGAGCGCGTTGTTCCAGGGTGCACGTTTCGACAGTATCGTTTAACTGCGTGACAAGCAGCCCTGATTCGTCAATCCCGCTCTCCGAATTTCTTATGAAAAAGGCCTGGGCAGCGTTGCATGTTGCCAGCAGGCGAGGTCCATTTGCCTTCTGTCATTCGTCATCCCTTGAAAATCCCGATATTCACCCGCTAGCTCCTCCTTCAACTCGTTTAAAACGCTGGTTACAGAAAACTGCACGGAACAGTAGCTCCTTTTCTCTCTTTCAATTTGCCAGTGCTGAGGATGGTATGGCAGAAGGTATTCTGGAAGGAACTGGTAAAAAGGGGAAGCTTATAGCTGATGGAAGTAGTTATTATCTGTTTTATCCGTCTGTTTCTCATAAAAAAATTAAGACCATTGCCCGGAATATTATTGCACTCTTTGCAAAGAAATCTCCTGGTAATGCTCTTGTTAATATTGGAATAAGTGTTTACTCCGCCGTAGAAGGTTCAAAATCCAATCAGCTGCTCAACAGTAAAAAGGCGCTCTGCCATGCTGCATTTCTTCAGGATGGATCTGTGATTATTTGTAATGCGTTAAGTTTTAATATCAGTGGTGATATTTATTACGGGGATGGTGACCTTGTTCGTGCAGTCCGTGAATATAAAAAGGGTTTAATACTTGCCCCAGATGATGGGAATTTACACAACAGTCTTGGTGTCTGTTACGCGCAGATGAACAGACATACGGCTGCTGTTGATTGTTTTAAAAAGGCTTGTAATAGCAAAGATGACCGTTTTATGGCTTTCTATAATCTTGGGCTTGAACAGCAGATTCAGGAAGAAAATACAGAGGCCATAGCATCTTTATCCAATGCTCTTGCCTGTTCGCTGACAGAAGAACAGACGAAGGTACGTAAAGATATCAGTTTTCAACTGGCGCTCCTTTACACCCATGAGAAATTGTATAAAAAGGCCCTGGAACTGCTTTTGCCTTGGTTTGATGGTGAAGAAAGCGAAGATTCTGGCGGACGGGCGCTTAAATATTTAGGCGAAATTTATGCAGGCCTCGGACAGAACAAGAAAGCAATGAAGTATCTGCAACGAGCAATGCGTTATGATGAATATGATGCTGATGTACTCGGTATTTTAGGGGGAATATATCTTATAGAGAATGAAGGAGATGATATTGCCCTGCGATTTTGTGAAAAAGCTGTTGAATTAAGTCCAGATTCCCTGGACTTGAAGATGCGACTGGCCAGAGCACAAACCCATTGTGGTGATTTTATGGCTGCTGTAAAAACGCTCCAACCCTGTCTGCGCAAGCGCAAGACCCGACTGGCGGCGTTAAGACAAAGAGCAGACATGGCCAGTGAACTGGGGCAAAAGAAAGCTGCTGCCAGGTGGAAAACAAAAGCGGAACACTATGCTGCCAATACAAATCTGTGATAAAATTTTGTTATCTAAATAATTTATCTATGTGATTGAGGAAACAAATGAAAGGAAAAGATCGAAGACTTGTTGCCAGGGAACCGAAATATTGTCTTGAGAATGATGTTGTTGGCGATTCCTGGCGAATGTTTCGCATTATGGGAGAATTTGTCGATGGTTTTGACGGCATGTCTGCCCTCAATGTGCCGGCTGTGTCGATTTTTGGTTCTGCCAGAACTTCTCCCGATGACCAGTGGTATTTGACAGCTGAGCACCTTGCAGGAGAACTTGCCAGGGCTGGTTACGGGATAATCACAGGTGGTGGCCCCGGTATTATGGAGGCTGCCAACAAAGGCGCATCGGAAGCAGAAGGGGTTTCGGTCGGTTTGAATATTGCTTTGCCCCACGAACAGCAACCAAATCCCTATTCAAACTTTCCCCTTGAATTTAAATATTTCTTTGTCCGAAAAGTGATGTTCCTCAAGTATTCTCAGGCATTTATTTGTTTTCCTGGAGGTTTTGGTTCACTGGATGAGTTGTTTGAAGTTGTTACCTTGATACAGACACAACGCATTAAACCTTGCCCCATTCTGCTGGTTGGGAGTTCCTTCTGGGGAGGGCTGATTGACTGGATAAAGGATCAGTTTATCAGTAATGGAACCATAAGCTCCGAGGATCTCGATCTTATAAAGATTATTGACGATACTGAAGAAGTAGTTGAAATTATAAAAAAGAGTGTTGTATTGTAGGTTAGGACGAATATTTTAGCTGTATCCCTAAGGAGAGGAACTATATATGGCCCAGATAGATGCATTTTTTAAATTGATGAACGACGAAGGTGCCTCGGATTTACATATGGTTGCGGACCAGCAGCCGATTTTACGTATCCGTGGTGATATGGAGCGTGTAAAATTTAAGAAAATGGAAAATGATGAGCTGAAGGTTATGCTCTATGAGATCTGTCCTGAGGATAAAATTAAGATCTTTGAAGAACGGGGAGATATCGATTTTGGTTATGAAATTCCAGGCCTTGCCCGGTATCGTTGTAACTTTTTTAGACAAAAATTTGGAATAGGTGCTGTTTTTCGTGAGATTCCAAGTGAAATCCTGAGCTGCGAACAGCTTGGGCTTCCCAAGGTTATTTCCCGCCTTGCCTATTTACCAAAAGGGCTTGTGCTTGTTACCGGGCCAACGGGTTCCGGTAAGTCCACGACTCTGGCGGCCATCGTGGATGAGGCAAACCGTAATCGTAAAGATCATATCCTGACCATTGAAGATCCAATTGAATTTGTGCACCGTTCCCAAAAATGCGTCATTAATCATCGTGAGGTTGGACAACATACCAAGAGTTTCTCCGCCGCACTTCGTGGTGCTTTGCGTGAAGATCCTGATATTATCATGGTCGGTGAGATGCGTGATCTTGAAACCATTTCCCTTGCCATGGAAGCAGCCATGACCG
>JAOZKN010000060.1 GCA_029935315.1 Desulfocapsa sp. | reverse complement strand
GGACACTGCCCGCAAACCTGGCTGTGGCTTTTCATCCTGATTTTGAATATGCCGCTGTTAAAGTTGGTGACGAAGTTTTGATTCTGGCCAAAGAGATGGTGGAATCTGTGATGGAAGAAATGGGTATTACAGGCTATTCCATTGCTGGAACATTTTCGGCCAGGAAACTGGAAAATCGCAAATGCCGCCATCCGTTTATGGACAGGGATTCGTTGCTGGTGCTGGCCAACTACGTTACCCTTGAGGCTGGAACCGGTTGTGTACATACAGCTCCGGGCCATGGTGCAGACGATTATCTTACCGGCCTGCGCTATGATCTTGATATCCTCTCTCCCGTTGACAGCGAAGGGCGTTATACCGATGAAGTGCCCCAGTATGTCGGTCAGCAGATACCAGCCGTCAACAAAACCATCAACGCCGATATGTCAGCCAGTGGTGTACTTCTTCATGAAGACTCCATTGAGCATAGTTATCCCCACTGCTGGCGTTGTAAAAAACCGGTTATGTATCGTGCCACACCTCAATGGTTTATCTCCATGGAGGAGAATGATCTGCAGAAAAAAGCATTGAGTGAAATTGAGAATGTGCAGTGGACACCTTCCTGGGGTAAGCAGCGTATTTATTCCATGGTTGAAAACAGGCCTGACTGGTGTCTGTCACGACAAAGAACATGGGGCGTACCCATAACTGTTGCGAGTTGTACTGCCTGCGGTGAAGTTGTGAAAAGTGAAGAACTGGTTGCTAAAGTGGACGAGTTGTTTCGCAAGGAAGGTGCAGATGCCTGGTTCAGTCATGAGCTCTCAGAGTTCCTGCCTGAAGGGTGTAAGTGTGAAAAATGCGGAGCAGATGATTTTACCAGGGAAGAAGATATTCTTGATGTCTGGTTTGATTCCGGAAGCTCCCATGCCGCTGTCTGTGAAGCACGTACAGAGTTACGGGCTCCAGCCGATCTCTACCTTGAAGGGAGTGACCAGCATCGTGGCTGGTTTCAGTCTTCCTTGCTTACCTCTGTTGGAACGCGAGGCGTTGCACCCTATAGAGGCGTACTCACCCACGGCTATGTGGTTGATGGCAAGGGCAAAAAAATGTCCAAGTCCATCGGTAATGTTGTCGCTCCCAGTGAAGTGATTGAAAAATTTGGAGCTGAAATCCTTCGTCTCTGGGTTGCCAGTGAAGATTATCGTGACGATGTAAAGGTTTCTGATGAAATCCTGAAGCAGGTGGCAGACAGTTACCGCAAGATCAGAAATACCATTCGTTATTTTCTTGGCAATATCACTGATTTTGATCCGTCTTCCCATGCTGTTGCCTACGAAGATATGGAGGAAATTGATCGCTGGGCTCTGGGTAAGTTTGAAGAGTTGCGAGAAAAAGTAACCAGCGCCTATGAGTCGTTTGAGTTTCATCCCATTCATCAGGCCCTTAATTATTTTTGTGGAACCACCATGAGTGCCTTCTATCTTGATATTTTAAAAGACAGGCTTTACTGCTCCGGTACCGATTCCCGGTTGAGACGTTCTGCCCAGACAGTACTGCATGAAATTCTGGGTGGGTTACTGCAGTTGATGAGTCCGGTACTCACCTTTACTACTGCTGAAGCCTGGGAACATTTTCATGGTTTATCGGATAAGTCACCCTTGAAAGAGAGTATCTTTTTCACGGCATTTCCTGAGGCAAAAGCTGAAAGGCGTGATGCGACTCAGGAGGCACACTGGGCAAAACTGATAAAAGTACGCTCTGCAATTACCAGGGCACTTGAAGCAGCCCGCCGGGAAAAGATTATTGGACATCCCCTGGAAGCAGAGGTCGTTCTGGAGGTGAGTGGCGAGTGGGCTGATTTTATTGAAGGAAGCCGGGAGCAGGTAAAGGATGTATGTATTGTTTCCGTGCTCACTGTCTGTGAAGATAAAGCCGATTTCTCCGAGCTGAATTTCCTCAGCAGTGAGGAAATTCCAGAGCTTGCGGTGGCGGTTCGTGCGGCGTCAGGGGAAAAATGTGAACGTTGCTGGACACGTGATACCTTCGTTGGTACAAATGCCGAACATCCACAACTTTGTGAGCGTTGTCTGAATGTGGTGACCGCTAACGATAAAGAGGGGCAATAGCAAAAGTGCTTTCTCTCTTTTTATTGCTTTTTGTGGTTGTCCTTGATCAGCTGACAAAAGTCTGGACGGTGAAGAGTTTTGCTTTGTATGAATCCGTGGAGATTATTCCTGGCTTCTTTAATCTCACTTACCTGACCAATAAGGGCGCGGCCTTTGGCTTTCTGGCAGGTGTGGATGCTGCCTGGCGGCACTATTTTTTCCTCATTCTTGCCACCATTGCCCTGGTCCTGCTGCTTGTTGCCTGGTTTCGGATGCGAAGGGATCATCGCTTTTATGGTCCTGCTCTGGCGCTTATTGCAGGTGGTGCCATAGGCAATGTGATAGATCGTGTACGCCTGGGCGCAGTTGTTGATTTTCTGGATTTTTATGTGGCTGGCCATCACTGGCCCGCCTTTAATGTGGCCGATTCAGCTATTACAATTGGGGTGGCTCTTTTTTTGCTGACTAATATTTTGGAAGAACGGCAGAAGAAAAAGGATGTAATAATAGAACATTGAACATCGAACATTCAACATCGAAGTCTGAATTGTTAAACGATACCCCTTTCTTGTTATTCGATGTTCAATGTTGAATGTTCGATGTTGGACGTTAATTTTTTTCTCTAACCCTCTATTTCCCAGATATATGCAAAGTCATTAACAGGTGGAATCAAAAATGAAAATAGCGATACTTTTCCCCGGACAGGGTTCTCAATTCCTCGGTATGGGACGTGAATTTATAGATACGGACAGTGCTTGTGCTGATATTATGAAAAATGCAGCATCTGTCTGTGATTTTCCTCTGGAGAAATTGTGCCAGGATGGGCCCATGGAAGAGTTAACCCGGGCCATTCACCTGCAACCTGCCATTACGGTGACTAACCTTATCTGCTACCAGGGCCTGAAGAAAGCATTTGCTAAGAGTTTGTCCGCCACTTGTTTTGCCGGACACAGTCTGGGTGAGTATTCGGCCCTTTGTGCTGCAGGTGTTTTCAGCGTGGAAGATACTATCCGTCTGGTTATTAAACGTGGCGCATTGATGGAGCGTGAAGGACAGAAAAACCCAGGTGGTATGCGGGCGGTAATTGGTAAATCCATAGACGAAGTTGAAGCACTTATAGCAGAGTGCAGTGATGCTGGAGTTGTAACCGCAGCAAACCATAATACTGCCATGCAGATTGTTATTTCCGGAAGCGTTGCCGGGCTTGACGCGGTTTCGGAAAAGGCAACAGAAGAAGGGGCACGCGTGATACCACTAGCTGTAAGTGTTGCCAATCACAGTCCACTGGTCGCTGATGCTGTTCCTGATTTTTCCGCCTTTATGGATGATGTGCAGTTTAAGGCTCCTGCCACCCCTGTTTATTTTAATGTTTCCGCAAAAACAGAGCAGGACACAGGTAAAATTAAAGAGATGATGGCCAGTCAGATAGCTTCAAGGGTTCGCTGGTTTGAAATCATCAGCTCAATGATTGATCAGGGTGTGGATACCTTTATTGAGGTTGGACCGAAAACCGTACTCAAAGGTATGATGCGAAAGATTGCTCCCAAGGGCTATACGTATAACGCTCTGCAGTTTGATACCCCTGAAGGGCTTGCAAAATGTATGGAAAAACTGAGTGAATGAGCATTGCCGTTGTTGAAACCCTGGAACAGGCTTGTGATCTGGTTGCAACTGCAGATCTTGACAAGTTATGTTTTGCTGCAAACACTCTCCGTCGTGAAATCCATGGGGAGCAGTTTGATCTCTGTTCCATTATTAATGCACGTTCCGGGAAGTGTTCGGAGGATTGTAAGTATTGTGCTCAATCATCCCATCATAATACTGACATTCAACGCTATGGGCAGATTGATACAGCTGTTGCCCTTGGCCAGGCCCGTGAAAATGATGGCCATGGCGTAAAACGTCTTTCTCTGGTTACCGCAGGGCGGAGTTTACAGCCGCAACAGCTGAGCAGGATGGAAGAGATCTATGTTGCCATGGCCGCAGAGACGGAGCTCAAGTTTTGTGCCTCCATGGGGTTCCTGACAAATGAATCCGCCAGTCAGCTCTATTCCTATGGTGTACGCAGATACCATTGTAATCTTGAAGCCTGCCGTGAGTTTTTTCCTTTCATCTGCAGCACCCATAGCTGGCAGGAAAAAGTTGCAACCCTGAAAATTGCCCGTGCTGCCGGGATGGATCTCTGTTCCGGTGGGATCATTGGTATGGGCGAAACCGAGAAACAACGTCTGCAACTGGCCTTTGAGTTGCGTGATCTTGCAGTTCTTTCCATCCCCCTGAATATTCTCTCTCCTATCCCCAATACTCCCCTGGCAGATGTGCCTCCCATATCCTTAGATGAGGTTTTACGTTGTGTGGCAATGTTTCGCCTGATTAATCCACAGGCTGTTATACGGATTGCAGGAGGGCGCGGACGCTTTACCGATGCACAGTATAGGTTTTTTGCAGCTGGGGCAAATGGCGCCATTGTTGGTGATTATCTGACGACCATGGGCTCGGGTGTGGAAAAGGATTTGAAGGCCTTAAAAAAACTTGGTTTTCAACTCCCATGACTCCTGAAGAGTTACTCAGCTACGACAGGGAGCATCTGTGGCATCCCTATAGCTCCATCACTAACCCCTTGCCTGTGTATGGGGTGGAGTCAGCCCATGGGGTTCGTCTTCGTTTAAGCGATGGGCGTGAACTCATTGATGGTATGGCTTCCTGGTGGTCTGTTATCCACGGCTACAATCATCCTCTATTGACCAAAGCACTACAGGAACAGGCAGGGCGTCTCAGTCATGTGATGTTTGGAGGTCTCACCCACGAGCCTGCTGTGCAGCTGGCGAAGACCCTTGTTGATATCACTCCGGGTGACCTTGATCTTGTCTTTTTCTCAGATTCCGGATCTGTGGCTGTGGAAGTGGCCATGAAGATGGCTATACAATATTATTACGCCGCTGGTAAACCGCAGAAGCAGCGTTTCCTGACTATTCGTTCCGGTTATCATGGAGACGTGTTTCACTGTATGTCAGTCTGCGATCCGGTGAATGGCATGCATCAGCTTTATTCCGGTATTCTGCCCAAATACTATTTCGCTGATAAGCCGGAGTGTACTTTTACAGAGGACTGGGACCCTAATGATATTACTTCATTTCAGGGTCTGATCGAACAGCATCACAAGGAACTTTCAGCTGTGATCCTTGAGCCCATTGTTCAGGGGGCTGGAGGCATGCGGTTTTATCATCCTCAGTATCTGCTGCAGGTTCGCAAGCTCTGTGACCAGTATGATGTACTGCTTATTGCCGATGAAATTGCCACCGGATTTGGCCGGAGCGGAAAACTCTTTGCCTGTAATCATGCTGAGGTGGTGCCAGACATTATGTGTCTGGGTAAAGCATTGACAGGTGGCACCATGACCCTTGCCGCAACCATAGCCCGGAGAAAGGTGGGGGAGGGGATTTCTGCTACAAATCCAGGTGTCTTTATGCATGGCCCCACATTTATGGCTAACCCTCTTGCCTGTGCGGTGGCCGGGGCTTCGCTGCAGCTCCTTCTTGAATCTGACCATGAGGCAACGATCCGGAATATAGAGAAACAGTTACAACGGGGCCTGTCTCCCTGCCGGGAATTGAAAACCGTTGCGGATGTACGGGTTCTCGGTGCTATTGGCGTTGTGGAGTTAACCTCTCCTGTGGATATGGCACGTATCCAGCCTGCATTTGTGGAAAAAGGTGTCTGGGTACGTCCTTTTGGCAAGCTCGTGTATGTGATGCCTCCCTACTGTATGAATGATGCTGATCTGCAAATACTGACTGCTGCTATTTGTTCGGTGCTTGAAGAGGAGTCTGTGCATTGAACTCCAGATACGCAAAAAAGCTTGAACAGCTCCGGGAAAAGGGACGATTACGAAATGTACGCCCCGTTGAAAGTGGGGCATACCATCTGAATCTCAGTTCTAACGATTATCTCGGCATTGGCAATGATAAGGTCTTGCAGGAAGAATTTTTTGCAGGACAGAGTGGAAAAAATACCCGGGAGTTTCGCCTTGCTGCATCTTCTTCACGACTGCTTACCGGTGACAGCCAGCTTGCCCATGATCTTGAAGGGGAGATTGCCCATGGGTACCAGAGCGAGGCTGCTCTTCTCTTTAATTCCGGTTATCACGCCAATATTGGCATCCTGCCGGCCCTGTTTGGCAAGAGAGATCTTATCCTCTCCGACAAACTGAATCATGCCAGTATCCATGACGGGTTTCGTCTCAGTCGAGCCCATTGCAAACGCTATGGCCATTGCGATTATACACAGTTACGAAAATTGCTGACAAAATATCGAGACCAGTATGAACAGGTGGTCATTGTTTCGGAATCGGTGTTCAGTATGGATGGTGATGTGGCTGATATTGAGCAGTTGGTTGCCATAAAAAAAGAATTTGATACCATGCTCTATATTGATGAAGCCCATGGCGTTGGTTTATATGGCCCCAGAGGGTTGGGGAAGGTGGAAGAGACGCAGCAGCTTGCAAATGTTGATCTGCTGGTGGGGACCTTTGGCAAGGCCTGGGCCTCCATAGGTGCTTTTGTTTGTTGCAGTCGCACCATCCGCAGGTATCTTATCAATCACAGCAGGTCTTTTATCTTTACCACCGGCCTGCCACCACTGACATTGAACTGGAATCGTTTTGTCTTTCAAAAAAGTCTGCAGATGACTGATGCGCGGCAACATCTGTTGAAGCTTTCCGAAAATTTACGCGTCTCTTTGCAGGAAAAGGGAATAATGACAGGAGGAGACTCTAATATTATTCCCATAGCCATTGGCGAAGATAATAAGGCTGTGCAACTTGCTGCAGCTATGCAGAAACGTGGTTATCTTGTTCTCCCCATACGCCCGCCTGCCGTGCCTGAAGGAACGGCCCGGTTTCGTTTATCCCTCTGTGCCGATATGTCGTGGCAGGAGCTGGAGACGTTACCCGGCTTGATTACTGAAATAATGAGTTGCCGCTAGTGAAACATAAATGGCTGCATAACAGGAAAACTGCGCGTTTGATCATTTTTTGCAACGGCTGGGGAATGGATGAACACCCTGTACGATTTCTGCAGAGTGAGCAGTACGATGTACTTATGTTCTATGATTACAGCAGTCTCGTTTCTGATATAGACCTGCAGCAACTCTTTATCGACTATAAAGATGTTACGCTTGTCTCCTGGTCCATGGGCGTATGGGCCGGGCAGCAGCTCTTTGCAGCGCGTAAGGATGTATTCACCATTGCGATAGCCATCAATGGAACCCTCTGTCCCATTGATGACCAGTACGGAATTCCTGAAAAAACAGTTTACGCCACTCTTCGAAATTTTGACGAGAAGGGGCGATTGAAGTTTTATTATCGTATGTTTCGTGACCGTGAACTTCGCGCTGATTTTATCAGACAGCAACCCCGGCGCAGTGTGGCGGATCAGAAAAAGGAACTGGCTGCTCTCCTTGAAACAGCAGTTTGCAGGGGAGAGGAAGAACCGCTTTATACCACCGCCATTGTTGCAGGCCGTGATCTGATAATGCCCACAAAGAACCAGTTGCAATTCTGGCAGGAAAAACAAGTGAAGCGGGTCGACGGAAGTCATTTTCTGTTTTATTCTTATGACAGTTGGGACGAATTGATACGAAAGGCTGAGGGATAACATCCTGATGAGGAAGGTGGTGCATGGTTTTGCGTCTTGATAAAGACAAAATAGCCCGGTGTTTTTTACGGAGTTTACAGAGTTATGACGCGGCCGCACAGGTTCAGAATAAACTTGCAGAGCGCTTAATGCGGTCTTTGCAAAGTATGCCTGATGCCACTTTTAACTCTGTCCTTGAGATTGGTTGCTGCACAGGGACGCTCACCGAAAAACTCTGCATTGAAAGGCCGGTACAAAAGCTCTACTGCAATGATCTGGTGCCGGAATGTGAAGAATTTCTGCAAAACAGGCTTGCTGGCAGCTGTTCAGTGCAATTTCTTCCCTGTTTTGGTGATATTGAGGAGTTGCCTCTTCCTTCCCGTCTCTCACTTGTTATCTCCGGAGCCACTTTCCAATGGCTCAGTGATCCACAGGCCTTTATAAAACGCCTGGGCAGCGAACTTGAATCCGGATCCTGTCTTGCTTTTTCACTCTTTGGACCGGGTACCCTCCGTGAGTTTTCCAGTTTAACAGGAGTAGAATTGGAGTATGTTGCAGATGATGCCCTGACAGAGACACTGGATGCCGATTTTGAAATTCTCCATTATGAAAAATTTCTGGATACGCTGTTCTTTCCGACGGTACGAGAGATACTTGTGCATATTCGTGACACCGGAGTGGGTGGTGTCAGTGAGTACAAATGGAATAAAGAATCATTACAGGATTTTGAAAAAGGCTACAGAGAAAGCTTTGCCACAGAGGGTGGCCTGCCTGTAAGCTATTCATCATCCTGTTTTATGGCGAGAAGACGATAAATGGGCGTTGTCACATGTATAAGCGGGATAGATACTGATATTGGCAAGACCATAGCCACCGGTCTCCTGGCAAAGTCTCTTCTGCAGAGTGGGTGCTCGGTTATCACTCAGAAAATTGTGCAGACCGGATGCAGTGGAATTGCAGAAGATATCATAGTACACCGTGAACTTATGGGGATTGAACTGCAGGCAGAAGATAGCAGTGGTATGACCTGCCCCTATGTCTTTGATAAAGCATGCTCTCCGCATCTGGCTGCTGAGCTTGAGAACAGGTGTATTGACACGAAGAAAATAGGAGAAGCAACTGAAGGCCTGCGTACGCGTTTTGAGCATGTACTTCTGGAAGGTGCCGGTGGCTTACTGGTTCCACTGACCCGGGAAATGACATTTCTTGATTATCTGCAGGAGCAAGACTATCCATTGATACTGGTATCCAGCTCAAGGCTGGGTTCCATTAATCACACCTTGTCGGCCCTGGAACTGGCAAAGAATCGTGGAATCAGGGTGAGTGGGATTGTGTATAACACTTTTGCTACCAGCGATACAGTGATTGAAGAGGACTCCCGGAACGTTTTTCTTGCAGCCCTTGCAGAATATGGTTTTCCGGAAAGGCTTGTAACTCTTAAGGCAAAAACGAACTACAGCGGGGATGGCATGGAGTTTCCCTGTCTGCAACTCTTTGAATTGTAAAGGAAGACAATGATTTATTTACAAAACAGAACATGTTTAAATTGTAAGACATTCAGGATGGAGGATACAGAATCTGGTCTCTGCAGGGTGGACAAGGCAGTAGACTATCCCCTAAAAAGTAAAGATGATACCTGTGATCAATGGACAGACTCAGGTCAGCAGTACCATATCCGTCTGGGCTGGATAAAGAAGACGCTGCAAAAGGAAAAAGAAGGGTCTTAACGTGCTCCTATCTTAAAGAGAACCGTTTTAATCGTTTTAAAAATAATCAGCACGTCTATAAAGGCGGATATGTTTTTCATGTAATAGAGATCGTATTCAAGTTTCCGTAAAGCATCTTCAACAGAGGCTCCGTATGGGTAGCAAACCTGTGCCCAGCCAGTGATTCCAGGCTTTATGTAATGTCTGATTTTGTAAAAGGGAATGCTTTCTTCCAGTTCTTTTACAAAGACGGGGCGTTCCGGTCGTGGTCCCACAAAACTCATATCACCCATTAACACATTGAGCATTTGTGGGAGTTCATCGATACGGGTTGCACGAATAAATCGACCATAGCGTGTTATTCGATCATCATTTTCAGTGGCCCATACTGCGCCGTCTTTTTCTGCATCCAGGTACATTGACCTGAATTTGATAATGTTGAAAACAGTTCCTCCTGTGCCAACGCGTTCCTGTATATAAAATACGGGACCTTTCGATTCAAGTTTGATAATAAACGCCGACAGCAGTAACAGTGGCATCGAAAGCAGGAGGCCAAGCAGAGAAAAAATTATATCAACAACTCTTTTTCCCATTCCTGTCCATCTTCCCACAGTAAATCCATCAGACAGGAAAATGCCACTGGGGCTAACCCGATTCACTGGTATTTTCCCGGTGATTCTCTCATAAAAATTCACACCTTGCTCAATTCTGATACCACTGAGTTTACAAGCAAGTAATTTCTCAGACGGTATGTACTTACGTCTGTCATCAAGGGCGAGGATGATTGTCTCAATATTGTTTTGATGACAATATCGCACCATGTCAGGCATTTCTTTATGTACTGGTACATTATTTGGGTTGAAGCTTACCTTGCTGTTGCCACTGAAACATATAATTTTGTGGGCTGAGTCATGCTTTCCCTCAATCTCTTTCGCTATTTCAGCAGCAAAAGTCCCTGTTCCGATGATGCACACTCTGTGCAAAAATAAACGTTTTTGTAAAATAAAATAATATGCCCAGCGCCAGACCAGTACTACTCCGCAAATGGCAAAGTAAGCGGGCCAGAAGATTTTGATGGAAGTGGAAAGCAGTGGCATGGTGTAGTAGATCAGCCCAAGCACAATACAACCAAGTCCAAAAGACTTCATCATCCTGGAAGCGGTGTCAGTGAGAGTCAGATCACGATTGAGATCATACAAGTCGTAAAAATAGAGACAAACCTGGAAGATACTAGTGATGACCAATGCTTGGGTAAGATGGATGTTGAGATAAAAAAAATATAAATAGTCACCAATAAGCAGGGCATGGGTGAAACAGAATGTCAGGAATATTAACAATCCTTCACCAACACAGAAAATAATATCTCTTAAAGGATAATGTTTTTTAAAGAGATAGGGCATAACTTGTGGTTTGGGAAGAGGTAAATAGTAGCATTAGATAGACAGAGACAATATCTATGATTTGGAGCGATTTGTAAAGATGAAATATTCCTGGATTTGCTGATGGCGTAAAGGTACTAGCTGTTCGATCTGTCAGGGAGTAAAAGCTATCAATTGATTTATCCCTGAATATTCTCTATGCTTCCAGGGAGCAGTTAAATGCTATAATGATCTCTATTTATAGGGATCTTCTTCATAATATTCTGAACAGAGTGGAGTTGCTATGGTGGTTTGGCAAAGGAAGTTTTTTGATCGTTTTGTTCTACTGGTGGGCGTGCTTGTTCTTTTTGCTGGTATGAATGGTTGTTCCAGTGATGATCCGGAGAGGCTTTTTCAACAGGGGATAGATGCAATGGATGCTGAAAATCCTGATGAAGCCGTTATCTGGTTTAAAAAAGCATTGCAGGCAAACCCACAAATGGCAATTGCTCATTATAAACTTGGTCAGCTGTATCGTGCAACGGGTGATATCAAACAAGCATATGGTCAGCTGAACAATGCTGTGCAGCTGGAGCCACAATTAAAGGAGGCCAGGAAGGAGTTAGCATTACTTCTGGTTGAAAATAAATTTCTGGACCAGGCCATTAGTGTCTGCAGGCAATATCTTGAAGTAAATGGTGATGATGAGAAGATGTACCTGATTCTTGGCAATTCACTGACCTATACAAAGAGGTTGGATGAAGGTCTGACGGTCATGAAAGATGCTGTGATGAAATATCCAGATTCGTCAGCAGTCCAACTCAATCTGGGTAGAATGATGGTTGTCGGAGGCGATGTTGTTGAAGGACGCTCTTTAGTCGAAAAAGCAGTGAAAAACAATCCAGATGATATTCATTTAAAAATTGCATTGTCTCAAATATATCAGATGATTGAACGATTTGATCTTTCTGTTTTACTTCTGGAGCAGATGAAAAAAGATTTTCCTGAAAGTCCACTTCCTTCCCTGGCTCTGGCTCAACTGTTTCTGAAAAAAAATCAGCAAGAGCAGGCAATCGTAATTCTTGGTGATGCTGAACGCGCCGGTATTTCTGATTCTGGCCTGTTCAGGCTGTATGCCATGATTAAGCATCGCCAGGGAGACTCCTCAACAGCCCTAAAATATTTTGAAAAAGCTGTTGAAGTGGCGGAAAAGGGGCAGCTGCAAGATAACCAGTTGATTCTGGCAGATTATTATTCCTTTCTTCAAAATTATAAGGAAGCTCAGAAAATTCTGGAACTGATTATTGCTGAAGATAATTCAAAAAAAGTTTTGAAGTCAAAAGTCGTTGAGCTTTTTCTGGCTCAAGGTGAGTTTGAACGGGCAAGAGAATCTGTTGACGCTTTGCTTAATGAAAATAGCGCTGATGCACGGGGACATTTTCTTAAAGGCCTGATGATGATGCAGGATAAGGATGTCGTTGAAGCAAGGGAGCAGTTTTCAAAGGCGAAGGAACTTGCACCCGATGCTGCGGAGAATCAGTTTCTCTACGGGGTTACATTTATTGAAGAGTCTCAGGATATTTCCATAACGGAGATCAGTGAATCGCTGAAAAAGAATCCAAATATGTTGAAGGCCCGAATGGCATTGGCAGGGTTATTTGCCAGGAAAGGTGAGTTCAAGGAAAGTCTTCATGAACTGGACAAAATACTAGAAATAAAACCTGATAATTCGAAGGTTAGAGCATTACGTATTTCTGTTTTGCTAAAGATGAATAACCCCGAAGCAGCTCTTGCTGATGCTCAATTCCTTGTGGAGCTAGAACCGGAAATAACCTGGCATATTTTTCGTCTTGCCGAGATATATTTTATCACTAAAGAATACGATAAGGCTTTGCTCCTGTATACAAAAATTAAGGATGAAAAACCGGAAAGTGTGCAGATCCTCGATAGAATTGTGGAGATTTATATACTGAAAAAAGAATATGAACAGGCAATGAGCGAGGTGGATTCTTTTTTACTAAGATTCCCGGATGAGCGTCAGGCAGTTATGGTGAAAGCAAATATATATATATCCCAAAGGGATTTTGAGCGTGCAGAGCGAATTCTTTTGCCAGAGGCAGAAAGGGCTGAGGCTGTTGCCCCCAGTCTTATGCTTGCTGAACTCTATAAAGCAAAAAAAGATGATGGTAACGTTATTCATTTTTATAAAAAAGCTTTGCAGCTTCGTCCTGCCGATGTCGTTATTATGATGAAACTGGCGGATTTTCAGCTGAAGATAGGTGCCTCTGACGAGGCAATTGCCAGCTATGAAAAAATTTTACAGGAAAAAAATGACAATCTGCCAGCCATGAATAATCTGGCTTTTTTGTATGCAGAGGATGGGAGGAATCTTGATCGTGCCTTTGAACTGGCCAATGTTGTTTATAAAAAACTGCCCGGCAACCCCGATGTGGCTGATACGCTGGGCTGGATTCTTGTTTTGAAAGAATCCTACTCACAAGCTGACTCCTATTTACACATAGCAATGGAAGCTAAGGCTGATAATCCTACAATTATTTATCATGTGGGGATGTTGCGGTTTGCTCAGAAAAGGCAACAGGAGGCAGAGGCTTTGCTCAATACTGCTGTGCAAAAAGGAATAAAAGGGAGTGCATTACTGAAAGCAAACGATATCCTTGCCAAACTTGGTGAGTTAAAAGAAAATCTTCTGGCAGCAAAAGCTGCAATGGAAGTAGGAAATGCACCCCAGGCCATAGTCTTGTTTGAAAAAATCCTTGCAGATGAAGGTTTTAATGCGATCGTTGCCGCTGATCTGGCCATGCTTTATGCTGAAGAGGGGGATAATATAAGTAAGGCCATGACGTTGGCGCAGAAGGCTTATGATAGCCAGGAAAAAAATGTGCAGATTGCTGATGCTTTGGGATGGGTGTATTTTCACCAGGGAGCATTGCTTATGGCGAAGCGATATATCGAACAGGCTTTGGATAAAGATAAATTGTACGGAAAGGCTCAAGTGCATCTTGGCGCAGTATACCTTAAAAAAGGGGAACGTGATGCTGCACGGGAGGCACTTGAACAGGCAAAATCTCTCAAGCTGTCAGTGCTGGACAAAAAACAGCTCGAGAGTCTCTTGCTGGAACTTCGTGACTAATTTTAATTATCCACGTTACCAGGGGATATAAATGATGTCATCGCTCTGAAGTTGAAAACTGACATCAGGCTCTTCACCTTGTAAGGCATTGTCGTAGTCATAAAGAAGGATTTCACGGGTTCCGTCATCTGCTTTGCGAATAATCATAATATCATCAGAATTGGCAAATTCGTTTAAACCACCAGCCTGAGCAATGGCCTCAAAGGGGGTTGTTGGTGGAGTGAATGGGTGCGGGCCTTGCTTGTGGCTCCCCAGACCGGTGAAGATGACGATATCAGTGGCAAAAACAGCATTCCCCGCGGCGTCAGTTGCATTTGTCTGTTTTTGTTCAATGGGTATATATACAATGTCGTCGGTTTCAAGCTGAAAGTTAACATCCGGCTTTTCACTTTTTAAGGCTTTGTCAAAATTGAAGGGAAGGATATGCTGTGTCGTACCATCTCTGCGCAGTATTATTATGTTCCCGGTGTCGGCAGTTTCGGTGAGGCCACCTGCCTGGGAAATAGCTTCAAAGGGCGTTGTTGGCGGAACAAAAGGATGGGGCCCTTGTTTTTTACTTCCCGGGCCTGTGAAGGTGATTGTGTGTGCTGCTTCAACGGCATTTCCGGCGGCATCCGTTGCGTTGGTCTGGCGTTTAGCAAGGGGGATGTAGATGATATCGTCAGCCATGAGTTGAAAGCTAACGTCAGGTTCCTCTCCGTTAAGCGCTTTGTCGTAGTTATATAGAAGGTTTTGTTGTTTCTTTTTTGTTCGACGAATAATGTGTATATTGCTTGTGTCAGCATATTCAGTTACACCACCCGCCTCACTGATACTTTCAAATGGTGTTGTTGGAGGGTTGAAGGCGTGTGGGCCCTTCTTTCTACTACCGGGACCTGTGAGGATAACAGTTTGTGCTGCCATAACTTTATTTCCAGCAGCATCAGTAGCACCTGATTGGCGTTTGGTAATGTGAACGATGTCTCCACTGTATATGGTTGGAAATGATAATGGTTCTTTAGAATCCTGTGTGTTGAGCTGGCTCAGTATGTCGTATATTTCTCTTTTTCCATCAGCTCGTATAATTTTTATATTCGTGAGATCAGCGTCAGATGTTGCTCCCTGAGCAGCGATAATAAGATTCAGGAGATTTTTCCCTTTGTTTTTTGTGTCCGGGTACATGCCTGGAACATTTACAGCGCCAAAGATCCGAATTTTAGCATTAATGTCGGAATCTGCATTGGAACCATCTGTGGAGATTAAAAGAGGAATGAAGACGGTGTCATTTTCGTGGAGAATCGGTAACATTCCAATGTCTCCCTTTAATAGATATTGCTGAATATCAGCGGGTAGTTGTATTGTCTTTCCTTGTTCTGTTCTGCTAATAGTTGCGGACGCCAGATCCGCATTTTCCAGGGAACCTCCAGCCTTACTTATAATGGCCTGGATGTTTGCTGATTCTGGTATATTATACCATCCTGGTGTTGCAACATGTCCAAGGATTTGAATGTAATGGCTTTTTTCGATCAGGTTTACATAGGCTTTGTCGCTTTTAGAAAGATACTTTGGCAGATTGTTTGTAAGGATGTCATTGATTTGTTGCGTTGTGTTTCCTGATATTTTAATATTTCCCTGGCTTGGCAGAAAGATATACCCGTGTCGATCGACTTCAACTTTTGCCTTGAAGTAATTTTTTTCAGTGGGATTGAATTCACTGGTGACTTCTTTTGGGATTATAACATATAGCAGATCACCGTTATCTATGATGATCTCGTTGTTTTTTGTGTTTGATGCGGCATGAGCGGTAGCCAAGATGAAAGAAAAGCAAATAATGGCAACAGGTAACAAGGACAAAAAGTGAGATTTGCTGGTTTTAAATTTAAAAAGAGTATTCATGGGAAAAGCCTTTTAGCATATTTGAAATGAACTCTCCATGCGCAAAGGAAGGTTCTTCTCGATTATATTTTATTTATATGAAATTTATAAAAATGATTGCTGTTCGTTTG
>JAOZKN010000152.1 GCA_029935315.1 Desulfocapsa sp. | reverse complement strand
CTAAGCTGTTTATCAATGGACGAAGTCAGGCTGTACGCTTACCAAAGTCATACCGGTTTGAAGGTAAAGAGGTGTATGTTAAAAAAGTATCAGAAGGGGTTCTTCTGATACCAAAAGACCAGACAATATGGGATGCTTGGGAAAGAAATTTACGAAAATATGATGCACCATTCATGGTAGAACGAAATCAGCCTGAATCCCAACAACACAGAGAGGGTTTGGATGATGTTTTTGATTGATACCAATATTTGCATATACATCATGAATGATCATCCGCCGGAGGTTATTCAGAAATTTAGAGAGATGGGTATTGGGAATATTTGTATATCCTCAATAACTGTTTCAGAATTACAATATGGCGCGTATAAAAGTAAACAAATTCAGAAAAATATAAAAAGACTTGCTGAGTTTCTTAGTCCATTTGAAATTCTTGCCTATGATGAAAATGCTGCAAGGTGTTACGGGGAAATCCGTTCTCAACTGGAAAAGAAGGGTAATGTAATTGGACCTCTTGATCTGTTAATTGCCGCCCATGCGCTAAGTGAGAATTTAACACTGATTACAAACAATGAAAAAGAATTCAAACGAGTGAAATCATTAAAAGTTAAAAATTGGGTGAAACGTAAACCACCAAAAAATACCTAAACCAAGGTGGGAGTAATGGTCAGTTTTACAAAATAAGAAAAAGTATTTCTTGAATCATACTAAAGAGATGGCTGGAAATCTGTAAAAAACACTTTCAAGAAAGATAGCCAAATCAACATCACTTACAAGTGTTCTTCATAACTATGTATCAGGAAAATTGGCAGAATAACAATTTTTATCTACCCCCCTTTGGCAGGTCATTATGCTAGCTGCTCACACCGTTTTAGTCATTCATCATGAACCTGATCGATATTTCAGGGCCCTGTGTGCAAGGTTTCCAGCATTGCACTTTATACATGCCGGCAACGATCAGGAAGTGGAGAAACAAATGGCTGAGAGGAAGCCGGATATCATACTCAGCTTTCGCTGCGATCCTGTTTCCACTGCAACCCAGACCATGGCTGCGCGGAACCCTTGCGTGCAATGGATTCAGGTGGCAGGTGCCGGCTTTGATCATCTTGGTGATTTAGGGAAGATAACCTGTCCGGTAACCAATTGTGCTGGGGTGCTCAGCAGGTTTCAGGCAGAAACGGTTATGGGAGCCATGATTAATCTTAATTTTGGCTTTTTCCGTTATCAGCAGCAACAACAGCAAAAAATATACAAGAAACTGCCATGGCGTTCACTCCTTGGCCAGAAACTGCTGCTTATCGGTATGGGCCATATAGGAACTGCTGTGGCCAGAAATGCACGTCACTTTGGTATGCATGTCACAGCAGTCCGCTCGCATCTGCAGGACTCCCCCGAGGCGGATGAGGTCTATACCCCGGACAAGCTGCCGACCCTGCTCCCTCAGGCAGATTTTGTCTCGTTGCATCTGCCATACAGTGCAGCAACTCACCACTATTTTGATAGAAAGATGTTCGAATCCATGAAAAAGAGCGCTTATTTTATAAACACCGCGCGTGGAAATATTGTGGATGAAGAGGCACTGGTCTGCGCCTTACAGGAACAAAGAATCGCCGGTGCATATCTGGATGTCTTTAGTAAAGAGCCACTCCCGCAGTCGAGCCAGTTGTGGCAGTTGGAGAATGTTTTGCTCAGTCCCCATTACTGTGATTCCGTAGAAGACTGGCATGAACGTTTTGCTGCGTATTTTGCTGAGAACCTGGAACGGTGGCTGGCTGGTGCAAGTTTGCATAACTTGCTGAAAAAATAGTGGAAAACTGGTAGGGTCACCCCGCCAGTTCTTTCCGTACAGCCTCCCCAAGCTGTTCGAGACTGTATGGCTTTCTGATAAATGAACCTGCTCCCAGTGTCTTGGTATCAAGAACACTCTTACTTTCAGAAAAGCCGCTGGCAATGATGGCTTTCTGACCCGGACAGATGTCGACAATCTGCTGATAGGTCTGTAAGCCGTTTATGCCAGGCTCCATGAGCATATCCAGAATCACAAGGTCCACAGAAGTTTTCTGACAATAGGCAATGGCCTGTTCGCCGCTGGAAACAGTATCTACAGTATATCCAAGGAGAGACAGCATCTCAGAGGCAATGTCTCGTTGCTGCTCTTCATCATCCACCACCAGAATTGTTCCACTTCCTTTTAAACGCAGTAAGTTGGCATCCTCTTTTTCTTCTGCAGCCTCTTTGTGACAGGATTGAAAATAAAGGGTAAAGGTGGTTCCACCCCTGTCGCTCTCCACATGAATAAAGGCATCATGGTCTTTTATGGTATTCCAGACAACGGCGAGGCCTAATCCTGTTCCGCTGCGGCCCATCGCTTTTTTGGTGTAAAAGGGCTCAAATATGCGGGGCAGATCATGGGTTGCTATCCCGGCACCTGTATCTGTAATGGTCAAGACCACATACTCTCCGTGATCCATGGGTGTGGTGCAGGTTGTAGCCGAATTGATCTGCTGGTTGACTGTGGACACAAGAACAGTACCTGCAAAGTCTATGGATTCAAGTGCGTTGATGGTCAGGTTCATGAGTACTTTTTGAATATGTACCAGTGAACAGTTGATATTACAGAGATCCTCTGCCAGGTCGAATTGCACATCCACCTGTGTGTGGAATGACAGCAACTCCCTGCATTCAGTGGAGGAAAAGTAGTCCTCTATGAGGCCGTTGAGGGAGGCAACTTCTTTAACGGTGGCCACTCCCCGGGCGACGGTGAGGAGATCCGCAACCACGTCGGCGGCACGCTTACCGGATTTCTGGATGGCCTTGATCGGCTCGTACAATTTATCATCAGGGGAGAGCTGCAGCAGGAGTAATTCCGGATAAGAGACAACACCCGAGAGGATATTGTTCAGATCATGGGCAACCCCACCAGCCAGAAGGCCGACGGCTTCCATTTTTTCTGCTTTTTGCAGTTTTGCTTCTGCTTTTTTCTGGGCGCTGATGTCACGGACAACATGTACGGAGCCGAAGAAATTACCATCACTGTCATTGAGGGGGGATACGGTGATGGTGAGATGACGCTGGGTCTGCTCATCAAAGGTTTCGACTGTATGCGGTTTATGGTCCTTGAGCAGTTTCGCATGGGGACAATAACCCGGGGGACAGGAAGTTGCATGGACAGCCTGGTAACATTTTGTATGAATAAGATCCTGGACTGTTACGCTCAGGTCCTCGGCCATGGCTTTGTTAGCTCTGATGATTTGATGCTGATCGTCAAGGATGGAGATCATATCAGGAACGGCATTAAAGGTTCGTTCCCATTCCTTTTTGGCAGCAGAGGCGTTTTTTCTGGCAGCGTCAAGCTTGGCAATCATTTTGCCAAATGTTAGATAGAGGGTGAGAAAAGAAAGCAGCAGGAGAACAGCAGTGAATGCAACAGCCCTGGTGATAAACGTATTTTTGGCTGTAACCAGGTCAGTGATATCCTGTAAGACTGCAAGGCCTCCTATTGCCTTGCCTTGATAGTCGGTAAAAATTGGATGAGAGTGGAAGACGTACTCTCTTTTATCAAGGGTTATGTGCTGGTCATTTTTGCTTATAGTCAGGTTTGGGGGGATATTGTCGAAAAAAGGGTTGCCATGGGTGAGAAGAACGTATGGCCCAAGGTCCTTAACCGGTTTTATGACAGACTTGGCTACTTTATTCCAATTGTCTTTGGAAAAGAAGGTGGTGACATTTTGTATATCCCTTTTTTCGAGCGATGCAAGTACCTCATGGGTCTTGATACCGAATTCAAGTGCTCCTATGTAGGTATCCTGGTCAAATACCGGGGATACAATGCGGTAGAATGAGCCATTCCTTCCCACTTCATATCCTGCCAGTGGTTTTTTCGTTTTATGTACAGCATCAACAATTGGACGTAGATCTTTTAGACTGTCACCATACAATTCAGGTTTGTGAACACGGAGAAGAGTTGTTGCATCCGGAAGATGAAAATGCAACACACGAAAATATGGATTCTCCAGCTGTAATGCATGGTATCTCGGCAATGCCAGTTGGTAGAGGCGTTCTCTGTCCCGTTGTGCGAAGGCCTCAATAATCTGAGGATTGGTCTCTAAAAGGTTGTTGACTCGTGATCTGTAGGGTGCAAATGAAAAATCCTGGATTGAGAGCAACATCAAATTCATGTTGCTTTTAGCTGTTTCAACGGATTGCTGGAGGTTTTTGTTAGAATAGGAAATTCCCTGATAGAGAAGTGCCAGGGAAAGAATCAGTAAAATAGTACTGACCAGAGATATTGCTTTGTTCTTTTCACTCATACGTGCGGTACTGCTTTATTGGGTGGTGCCTGCTCCACCGTTAATATTTTCAGCATGGTTGCCAGGAGACGATGGTGAAAAACCTGTTGTTACTGGCACTGAAAATGCTATTCTTGCACACAGCATTACATCCAAGCATGCAAATTTAAGTATACGGTTTATTAGTAAATGTCAAATGTTAGATGAATGCAAGAAAAAAATGTCAGGGGAGGCGTGTGTTGCAGAAAAAACAAAAAGCCAATCGCTTTTCGGTGATTGGCTTTTGAATATTTGAGAATTTCTGAAGTGCCGGTCGGTGTATCCGATGCACTTATTTGTTGCCCGGGTCAGTTACTTCTTTTTCGTCGTCTCCTTCAGCGTCTCCCCCGTCGTCTCCCCCGTCGTCTTCTTCTGCATCGTCTCCCTCAGCATCATTCTCTTCTTCAATGCTTTCTTCAGAAGCTGCCTGCTTTTCCATCTCTTCTTGTTCCTGCTGCATACGTACAGCCTTTGGAATCTTCGATTCGGGAAGTATCATCTCTGTGATTTTTTCGATTTCTTCCTCAAGGTCGGGATCTTTGAGGCAGATATCACAACTGGCAGCATGCTCTTTTATAAAGGAGATCATGCGGGCAGGGGCCATGGTTTCATTGCTTACGTGGATGTACCATGCTTTTGTTTGTTTCAGGAGTCGTTGACACTGCATAATTTTTCTTGTTCTCTATTTTGTTGTAATAGTGGAATTGTTTAAACTAAGTAAGTATTTAGGGTGCTGAAGGCAAGTATAAAAGTTGTCATCCGCTGTGATAGTTATTACAGTGAAATGGATAACACGTTGTGGAAGTGGTTAGTGCACTGGTGGCGCTCCCGGACTTCAAATCCGGTGTGTCGGGTTAATAGCCCG
>JAOZKN010000011.1:33157-40656 GCA_029935315.1 Desulfocapsa sp. | reverse complement strand
AAATAAAAGGATAACGCAACAGCTGAGGATAAAAGTAATTTTTTGCTTCATGATTACAACCTTCCTTGTTCCGCTTACGTTTGTAGTCGAAGAGAACTGAGAATAATAGAACTTTATGGTCCTGCCACCAGTGCACGAAGGTGATACGTCGTTGTTGTTGAACCGCCAACCACGTCATCCTTCCTGTCCTGCTGCACTCCCTGTAAAAGCATCATTACTGCGCCTAAATAGCATATTTTCTCACTAAGGGAAAGGGAATTCATGAAATGCTGAACAAACTAATCTGATTGACTAGTTTATTCACAGCCATCCCAGAATTCTCCACCAAAAATAGTTAAGAGGGAGAAGAAAAAGAGCAGTGATGAGAGCGAGCAGCGCACATACTTTGGCGGCACTACTGAATTTCTCACCTGATAATTGCATGCCAATTACTATGGGAGGTGCCTGGTAGGGAAAAATAGTAGTTGAAAAACCGATGACCTGCATCATGAGAATGGTCGTAATCGGCAAGTCCGTTGTTTGAGCAATGCTTTCTGAAAGTGGGGTAAAAACAGCAGGAACACCGGGTAATGTGGTTGCGATACCAGTCATTGCCGCGGCAAAACTGATGGAGGCATAATTGATGAAGTTCTGCCCTTCAGCAAGGGGAAGGAAGGAAATGATTTTACCTGCCAGTGTATTGCCTAAACCGGAACTGCTGATCATGCCGCCCAGGCCAAGAATCCCAGCAATAAAAAAAATGGAGGCCCAGTTGATTTTCTGGTTGAATTGTTTTGTACCCACGATATTGATACCCGGGAAAAGGAGAAAAACAGCGCCTGCCAGCGCTACCCATGCGGGGGATATGTGGTGAAAAAAGTCGGTCATCCAAAGGAGGAGCATGACGAGTAAGGCTACGGCCAGTATTACTTCCTGTCGTGACCAGGGCAAAGGGTCCTGTTTGTTGCCCTCTTGTTTTTCAACAGGAATATCAGGATATAGCCAGAGTATGAGACCAACAATGAGAATTGCTTTTGCCAGTGTCAGTACAGGAAAGTGCAAAAGGAGGTAAGGGCCATACAGAAGCGAAATGTTATACTGGGTCTCCGCCATGCCGATCAGTACCATGTTAGGTACATTCGCGGGGAGTATTCCGAAGGCAGGAATGAAAGTTCCCAGAATTATGGCAAGGATAATTCCTGTTCGTCCTTTGGCACCGCTTTGAAAGCCGAAATGGGTGGCAATGGAAAGTGCGATGGGGGTCAAGAGGACAACTCTTCCCATGGCGGATGGCATAAGAAAGCTGAATAAGACACCAGCAGCGACCAATCCAGAAATAATCTTTAGATAGCTGCCGTGGAGCAGGGTGGCTATCCAGTCAGCCATTCGTTTTCCCAGGCCTGTGGACATGATTGCAACACCAATCACCAGTCCACCGAAAATCAGCCATACTGCGGCAGACGCAAAGCCAGCGAAAATGATATCCGGTGGAGAAATGGAAAATAGCATCGCCACCAGGAAAAAGAGCAGGGATGTTATATATTCTGGAATAACTCCTGTAGCCCAGAGGACTATCGTTACCAGAGCCAGAGCCGCTACCCTGGATTCGGATGGCGACAGAAAACCCTGTGTCTGGAATACCAGAGTAATGGCTCCAATCACCGAAAGTATAGTAAAAAAGAGTTTTGTGCGCATATTTGGATAAGTATAGGTTTGCGAGTAGATATTTATTTATAAATAGTACCTTGCAATGGAAACTGTCAAGTCGTTTGCCGATAAAGAGGGGTTTTATTTTGTCGTAAGAACCGCCTTCTTAAATGGGTGACCAGATTTTGACAGTTGAACAGTAATAGTTCATAATGAGCGCACACAATGTGCTGTCCCCAAAAAATGTATCAGGGGTGAATTGTATTTGAATATTTAGTGACAAAGGAAGTTAGAATTTCTCGAATTAAATCTTTGGAAAGATTATGTTCGTCTTGTTTAATTGGTTCCTCTAAAGTTATCAGTATCATATTACACGGGGATCAAAGATAGAACTGCAATTTAGTTAGTTTTATTCGTTGCATAGGGATATTTCTAAATAGTGGTTGAGAATCGTGTTAAAAACTGGTAGTACAGGATTAATATAGTGAAGGGGTATTTTGCTCTAAGAATCCTTGTATAGGTGAAGCTAATACTAAGTGCAGCTGTTGAAATTATTTTTGCTGCGGAAATATTTTCTTTTCAGTTCGTCTGAGTATCGAGATTGTGGAAAAAGAACAAACCAACAATATTATACTTGAATTAGCCCATAATCTTTGGAAGCATATCATTGGGATGGTCGTTATTTTCACTACCATTATGCTGTTTGTGGTTATTTCGACAAAAATGATAGTTCCCATATACGAGGTTGGGGCTAAAGTAATAATTAAATTTGGGCGGGAGTATGTTTATCGTTCTCTGAAAGGTGGAAGAGATGACGGAGACATATCTCCACAAATTCGTTTTAATACAAACGAGATAATCAGTACAGAAATAGAGATTATCACAAGTGGTGAACTCGCTGTAGATGTCGTAAACGCTATTGGTATAGAGACACTTTTTCCCAAAATGGTTCAGAATAGTGAGGATAAAAATTATTTGTTATCTCGAGCTGTAGGGTCTTTTCAGGGGATGTTAGGTGTGACCCATCTGAAAGGGTCAACCGTTCTTGCAATTACGTTTCAACATCCGGATCCTAAGGTTGCTGTTTTAGTAGTGAAGAGCGTGATTAAATTTTTTGAAGAGCGCCATCTTGAGTTATATAGAACCCCTCATGTTGGAATTCTAAAGCAGCAAGCTGCGAATTTTGAAAAAGAATTGCAGGAAGCAGAAGATGCAATGCATAATTACAAGAAGGATAATGCTATTTATTCTTTGGAAAGGCAAAGAGAAATTGCTATGGAGCATTCTGCTCGTTTGAACAGTGTTTTTGTTGAGCAAAATAGTACTCTCAGTAAAATGGCCGAAGAAAAACTATATATAGAAGAACAGCTTAAAAACATTGATGAGAATGTCGTTATGTCAAAGCTCTACCAAGAGCGGGGGAATGTTGAGTTCGCAGAATTGAAATACCTTGATCTGAAACGTAATTATCGGTCGTTAACAGATAGGTATTATGATGATAATCGCTTAGTTATCTCTCTTGGCGAACAAGTAGCAACGATGGAGGAATTTCTTCAGACCATGAAAGATAAAGAGACCTTGGAGACCATACGGACTGGTCCAAATGAGGACTTTCTGATCTTGAAGAGAAAACTGGTTTTATTGGTTGCAAGTTATAATGGGCAGATACGTAAAGTAGAAACTATCCGGAAGCAGGTAACCAGCACGGAAAAGGCGTTGCAGCTTTTGTCAGAGCAGGAATTAGTTATTAAGAGGTTGGGTGATCATATTAGTTCTGCATTTCGTAATTATGAAACTTATAGTGATAAGCTTGTTGAAACGAATGTGCAGGAAATTATGGATAGTGAAAAACTGATCAGTGTTGTTGTTATTGATACCCCCCGGGTACCTCTAAGGCCCATAAAACCGAAAAAGAAATTGCGACTTATGATTGGCTTAGTTCTAGCGGTGGCTAGTTGCTTTTTCTATACTTTGTTTCGTGAGTATATATTGGTGCCTGAGAAGTGATATCTTCTGGCTATAAAGCGAGGTTGCCACTTATCGTGAGGACAATATGCGTATTTTTCTTCTTGGCGTTTTCACTGAGTGGTTGTCTTACAATCCATAATCTCAATGTTCGCGGTGGTAATGGCTCTTCGCCTCCACCAGTACCGGTTGCCATCAACACAATGGAAGATGTCGGGGCCGATGATGAGCCCAGACAGCCGGTACCAATAAGTGAAATGAGTGCATCCGCCCCCCCCCCCCAGTATTCTTTGGGGGCTACGAGCAAATCTTATTTGATACAGCCAGGCGATCGATTGGAAATAAAGTTTTTTTACAATCAACAGTTAAATGAGAGTGTCATTGTTCGTCCTGACGGTCGTATTTCTTTACAATTGATACAGGATGTGCAAGCAGAATTTTTGTCTCCTAATGAGTTGCGAACTGTTTTAGCGAGAAAATATGCTACTCATTTGAAAAATCCTGAGATCACAGTAATACTGCGTGAGATGGAAGGTAATAAGATATATGTCGATGGTCAGGTTCGAGCATCAGGTGGCGTAAGAATATATGGCTATAACATGTCTATCATGGATGCCATCGCCCATGCAGGAGGGTTAAGGGATACTGCGCGCAGGGATGAGGTGTTGCTGATTCGGCGTAATGGGTTGAAAAAACCTTTTGTTTACATAGTGAATCTTGCTGCAGCCATGGACGGGAGCGATATCTCGCAGAATGTCATGCTGAAGCCACACGATATTGTGTATGTTCCAAAATCTGCCATTGCCAATGTCAATACCTGGGTTGATATGTATATACGTAGAAATATACCCGTTAATGTGAATCTGGACTCGATCAGGGTTAAATAATGATCCCTGATCAAGAAACATCTCCCTCTTGTCGAAAAACATTTCTTGATCCACAGGGAGCTTTACAGAGTAGTAAGGCTTAAATATGATTAGAAAGACACAGTGGTTTGCGTAGTATGAGTTGTCATTGTAATGTGTGGATGAGATGGAGTTTCTTATTAGCTGCTGTATATATTATTTTTTCTATTTTAACGGTATCCGTTTATCAACTCCCTTGGTTTGATGACGTTTATTATGCTGATGTCGCCTGGTCGTTTCTAACTCAGGGAGAATTCTCAGCACTTATTGATCGTCCTAGAAATACTAACGGTTTTTTTCATGTGCCGTTGTTCATGGTTCTTCAAGCAGGCATGTTCAAATTGTTTGGGTTAGGTGTCTGGCAGGTACGTCTTTTGCCTTTGCTGGCTGGCCTCATCGTCTTCATGATCCTGTCCCGTCTCGTTTTTCGGGTTACCAGATCTGAAAAGTACACAACTCTCTTCATGCTCTTGTTCATAAGTGATAGGGCAATTAATTTTAGTCTGCATTCTGGCAGAATGGATATGCTGGCGTTGCTTTTTGTTTTGCTGTCCATCTTGTTATTTGAACGGACTCTCAAATGGCAGGGGAGGTGGTTGGCAACGGTCGGGGTGATATTTGCTGGATTATTGCTTTCTGCCGGATTTCTTACTGCTTTACGTATGGCTGTGGCGACTGTTCCTTGTGTGTTTTTGTTGTTTCTGTATAAACCAGAGTGTCGTAGCACTTTTTACTGTAGCCTGACAATCTATGGAGCATTTGCAGTGTTGCCTGTGATGGCTTGGTTGTGGTATGCATACGGTGGGGTGATTGGTGCATATACAACCACAAGTAATCTTGATGGCTTTTCCGGCCATTTTGGGTTTCTTTCGTCGATTATGGGGAATATCTTCAGACGAATATACGAAATTCCAAAGATGCTGATGTTTTATGGCGTAATAATCTATCTCTTTTACAAACGTTGTGAAATAGTACGGCAGAATTTCTTTTTTTGCATGTATGCTTTGATTACGTTAGGTTTCATTCTGTTTGTTATCGAACGTGGCCCTTATCGCGCCATCTTTTTCCCATTTGTCTATTTTTCTCTTATTTTCGCTATTTATAGTGTTACAAATTCAAAAATGAAGAAATTGGGGCAGGTTGCCCTGGCAGGAGTGTTAGCCCTTAATATATTCCTTTCAATGCCTCGTATGGTTTATCTGTGGATGAACTGGTCAGTAATTCAACCCGGAAAAGTTGCTGAACAGCTTTATCGGAAGATCCCTTCCGGGGCACATGTAATAACAGATTATCGATTTTACTTCATGTTACGGGAACATGGCTGTGAGGTCTTAATTCCGCGACACAGGGAAAAAAATATTCTTGAGTATGTTGAACACAACTTTAACCCGGAATATGTCCTGGGGGAGACCCCTCTTGGCCCTGATTTTTCCGATCGTATGAGTCGTGTTGGTTCTGTAGGGGAACCAGTGGTGTCGATGAGTTCGATGCTTGCACGTTTCGTTTATTTAGAACCGCTGATGCGTGGCAATAACTTTAATGCTCAGTTGTGGATGTTGGATAAATGATTTGTGCAGCGCTCTGTGTCCTGATTCTACACAATCGTTTAGCACAATTTCAGTCTCAGTATTGAGATATAATTTTCTTTTAATGCTGCAGGCTGTAACCTCGTAACAGGTTGAAATGATCAATATGGAGAGTAGGTTAAACGCCATGGAGGAATAACTACCAATATGATTTACACTATTGTTATACCAGTATACAAGAGTGAGAATATCATTGAAGAGACTGTCAACGGAATACTGGAGGTTGAGCTGAAGAATGCACTGCAATTCGAAATTATTTTAGTCAATGATGGAAGTCCCGATAACAGCTGGACGGTTCTCAAAAAGATATCGCAAAAGTACAGCCAGGTAAAGGCAATTAATTTACTGAAGAATTACGGCCAGCATAATGCCGTATTATGTGGATTTGAATATGCCACAGGTGAATATGTCATCACTATGGATGATGATTTGCAAAATCCACCCAGCGAAATTATTCATTTGATAGATAAAATAAAAGACAGCAGCTACGATTTGGTATTTGGCAAATTTAGGGAAAAAAAGCATGCCGCCTATAGAAAGGTCGGGTCAAGGTTAATTGGGTATCTCAATTTCAAAGTGTTTGATAAACCCAAAGATATAACGTTAACGAATTTCAGGATTATCAGAAGAGATGTTATCGATCGGGTATTACAGCATAAAACAGCCTATCCGTATATACCCGGGTTGTTATTGTTGTATGCTTCAAGTGTTGCTAACACTCTAGTTGACCACCATGCCCGCATTGCAGGACAATCAAACTATACAATCAGCAAAATAATCAGCCTGATGAGCAGATTATTAATAAATTATTCATCCTATCCTCTTCGTCTGTTAAGTGGTTTGGGATTGATCATTTCCGGTACCAGTTTGCTCACAGGCCTTTTTTATTTGCTTTACGGATTGCTATTTGGGAGCACTGTCGAGGGGTGGACAACATTGGTTGTCTTGACCTCATTTTTAGGAGGTTTTATTATCGCCTTGCTTGGGGTTATCGGTGAGTATCTCGCCAGGATTCTAGATCAGTTATCTATTGGGCAAAGTTATTTTGTCAAGGAGAAGGTGTGGTAATATGCTGAAATGTAATTTTTCTTTTGTCGTTCTTTATGCTTGATGTCGATTACATGTTGCTCCTGTGATGCCTGAAAAAGACGTGTCGTCGCCTGGTGGAAAATTGGTTGGAATCCAGTATCTAAGGGGTATTGCTGCTATTCTTGTGGTGCTTGATCATGCTGAAGGGATGGCCAGCTTTAAGAAATACTTTGGTGTTTTGGCCTGGAATGGCATGTTAACAAAAGGTGGCATTGGAGTAGATCTCTTTTTTGTTATTAGTGGCTTTATAATCTCCTATGTTGCGCTTAATAAAGATTCACTTTCACCGCGTATTAACATTGGCAGTTTTTTTAAAAGACGGGCAGTT
>JAOZKN010000011.1:29536-33057 GCA_029935315.1 Desulfocapsa sp. | reverse complement strand
CCATTTATTCATTATCCCCAATTCTTTATTGGGCGCTCGCTGTGGATTTTCCGGGTGTGACCAGTTTGTGGGGTGATTTTCTTTTCAGTTGTACACATCTGCTTTTCGGAGGTGGCTGTATACTCGGTTTCTGCTATCTGAAATGCCAGCGACTGAGGACCATGAAAGTATTTCAGCACTGGATTATTGTAATTGTGTGCGGCCCCTTGCTCTTATATGCTAATCACATATGGGGAGACTTGTATGGAGAGAATCTGCAGGCTGTCCTTACCGGGGCTCTATGCATGGTAATAGTTTTTTGCAGCCTGATAGTGAACGCCGGCCCCTTGTTGCCAGTTTTCAAAATGCTGGGCGATGCGTCATATTCAATTTACCTGGTACATCCGGCGTTTTTGTCAGCATCTTTAGGGGTGATGCATTCCTTTATGCCCGAGCTTGAAATAAAGATCGTATATGGAGTCGCTGTTATGATTGCAATTCTAGCAGGATGTGTAGTTCATTTTATGGTGGAGCGTCCTTTGTTACTAAAATTATCAAAGGGATGATAGCAACGATGAATCAAAATATGCATTTTGTCATCGTTGGCGCTCAGCGTAGCGGTACAACATATCTTTACGAAGTGTTAAATGAACATCCTGAAATTTGTATGTCAATCCCATTGCGACCAGAACCAAAATACTTCATAGGACGATCTCTGTCCGAGGTTAATATTAGAGATTATTTTTCTTCCTTTTTTCAACATTGTGATTCCCTGCATACGATCACAGGGGAAAAAAGTACCAGCTATTATGAGCTGGAAGAGAGTGCACGGCTTCTTTCGGCAACTCTTCCTGATACAAAAATACTCTTTATTTTGCGTGATCCTGTTAAGCGTGCATTATCTAATTATTTTTTTAGTTACAACAACGGCCTTGAGTTCAGGTCGCTGAGCGATGTTTTTATAAAAAGAAAATCTATACCAGCTAAGTATTGTAAAAATATTTCAGTTAATCCTTTTAATTACCTGGAACGGGGAAGGTATGTTGAGTTTATTGAAATGTATCAGAAATATTTTTCATTGAATCAAATTAACGTCATAATTTTTGAAGAATTTGTTGATTCTCTTCGTAGTATTCAGGCGTTGTATGGTTATTTAGGCGTTGACGACTGTTTTATACCTGAAACAAGAGCCCTGGTAGTAAATGCATCAAAAAAAACAGTGGTTGTGGATGCCCAAATAAAAAACTTTTTAACGAATTATTACAAGCCGCTAAAAACAAGGCTGGAAAATCTGCTGAATAAAGAACTTAATGTATGGGCATGAAAAAGATAATTCTTGTTTCTTCGACAGTATTTATAACGTTGTTAACAGCTATGTTGCTAAATTACGGGGCGAAACATAGTGACTTTTTCAGCCTGAGTGGCTTTGGGGTTGTTGTTCTGGTGTTGGGTATTAATTTTATGAAATTTAAATTGTGGGGAACGATATACCGACACTATCAACTGAGTGAAAGTTACCCTCTGGTTGCGCTCTTTTTTCCTCTTATTTATTTGGTCGCAATAGTCAGCAATGAAGCAGAATTTGATTTTTTAAAGATCATGGGGATACTTCTGATTCTTGCCGGTATTAGGTGTGTTGGTAACGGATGAATGTATGTTTTTGAGCTATTTTTGTTTATTCGTAGCTGTGACCTCAACCGCATTGGGGCAATTCTTTTATAAAAAGTATATGATTTCACTTAATAAACAATATTATCTGTTGGCAATTTTTCTGTTTCTCATCACTCCGCTCTGTAGTTTCATTGCTTTGAAGAATATAGCAATAGATATGGTTTATATATCTACTTCACTGACAATATTATTTGTAATAGTTCTTTCTAGAATTTTTTTAAAAGAACAAGTCGGAAAGCGAAGATATGTTGGGATTGGTTTTATCTTGTTAGGGGTTGTATTGTATGCTTTATAATATTCGTTTAAGTGTTTATCACAGTAGGATTCACCTAAAATGACAGGACATTATATACAACCAATCAAAGGGAAGTTTTCCTATGGTCGATATTCGAGAAATAAGTACAAGACTTAAATTAGCAGAGGATGGAATTTGGTATAGTACCAATGTGGATAGTATATCTTATCCGTCAAAGGGTAATTGTTCTTGCTTTGCCATTGAAGAAAACTCATTTTGGTTCAGGCACCGGAATAATTGTATTGCTTCGGTCGTGAAATCGTATCCCCCAGAAAATAATGGGACGATTTTTGATATTGGGGGAGGTAATGGTTTTGTTTCATTAATATTAGCTGAAGCAGGCCACAATGTGACTTTGGTTGAGCCAGGAAGAGTCGGTGCTGCTAACGCAAAAAAAAGAGGAATTGAAAATGTAATTTGTGCAACAACAAATACCGCTGAATTCAAACAAAATTCTCTATCCGCCGTTGGATTATTTGATGTTGTCGAGCACATTAAAGATGACCTTGCCTTTCTAACGTCAGTTAGGGAGTTGATGAAGGAAAATGCTCCTCTTTATGTAACCGTCCCTTCCTATCCTTTTCTGTGGTCAGCGGAGGATGTATTCTCTGGTCATTTTAGGAGGTATGCTTTAGGCAATATTGTAAATATTCTTAAGTTAGCGGGCTTTCAAGTTGAATTCTCTTCTTATTTTTTCCGATTTCTGCCTCTCCCTATTTTCCTTTTACGTACCCTGCCATATAAGTTCGGGGTGTCAAAGAGAGAGAGAGTTCCTGAGGCCACCTCACGAGATCATTCTATTGCATGTGGGGTATCAGGCACTCTTCTAGATTTGATTTTGAAAACAGAAATAGTTAACTTAAACAACAGGAACGCTATGTCATTTGGCGGCAGTTGCGTAATCGTAGCGAAAACTCAACGATGAGATATGTACTTTATCTTTGTCGGTTTGCTAATTGTTTTTGTTTGCTGTTTTAAACTGCTAAGAAGCATTCTTCAGGACAGTTAAAATGGTTATTACAAATGAAAAAATCCCCTACAATAAACCGTTTATTATTGGTGGAGAGCTCTTTAATATTGCCCGTGCCGTAATTGAATACAGCGGCTTATCCGGGAATGGAGTTTATACCCGAATTTGCCAGGAGTGGTTTCAAGAAAAACTCGGGTGTGAGCAGGCTTTGCTCACCCATTCCTGCACAGCTGCCCTTGAAATGGCAGCAATCCTCTGTGATATACAACCGGGGGATGAAGTCATTATGCCATCCTTCACTTTTGTCTCCACAGCGAATGCCTTCGTGCTTCGTGGTGGAGTGCCGGTTTTTGTTGATATTCGTCCAGACACCTTGAACATCGATGAAAAGAAAATTGAAGCAGCCATCACCTCCCGGACAAAGGCCATTGTTCCTGTGCACTATGCTGGTGTTCCCTGTGCGATGACTGAAATAATGGAAATTGCCGACCGTCACAAGCTCTGGGTGATTGAAGATGCGGCTCAGGCTCTGTTGAGTAAATACAACAATGAGTATCTGGGAGCAATCGGGCATTTAGGCACATTGAGTTTTCATGAAACAAAAAA
>JAOZKN010000011.1:22927-29436 GCA_029935315.1 Desulfocapsa sp. | reverse complement strand
GTGGATCCGACCTCTGACAGTAACGGGCATATTTTCTATATTATCGCCAGGTCGGAGGACGAACGCAGTGCGTTGATTGACTGCATGAGAAATGCAAATATCAATGCTGTATTTCATTATATCCCACTGCACTCGTCTCCAGCTGGTGAAAAATACGGAAGACTGGGTGACAGTGAGCTTCCCAACACCGATGATTTAAGTATGCGTATTGTGCGCCTGCCACTCTTTTATGAAATGAGTGATGAACAGCTGCATAGGGTTGTTGAGACAGTCTTTTCATTTTACTCGGGCATTGCCTGATTCTTGTGGTCTCTATTTATCTGTGGTAAGAGTTTCATCTGAAACGGGTGTTATCTATAACCAGTTTTTTATGTGTAACCACCAACGAAGGTGTATTAAATGAAGATAATGATCAGCTATCCTGCACTCAAGGGAAAGGGTAGTCCCATGCTCACTCAGAACCGTCAGTTTCAGTGGATGACTATCGGTTCATATATTTATCCAATTGTTCCCGCTTACGCTGCCACACTTCTCCATAATGATGGTCATGATGTCCTTTGGTATGATGGTATTGCCGAGCAACATTCTTACGATCATTTCCTTAAAACCGTGGAGTCGGAAAGGCCTGATCTGCTGGTACTTGAGAGTAAGACCCCAGTTATTAAACTGCATTGGCAGATTGTTCGTGACATCAAGAAGGTTTCACCGGATATTCGGGTTGTACTTATGGGGGATCACGTTACCGCCATGCCTGACGAATCCATGTTGGCCACACCCGTTGATTTTATCATTACCGGTGGCGATTATGACTTTTCCCTGAAGGGTCTGGCCGACACTCTCTCCGGCAAGGGTGATATGCCATCCGGTATTTATTATAGAGATGGAGAAACCATTAAAAACAGTGGCGTCTTCTCTTTAAAATCAAATGATTTAAATAGCCTTCCCTTTATCAATCGGGATCTGACCAAGGCGCATTTATACTATGAGAAATGGAAAAAACGTGAACCCTTCCGCTACACCATGGCCGGGAGGGATTGCCAGTGGGGGAAATGCACATTCTGTTCCTGGACAACTCTCTATCCGAATTTCAGAACCCGCAAGGTTGACAGTCTTCTTGATGAGATAGAGATGCTTGTCCGAGACTACGGAGTGAAGGAAATCTTTGATGATAGCGGAAATTTCCCCGCTGGTGGCTGGCTTGAAAAGTTCTGCCATGGAATGATTGAGCGCGGATTGAATAAAGAAATCCTCTTTTCCTGTAATATGCGCTTTGATTACCTTGTCAGGCAACCTGACTTGTTGGGGCTTATGAAAAAAGCAGGATTTCGGAAGATGAAATCAGGTTTAGAGTCTGCGAACCAGGCAACCCTTGATCGGATTAACAAAAATATTAAAGTGGAGAATATTGTTGATGGGTGTCGCCTTGCTACTGAGGCAGGGATAGATATCCAGTTGACGGTGATGGTCGGCTATCCGTGGGAGACCAGAGCCGATGCCGAGCGTACTCTGGATCTCGCCAGAACATTGATGTCTAAAGGACATGCAGAGATGTTGCAATCAACAGTTGTTGTCCCTTATCCCGGTACTCCGCTTTTTGATGAGTCGTTGAAAAATGGCTGGATCCGTTTTGAGGATCCCAAGGCCTGGGAACGCTATGATATGACGGAGCCTGTGCTGACTATGCCAGATATGGAAGCAGAAGAAATCGTAAAAATGTGCAGTGATGTCTACAAGTCGTTTATAACACCAAAGTTTATATTGCGACAACTGTTGAAGGTTCGAAAACTCGAAGATCTGAACTATGTCTTTCGCGGGGGGAAGGCTGTTTGGGGGCATCTACTGGATTTTGCGAAAATACGTGCCTGAGTCACAGCAACAGAGGCGGAAGCGAAATACTGTAGATTTACTTGGAGTAACTGTTGATGTTGTTGACACTGAAGGACTCTGTGATCAGATAGTGGAGTTCGCGACTCAGGAGAAAACGCGGACAGTCATGTATGTCAATGCTGACTGTATGCTGCTTGCCGACAAAGATAAAAAATACCGCCAGGTACTCAATGCTGCTGATTTGGTGTATGCTGATGGTGTTGGTGTTGTTTACGCTGCAAAGCTTTGGGGATACTCATTGCCAGGTCGTTCAACCGGTGCTGATTTTATGCCTGATTTCTGCCGTACTTTTGCCGGGAAAGGGCTGCGGCTGTATTTTCTGGGTGCTCCTGACGGCGTGGCCGAAAGAGCCGCCGAAAGGTTGCTACAGCAGATTCCTGACCTGAACATCGTTGGTACCCACCATGGTTATTTCTCTCCTGCGCAGAGCGATGAGATCATTTCCAGAATAAATAGTGCCAAAACAGATATTGTTGTGGTTGGATTTGGCGCACCGTATCAGGAAGTGTGGATACATGACAACGCCCATCTCTTCGATGCTGCTGTTTTGTGGGGTGTGGGCGGGTTGTTTGACTTCTTGTCGGGCAAGACCAATAGGGGACCCCAGTGGCTTTTAGATCATGGGTTTGAGTGGTTGTGTCGCCTGCTTGTGGAACCGCGAAGGTTGTGGCGCAGATATTTACTCGGTAATACAAAGTTCGTCCTGTTTGCTCTCTGGCGTCGCTTTCAAGACTTTATTAAAACTATTTTCTGAGTAGCACCAAGGCATCGATTATGGATATTCTTTTCCTCGTAACAGGACTGCTTTTTCTCTCTGTTCTTCTCTATCTCTTCTTTCTGGCTGCAGCTTCTCTCTGGCCTGAAAAGGCCAGGCCAGTAGATAGCGGCCAGCGTGCCACGTTTGCTATCCTCATTCCTGCCCATGATGAGTCAGGGGTTTTACAAAGGACTTTGGACAATATAGCAGAGGTAGATTATCCAGCAGATCACTATAAAATTTTTGTGGTGGCAGATAACTGCAGCGATAATACCGCCGAAATAGCCAGGAAAGGCGGGGCCATTTGCTGGGAGCGAACGTCTGAAGAGTTTGGAAAGGGGTTTGCCGTTAAATATGGATTTGATCGCCTTGTGGAGTACGAACAAGAGGAAGGCGCGCAGGATGACGGGGGCTTGAATCGATTTGACGCTTTTTTGCAGATTGACGCAGATACTTTGATGAATCAAAGTTATCTGCAGGCGTTGAGCAGACGCATTCAGGAAGGTGCTCAGGCTGTACAGAGTAATGCTATTGTTCTGCATCCTGAAAGTTCTCCCATGGAGAGTCTGGCCTATCTCGGCTCTGTTTTAAACCGCAACTTGCGATATAAGGGCCGAACCAGACTTGGTTTCACCACTAACCTTACCGGGACGATGTGTTTTGCAAGCGACGTCATCAGGAAGCATGGCTGGATTGCAACATCCATTGTTGAAGATATCGAATACACGATGTTTCTTCATTTGAATGACGTTCGTGTGGTTTTTGCTCCGGAAGCCATGATATATATCGAGATACCAGAGAGTTTTAAGGAAGCCAAGCAACAGCGGAAGCGATGGGACGGAGGAAAATTTAAAATACGCAACAAATATCTGAAGAAGGTTATTGTGGAGGGAATAAAAAGACGGGATGTAAGTTATTTTGACAGTGCAATGGAACTGATGATCCCTCCCTTTTCCATCTTTGCCACCCTTATTATAGCATGTTTTTTTCTTTTTCTTTTACTGGATTTCAGTGGCCTGAATCTTAATTTCTATATCTGGATATCAGTGGTGTCCGGGCTTGCAATTTATGTTGCCACCGGTCTGATTTTGGCTGGGACAAGCCTGAAAGTTTACCGTAATTTACTCTATGCTCCTTATTATATTCTGTGGAGGTCCTGGATAGTCATACAGAGCGCCTGCAGCAAGAAAAAGTTGGGCTATTATGAAGACGAGTAGTGCATTTCTAACCTTAAAAAAAATATGATTCTATGAATTTACAAGATTTAATACTCCTCCCTGCGGCAACCTTTGATTTTGGATCTTTTTTTCTGAACCTGATGTTGACCGCTGTACTCTCGTGGGTGTTGGCTCGCCTGTATATTGTGTGCGGAAACTCATTGTCCAACAGGGAGAGTTTTTCCAGTATCTTTGTGCTCGTTGCGCTGGCTACTCTTCTGGTAATCTCAGTTGTCAAATCTTCACTTGCTCTGTCTTTAGGGTTAATTGGTGCCCTGTCCATTGTGAGGTTCAGAGCTGCTATCAAGGAGCCCGAGGAATTGTCATATATCTTTCTGGCAATTGCCATCGGACTGGGCTTTGGTGCCGAGCAGCGTCTTGTGACTGTGCTGGTTTTTCTGTTCATCGCCTGTGTCATCTATTTCAGGTATAAGGTAGGCAGGAAAGTAACGCTTCCCAAGAATGGCCTCTACCTGACTGTCTCTGCTGATAATGTCGAAGTTTCCCAGATTGAATCAGCACTTGTTACAGCCTTGACTTCTTTTCAGTTGAAACGATTTGACCGACAGGGAACTCGAGTAGAGCTTATGTTTTTAATAAAAATACTTGAGGGCTCGTCCATCCAGTTGATTGATGAAACAGTGAGGGCCCTGGACACCTCTATCACGATTTCTTTATTGGATGTGGACAATAAAACTTTCACCTCTCCATAAGTAAGGGCATTTTATGATTTCTCGCGTCAAGCTCCTGGTTCTTGCGTGTTCTGTTCTTATGGTGATACTGCTTGGATCTCTGTACGTTCTGACAGATATGTCAGCGAAATCCATTGGAACTTACGTGTCCGCTCTGCGCCCAATTGCTCGTTCAATCGTCTGGGAACTGGATCAGGAAATTCCGAATGTTGGCAAATTGACATCTGCTCCTCTTCTGGAGTTGAAACTCTCACGAAATGATATTGCTCACTTTGATGAATTGTATGCAAAATTTGAGAGAGATGAGGACGGCCAGGAATTCTACACGACAAATAACTCTTGGCGAAGTGCTGAACTCAGGTATAACGGGGAAAAATATGCTATTAAAATTAAGTCCCAGGGACGTGCCCCGACCTCACACAGAAAAGATCAATTCATTTCCTACACAATAAAAATTACGGGTGGGAAAAGTATTGAGGGGGTTACCCGGTTTAATTTAATAATTAGAGAACGGATACAACCACAGCGCCTGATCAATATGCTGATGGCGGGAAAATTTGGACTGATTCGTCAGAATCTGCAATTAGTCAGAGTAAAGATCAATAGTTGGGATGAAAAGCTCTATTTTTGGGAAGATAGATTGAGTTCTAAATTGATGGAGCTTCGTCGTAACTCATCGCTTAATTTCTTTAAAACCGAACGGTCAGGCAAGTTGAATTCGGACAAATCATTGATCTACTCAACAAAAATTAGTCCCACAGGACTTGATGAAGAAAAAGAGCAAAATGTTTTTGAGAAGATGTTTGATGCCTATTCCATCGATGAGAAGGACAGGGCCCCTGTCTTTGACAGATACATGCAGCTGAATAGGGCAATCACGGACTCTGATTATTCAAATTTCCATGATTTCTTTACAAAGGATTATATTTCTTCTTTTGAAGCTGTGCGGTTTTTGATGGGTTTTAATATTCATGGCTTCTATTGGGCAAATCTATATGTGGCGCTGAACTTTTCTGATGGTGGCTATTATCCTGCGATTGTCCGTGATCATGTGCAAAGCTATATACGATTGAAGGGCAATGAATCCATAGAGTTGAAGTTGGATGGGGGCCAGACTCCATTATTGCGCATGTTAAATAGAAACGACATTGTCAGGCAGGAAAAATATAAAAAAGCATACCATTTTATTGCAAACGACCAACAGTTTCTCAAGGAGCAAAGGCAGGTATTTGAAAAATATGAAAGACTTTTTTACCGCGGGTGGTTGACCCAAGTTTTAAGGAAGATTAGAGGAGACTCATTTTCCAGGTGTTACAACCATAATCGTCTGGTGATTAAAAAGTATCTTGAGGATTCCAGACCGGAAGTTCAATTTCAGTTGTTGGGTGACAAGTGGATTTTTAAAGTATCTCCTCATTCGATGTCAGCGTTGAGCCTGCAATCGATTGATTTTACATCTGAATCTGGAAAGTATCCCGGTGGTATGGTAAAGGTTTCTCTGTTTAAAGGTGGGCTGGGTAAAAAGAATAAGCTGGCGGGCTATGAGATTGGCTTTCACGTATCGGAATCGAAGTCAAAAAGTAATATTAGTCTAAACGAAAATGAGTTGTTTACTTCTTTGGACGAAGGGTTGAAAAAGAGGGAAGAGGATTATTTCTTTGTAATTGAGAACCAAACTGGTGCGTTGCCAGTGGCTGCATATTTTTCCTTTTTGTTTAAAAACAGTGTCACCCAGGCAGATATAGCAATAAATAAGTTTGGCACCCTTTCTCTGAGCGTGGATCAAGTAGAAAACTTGCTGACTGCCTGTGCTTATGAAGACGTTTCCGACCTTGAGGCTTTTGTCCAAAGGTATGCTCCACTCAATTTTCAAATTCTCGACAATTCACACCTTCTACTTCCTTCTGGTAATTATCAAATTGAGAGCGATTTAATCCTGCCCAGAGGTGTCAACCT
>JAOZKN010000011.1:0-22827 GCA_029935315.1 Desulfocapsa sp. | reverse complement strand
GGCAGTCTGTCTCTTTATCATCATCAACAGGTGAAAATAATACACAGCTCCGTAAGCAAAGGGCATGCTGATGATGGTGTTAATGTCAAGTTTGTACCTGACTTCACAATCAGTGATTCAACATTCTCAGATAATTACGCGGATCAGGTAGATCTGGATTATGTCCTGGGGGAGGTGTCGTCATCCCACTTCAGCAAAGAGGAGGGTGACTCAAATGGTGATGGTTTAGATGTCAGTGGATCAAATGTTTTAGTAAAAGAGAATATTTTCACAGGATTTAAGGATAAAGGGGTCAGTGTTGGAGAGGATAGCAGAGTTTATTTTGTTGGGAACCGCTTGAATAATAACCGGAAGGGCCTGGCCATTAAAGATAGTTCCATTGTGTATGTGGGAGAGAACACGTTTCAGGACAATGAAGTGGATGTGGATTTGTACCGAAAAAAGAAGATATTTCACGGTGGTCTGGTATACCTTCGGCAGGGGGACAATGAAAAGCTGAGATTGAAAAAGGATAAGTATTCCAAGATTCATCAGATTGAAGTAGCAGAACTTGAACTGGCAGAAAAAGGTATTTTGACAATGGAAGATCGGAGGCGTAACTTTGTTGGTTATCGTCTTTCCAATGGATTTCCCCAGGCAGTGGAACAAGAGTTGTGATAGCAAATAGTTCAGTTTTGCAAAATGAAGATGGACGTTACGAAAGAAAATTTCAAATTTCAGGACTCAGTGCCATTGAATTAGAGCTTCTCGTTCGTAATCACCCCTCTTTTTTTTATAAAGCATTTCCCCGGCGATTTGTGAATAATATCTATTTTGATTCCCCGAATTTTGACAATTTTACGGATAATATTGAAGGGTCTCCAGTCAGAGAAAAGGCTCGGGTACGATGGTATGGGGACAGCTTTCCCCACATTCATTCCCCTGTGCTGGAAGTAAAGAGAAAATTTGGTTTGTTGGGTTTTAAGGAGCAGACACTGTTACAATCATTTGAGATTTCTTCTTCGTCACCTGTGCAGTCGGTGCTGGATGCTGTGAAGGAATCCTTTGCTGGAATTTCAAGTGTCACACGCCCGGTGTTGTTAAACAGATATGGAAGAGATTATTTTATTTCTGCAGATAAAAAATTCAGGATTACCATCGATCAACAATTGACCTATTGTTTCATCGGCAGTTTTAAAGGGATTTGGCGTTTTATTGAACCTGAGTCAGATATTATAATTATGGAACTAAAATACCACCCTTCATTGGATAAAGAGGCTGCTGTGGTGACAAACGGTTTTCCATTTAGAGTTACTAAAAGCTCAAAATATGCGAAAGGGATATACAGTACTTTGGGTATGTGATTTGTTAATCGTTCAATTCTGAGTACTGTTAATGCAAAGGGCGGGGCGTCCCTGTCTGCCGTATTGCTGGTCGGGTAGAGTGTGCTTTTTTTACCGCTTGGACGTTATACAGCTTAGGCCATGTTTATTTTGGTGCTGCTCCGTCTTGCCATAGTTCCACGTTTTAGCTATCGACATGCAGTTGCGCTTGGCATACTTTCTACGACGTTTATCATGATTTATCACCCAGTGCCTATTGGGTGATTTGGCTCCAAAACGGCATACTTTGCCACTTGTAAAATCTTGACGCAGAAGCCTTGACAGCGATTGTTTTTATTGATAGTTTTTGCAAAACAATTTGTTGATTGTAGCCTCGTGATGGGTATATATACAGGCTATCTTTGAAATATTGCTTTCTTGCATCTAATGTTTGTTCCAAGAAAGACTTTATTCATGAAATATTCGTAGGTGTTTGTGGTGAGAGTCTGTCTCACGCCTCAGTGCGAGCCAAAGTGCTGATATTTCGAAGTATCCCATGTTTTTGTCTGCTGCATGTTGCGCAATTGTTGCCAATTCTCGCTAATATCTAACTGGTAACCAATGAATATTCTAGGAATTTCAATATCTCCTTCCGATCATGGATTCTGTTTTCTCCGGGACGGGGCGGTACAGAGTGCTGTGCAGAATATCAGTTTTTCTGCAGGTTCTTTTGAGGTATCTCTTCAACAGGCTGGTATAGTATTAGGTGATGTTGACTTGCTCGCCGTTTGCGATAAACCTATATTGCAATGGCAACGAATAATGAAGGCCAGTTTGTCTCAAGTACCGGAAGGATCGATGATGTTTCTCAAAGAAGCTCTTCCCTGGATAAGACGGCATGCCTGGATGAAAAAGACTTTTGGACCTAAAAGTGCATTCCATGGAGAAGTGCTGTTTGTTGGACGTCATCAATCCTTGGTTGCAGCAGCTTTTTCTCAGTCAAACCTCAGTGATGCAGCATTTCTTACCTTTGATACTGGCGTCGAACTAGTTACGAGTTGCTTTGGAGTTGGGGCTCTGGATGATTTTTGTGTACAGGCAGAACAGTATTATCCCCATTCCCTTGAACTTTTTTGTTCTGCTTTTATGCCTGTAACTGGTGTTGTCAGGGGTGATGTTAATCATTTCCTGGGTTTAGCTTCTAAGGGAAAAGCGGATTATGCTGATTTGCTTTTTGCAGAATTTATGGACCTCAAAGAAGATGGTTCTTTCAGGCTTGATATGAATTGTTTTAATTACCGCAATGGTCTGACCGTCTCCAGTACTGGTCTTTCCCGGCTGATAGGTTGTTTCAATGATAATGCTGAAATATCTGCCAGAGATCTCGCCCGGTCTGTGCAAATTGTAGCTGAAACAATATTGTCGCGAACCCTCAAATATTTGTATTACATATCAGGAAAGAGCCGATTGTGCATATTGGGTAGTGGTACCAGTCACTGCCTTGGTGGTGATACGGTTTGGGAGAATTCAGCGTTTGATGAGGTCTCTGTGGAAGAAAGTGGTAACGGTGCTGTGGGTGCTGCTCTTTTTGTCTGGCAGCAATATCTCCGGCAGCAGTCAATAAAAAGCCTGCCAGTGGGAAGTGAAATATGACCTGTACACAGGATATTCTTGTGGCTGTGGGAGCCAGGTGCTTCGGTTTAGTCCTTAGTACCGTGCTTGCTTTGCTTAGTTGGTATTGTTTATTGCATGATAGCATGTCCGGTGGATTTGTTCTCTCTGTTATTGCTTTTGGCACTCTGTTACTTTCTTTGTTCAGTTCTGGAATGTTAGTCATGCCGGTGAGGGTTTTTCTGGCACTGTGGGGGAAGATCTACATCTGCTTACAGGGCGCATTTTTATTGGTTGTTTTTTTTCTGATCATCTCTCCCCTTGGGCTTGCTATCAGTGTCTTCGGCAGTGAGTTCGTGTCGAAAGGGCAGATTCGGCGTAATCGTAAGTATCGCAATAAGGCTCCTGGGAGTTATTGGACCACTCTGTCAGATACGGAACGTATGTACAGGACTTTATACCGGCCATTAAGTTTAATAATAGTGAATGAAAAGTGATCAATCGGCAACAGACATATCCTGAATTCAGAGGTAAAAAAAAGAATAACATTCTGTCTTTGATTCTCTTTTCTACTTTTATCCTGGGCGTTTTTTCACAAACAACTCCTTTCATATGGAACTGGCCAGTGACCGTACTGGAGCAAACGATAGTCAAGGAAGATAGTGCAACCAGGATACAACGGAGTGAGAAGGGTAGCGTGAAAAGAAGAGTAGGATTGGTCGTTTTGGCCAGTACTCTTTTTCTTTCATTAATTCGTGCGAAAAGACGGTTTCAGCTGAACACTCCTCTTGGTTGGGTGATAATTTGTTATTTGGGGTGGATACTTTGCAGTCTTATGTGGTCTGTGGTGCCAATGCATACCCTTAAACGGCTGGCTGTGACATACCTGATGTGGGGGGCTGCTATAACAGTTGTTGTGCAATTGTCCATAAAACAATTAGCGTGTATGGCTGTTTTTGTAACCGGTATGACGTTACTGATTGGTTTTGGAAATGAAATACGTTTAGGCACTCTGGACGTGTTCTATGAGGGGTGGCGATTTTCCGGTGTGTTCCATGCCATGGGTATGGGAAGAAATTGTAGTATTCTTGTTGTGTCATCGATGTATTTGATTAGTGTTGAGGAGCGAGTTCTCTATCGTAATCTGTTGTGGTGTGTGGTGTTGGTAGCTATTATCGGTCTTGTCTTAACCAGGACGAGGACAACGGTTATTTCTTCTCTTGTATGTATTGGAATATACTGGTCTTTTGTCGTTGAAACGCGAAGGAAAATTGTATTGATTCTTGGTGCAGTGATTTGTCTGTCTGGTGCTTATGTCATTGTTGGACATGAGGTAGTGCAATATGGCTCTGATGCGGCTTCTCTTGGAAGAGGAGGGAGTAGTAAACAACAAGTCATGAATCTTACAGGCCGTGTGCCTATGTGGAAGTACAGTTTTAAATTCCTGGCTGAGAGGCCATTGCATGGTTATGGATATAACACGTTTCTTAATCCATATAATGTTGATATGTTTTATCGGGATCTTGGGTGGCGGCCATCTTCTCTGCATTCCGCTTATGTTTCAGTACTTATGGGGACTGGTTTTATCGGTTGTAGTCTTTTTTTGCTTATGATGGTTTGTGCCTTGGTCAGATCTTTTGTTTTGGCAAGGGCAGATCCTAGATATTATTATATCTTTTCTATTATTGTCTGGGTCGTTCTTGTCCAGATTACTGGTGGTGGGGTAGGTACGGGGATGGATTTTGTGGCATTTTATGTGACGACATGTTTCACCCGGGTGGCTTTTCTTCCAGCAGAGGATGTGCCCTACAAGCAAGATCCCGGGTAGGGTGTGTTGTGCATTCTTTTAACAAACAAGTTAGTATCTCATTTGTAACAAAGTTGTGGGAATGTTTGGGCAGATTAAAAATTATAATATAATAAATAGTTGTGAATAAAAAACAGAGAATACAGCACTTTAATGCTATGTCCGAAGAACGGGAAAAGTGGCGGAAAAAAGGAAAATATTATCACGGCCAGCTGGAAAAATATTTACGTTTCCTGGTACCGGAAGGAGCCTCTGTCCTGGATATCGGTTGTGGAACCGGAGAGTTGCTGGCAAGTTTGAACCCTCGACGCGGGGTTGGGATTGATATTAGTCCACGGATGGTGGAAAAAGCACAGCATAATTATCCTGATTTGGACTTTCGAGTGGATGATTTTGAAAATCTACAAATTGATGAGACCTTTGATTTTGTAATTATAGATGGAACAATTGGTCAGGTTGATGATGTTCAGCAGGCTTTCCAGGGATTGCACAAGGTTTGTACGCCTGAGACGCGAATTATCACTATCTACTTTAATTATCTTTGGGCACCAGTGATTAAACTTGCAGAAATGACAGGTCTTCGCATGAAGCAGAACCTGCAACATTGGCTGCCATTGGATGACATTGCTAACCTCCTTTTTCTTACTGATTTTGATGTGGTGAAGAAAGGATATCGAGTGTTGATGCCTCTCAACATCCCTCTCTTTTCCCCTTTTTGTAATCGTTTTCTGGTTCATATGCCGTTGTTTTGGAAAATGGCCTTGACAGAGGTCCTGATCTCAAGACCTGTGGCAGTACGGAAGAGAAGTCAGAATACCACGTGTACAGTTCTTGTGCCTTGCCGTAATGAAAAAGGAAATATCGAAGATGCCATCCGCAGAACACCAGAAATGGGTAAGCAGACTGAATTTATTTTTGTAGAAGGCGGCTCGAGTGATGGTACCTATGAGGAGTGTTTACGTGTACAGGATGCTTATCCGGATAAAGATATCTCCGTCCTGCAACAGGATGGCAGGGGGAAGGGGGACGCAGTTCGCAAAGGATTTGCTGCAGCCAAAAATGACGTACTTATGATCCTTGATGCGGATCTGACTGTACCACCTGAAGACTTGCCAAAGTTTTTTGAAGCCATCACCTCAGGGAAAGGTGAGTTTATTAACGGCTCACGCCTGGTGTATCGTATGGAAAAAGAAGCCATGCGTTTTTTAAATACCCTCGGCAATAAGTTTTTCAGTCGTGTATTTACATACTTATTTGAACAACGTATCCGTGATACTCTTTGCGGAACAAAGGTGCTCTGGCGAGAGGACTACTTGAAGATACAGGCAGGGCGAAAATATTTTGGCGAGTTTGATCCTTTTGGAGACTTTGACTTGCTTTTTGGAGCAGTCAAACTTAACCTGAAGATAAAGGAAATACCCATTCGTTATCGGGAACGAACCTACGGGTCAACGCAGATCAGTCGTTTTCGGCATGGGGTGTTGCTGTTGAAAATGGCCTGGTTTGGTTTGTTTAAGATTAAGTGGATTTGAACATACTCTGAGGTGAAACCAGATGGCAGCACGCAAAGAGAGACAAAATCCCCGTATGCTATCTTCCTTTAGTCGCGTCCTTACAGCTGCTTTGTTTGTTTTTGTCTCCTGTCAAGATCTGTCTGCTGCCACAACCTATTTTGTTGATTCTGCGTCTCCTGCTGGTGATGGGGGTGACGGGACAACAGAAGATAAAGCATGGAACAGCCTGCAACAGGTAAATGCCTCCATGGGGTCATTCGTGGCGGGTGATCAGATATTGTTTAAACGGGGAAGCACTTTTTCTGCAATGTACCCCAATGGCCTGGATATTGCTGTGTCGGGAGAGGTCGGGAATCCCCTGGTCTTTGGAGCATACGGCCTCTCCAGTGACCCAAAACCTATATTGGATGGAAGTAAACCACTATCAGGTCCCTGGACTGAAGTGCCATCTGCTATTGGCATCTGGTCCCATGCATATCCCCTGTCGGATCCCGCTAATCATCTACCCAGAGTTTTGCATTACAATGATGTCTCGATGCCTCCGATTACCACTCTTCAGTTTGATTCTGTCCCTGCAACTCTTTTGCCATATGCTCTCCTGCTGAACACTACCGGTGGCTTTAGCACACTCTGGGCGACATCGGTTGATTCAGGAGCCAGTACAGTTTCCGGCATAACATTTGCTTATAATTTATCTAAACTGACTGATGGCGTGGTTCGTGCCATGCAACTGGATGCTGATGATCGTATGAGGGATATACCTGAGTCACCATTAAGTATACCAACGGTTAAGGAGAATTATCCTGCTGGATTAACTGAGCCGGGGCACTGGTACTGGTATGATAACAGAATTTACCTGCGGTCAACAGTAGAACCTACTGGAAGTATGGTGCAGATTGGAGAGGTGGGCATTTACGAGCCTCCCGCCGCTCAGGAGATTAGATTTCCGTGTGTGCGTATAATGTCGTCGGCTTATGTTGAAATCAGTGATTTGAAGATCAGAAAATGCAATGAGAATGGAATTTTTATAGGGGATAACAGCAGCAATATTACAGTTACCGGAATGGACATTGCCGGCTGTGGTTCAGATGGAATTAAGCTGTATAATTCCAGCGACAATACAATACGTGATAACACGCTTGACAGTACAGGTGGTATACTGCTTTGGGCATTGCCTGGTGAAACGCGGTTCTCGCAGAATAATGATATCCTGAATAATACAATCAGTCATTGCCGTGGTGCAGGTATTGCCCTGCTTGCTGAGGCGAATGGGGATCCACGTCATGTCTCGGGGAATCGTTTTGTCGGTAATCATATAAATCATTCCAATACGATGATGTATGACTCTGCCGGCATATATACGTTGTTTGCCGGGGCTAATACCATAGAATCAAACGTGATTGAGAATGGCGGTTCCAAGTATATGAAGAGTGCCGGCATAATGATTGATGTCAGTGGTGGCGCAACTACGATCAAAAAAAATACCATTGTAAATAATTCCCTGGGCGGTATTGCTGTGACCGGAGATGGTCACCAGATAACTGATAATATTCTTCGTAACAATGGTGCTCTTTCCTGGAGGCCGGCTCAGTTGATATTCTTTTCGGCTCTTGGTAATCCTGCAAGGAATTGTCGTGTTACCGGCAATACCGTGGAGGCGAACCAGGACCAGCATTTTATTGATGGTGCGCCCGGGAGCCAAAGTGGCCATGTGATCGAAAATAATATCTATACTTCACTATCGACTAAACTTTTTAGCTGGACGAGCGACTGGAGTGGAAGCTGGATGGATTTCAAGACCTGGAGGCGTAAGACCGGACATGACTGCGAGTCCACCTTGAACTCAGTGTCTTATTCACTGGATTCCTGTTCCTCATCTCTCCTTCCGCACCTTTTCTTGCCGGCAGTCTTGGTGGGGGGAGCTAAAGGCAAAGAATGATCAGTCTTTTCATGAGGGAAGGAGTGGGAGTAGAGTAAATGGAAAAAGTAACTGTCACCGTTCTTATCCCTACTTACAACCGTTCAGCTTTACTGCGGAATATCCTGACATGTATGGTTACGCAGGAAACGGGTGGAAAGTTTAGTTATGAAGTCCTCGTCATTGACGATGCCTCTAGTGATAACACTGCAGAAGTCGTTAAGGAGATAGCTGGACAAGCTTCTGTCCCTGTACGCTATGTATTAGAAGGCGGGAATGGGTACACGAGGGTGTTAAACAGGGCGGTCAAAGAGTTTCAAGGCCAGTGGCTGGCTTTTTTCGATGACGACCAGATGACTGATTCTACCTGGTTGCGACAACTCTTTGCAGTGACTGAGGTAGAAAATGTAGGTATGGTTGGCGGTCCCATCTGTCTGGACCTACCGAAGACGGTGCTTGCTGGTATAGGGCCTGTATGTCGTGATCTCTACGGGGAAAGTCATGATATAGGGCGCCCGGGGCAGTTGAGTGATGCTCCTCCCTTACCGTCAGGAGGAAATAGGTTGGTGGCGCGGTGCGTTTTTGAACAGATTGGCAGTTTTGATGAAGATATGCTCACTGGCGGTTGTGATCGTGATTTTCTATTACGAGCAGTTGCTGCTGCTGTTCCTATGGGGTGGGCTCCAGGTGCTTTGGGGCACCATTTGATCCCGGCTGAACGATTTTCCTATAAACATATAAAATGGTACAGTCTGCAGTTTGGATGTTCCTTTGCCCATATTGATGAGAAACGTTGGGGACTCTCTAAAACGATTTTAGCAGGGGTGGCACGGCTCGGGCAGGCTCTACTAATTAATTTTCCCAGAATGTTAGTAGCCCGATATCAAAACAATCAAAGAGAAACCCTTGATCGGCAAGCTTTGTTGTGGCGGGCAGTCGGGTACAACAGAAGGATGCTGCGCTCAGTGGCACCTACACTTTTCCGGCAGGAATCCTTTTTCTCCCAAGTGGAGTTTCGTCGGGGCCGGGAAAAGAGTGAGTCAGGGAAATGATGGTTGGCTGGGCAAAAAACAACATATGAATCTCCCCATAAGTTCTTTACCAGCATAACTCTAACTGGACAGTGTTAAACTATGTCGAAAGTCTTTACTAAAATTGTCGACGTTTTAGACGATTATCAAAATGCGATTGTACATTTAATAGTTGCTATTATTCTAATTGGTGGTGTTGGGTATACGCTCTATCTTGGAAATGCCCTGAGATACCCGGATGAAAGAGCGTACTTTAAGATCGCTCAGAATATGGCACTTGGAAATGGGATGTCCCTGCATGGAACAACTCCGACTGCTTTGCTACCTCCAGTAATGATCACTATTATGGCTTCGTTTATGAAGCTGGGGGCTCCGATTGTCGTTCTGCGTTACTTGAATTTTATTGCTCTGGCCATTGGCGTTTACGTCATACGTTCAATTCTTAGAACTAGCGGATTAAAAGCGGGGGCACCGCTTGCAGCGATTTTGATATTGGCATATCCGGTTCTGTTCTACACTGCCGGTACCTTGTATACCCAAACACTATTCACCTTTATATTGTTACTGTTGATTCGCGTCACCGTGTCACCACGCTTTTCCTATCTGCATGCTGTGGTCCTTGGTATCCTTTCTACATTACTTATTTTGACACATTCAACCGGGGTGTTTATTCCACCCGTTCTTGTGCTGTGGTTGATTCTACCAAAAAACTATTCCATGATAGGGAAGGGAGTTGTGGCGGCATTAATTGCGATTCTCTGTATCTCGCCATGGTGGTACAGAAACTATAAGATATTTGATTGTTTTATCCCCGCCACAACCCATGGCGGAGATACCTTATATATTGGAAACCACTCGGAAACGAATCTTTCCAAATGGTACGACTATGCGGGGAAAGAATGTTATGTTGAAGCGCATAAATTACCAGAACAGGAGATGAACGCATTCTTTCTCAATAAAGTTATAGAGTTTTGGACACAGCAGCCGGGAGAGGCACTGAAACTTTATGGGATTAAATTGGCATATCATTTTCATTTTCGGAATAATCTTCATACTAGTGGAGAGTCCAGTCGGCTGAGGGATACGGTAATGTTTATCACCTACTACTCCTTGCTTCTCTGTCTCTTGATACGGTTGTTATTTGCCTTTCGTCTGCCTCTGACCAGGCTGGAAAAGTTACTGGTGACTATTTACATTGTAAGTGCTTTTTTCCATGCAGTCTTTTTGCCTCGTCTGAGATTTCGTCTGCCGTATGATACCGTGTTGATAACTCATATAGGGGTTATGTTCGCTCTGCTGAAAGATCAGCTTTTTCTACAAAAACAGCCAGTAAAAATGCCTGGATTGAAGGATGAATTAAAACAGTTTGATTGATCACAGAGTATGCTTGGTTTGGCATTTTCAAACTGAGAAATAACCATATTGATTATTTGCGTGTGCTCATTTCAGTGATATCAGTTACTACGGTGGCGCAAGGGGTTGTTTTCTAAACCCCGTACTGTTATGATAAATGTTTGTTTTTTTTAGATTGTAGTATGTGCTAAGCAAAGATACTTCAGTGTATTGTCGCACATCATGTCAGCCTTTACTTCATTGAGGTTGTTACCGCTTAGTTTAGTGCCCCCTCTTGTGTGGAGAGTTTATGATTAACAAAATGATAATGCACCTGTGGTCGTCCTTATTCTATCTGGTCATTTGTTCTTTTAATTCGACATGTTCTGTTAGTTTGGGACTTGAGATATAATGTCTAGGAAAGGTACCATGGATCGAGTGGCACGTGCTCTGTTTATTGCCTCAATACTAGCCATTTTTTTTGTTTACGGAGTGTGTGTTGGGAAACTTCGTTTGTTTCCATATGCTTTGTTGGTACAAGCAGTGACAGCAGTTCAATCTGTTTATACAACGTTTCTGCAAGAGCAGATATGGTATTATGTTCGGGAACCTGAAGGGGAAACTGTCATTATTCCCGACAACAAACAATCATTCGAGGGACTTAATCTTGTAACAAGGGTTGCTGCAAACAGAGATTTGTCGGCTGATATCGTGGATATGGCGAATCATCCAATTCACCATTGGGATATCAACTGGTTTGATATATGGCCTGATGCACAGCATATACCTGAAAATAAATTACCGAAAACAAAACCCGGTACACATATCCATGGTGCGGTGGTAATAAATAATGGTGACCTGGTATTTAACTTTGAGCATCTCGGTTTAGTACGCCTTGACCGTAACGGGAAGGTTGTCTGGCGTCTACCGTATCGTACCCATCATTCAGTCTCTTTGCATGATGACGGTAATCTGTGGGTTTCAGGGCAAAGGAAAATTGAAGAAGAGACCGATCTTTTTCCCCATCGCAAGAGACCTTTTCAGGAGCATATGATTTTGGAGGTTAGTCCAGATGGAATCATCCTTGAAGAGTGGTCGGTGGCAAAGCTACTGGCTGATAATGGATACAAAGGCTTGCTTTATCTTGGGAGCCTTCATAATCAATCGACAGAAGTAGATGGTGATATACTTCACCTCAACGATGTTGAACCTTTCCCGGAAACCATGGAAGAAGATTTTTTCTCTCAAGGTGATATTATGGTTTCACTCCGAAACATTAATACTGTATTCGTTTTTAACAGACAGAGTGGTAAAATCAAATTTATCTGTACTGGTTGGTTTGTGCGGCAGCATGATCCTGACTTTATTGATGGGAATCGTTTTTCCGTTTTTGATAATAACAACATCGCTCCCGAGCAGCATGGCCAACAGAGCCGTATCGCGATTGTATCGGTGAGAGAACGGACAGTAGAAACTTTTTTTGAGGGTAATGAAAAGACACCGTTCTATACAGATATTATGGGGAAACATCAGTGGTTGCCAAACGGCAATCTTTTGATTACTGAAGCCAGAAAAGGGAGAGCATTTGAGATAAATCAACAGGGTGATGTGGTATGGCAATATAAAAATTACGTTGGAGATGGAATGCTTGGTCTGGTTGAAGAGGTGCAGCGTCTTTCCCCTGCTTACGATAGTGTTTTTAGAAGCAACGAATCCAAGAATTTTTCAACTGATTCGTTGGATTAATTGATTCTTGAATTTCTATTATATATCTAATACGTACAACTAAGAAGGTTTGGCTTATTGCTATGTCTTTTTGTATACAAAGGAAAAAAATGTCAAAAGTAAAGTGCTTTTTATGGAAAGTGTGTGCCTTTTTTCTGTTTATGGTTTTTATACCTCAGCCAGCATTTGCGTACATCGGGCCAGGAGCTGGTTTGTCAGCAATTGGCGCATTTCTGGCTGTTATTGCAGCCGTAATTGTGGCTATTTTTGGTTTCCTCTGGTACCCAATTAAGCGATTTCTGAAAAAAAAGAAAAATACACAAAATAGGGAAGCAGAGTGATATCCTGGATAGGAGCAACATTTATTGTTCTCTGCTTTATTATTCTGATGCGACTGTCTGGGATGATCGAAAAGAGCCATGATGTTGTTACTATCGCCCGTCAATCATTAGGTGTTGTAAAGAATTCTGACCTGAGAGATGAAGCCAAAGAAACGATTTTACAAAATGATGCTAAGCGTCTGTTAGGGTTGTTTCTGTATCTTTCCTGTAGCGGAGCAGCAGCAGTGTTCCTTCCCATAGGATTCTTATGGGTATGTGATCAGGGAGGGTTACTCTCTTTGGAGTTGGTGCTGGAGACTGCTCTTTCACCGTTGTTTATAATTATTAGTAGTGTCTTGACCATGATTGTTCTGTGGAATCCCTTTGCAAAGCCTTCCGCAGAGCAATCTGATTATTCATTCTGGGAACGTAGTCTGCATAAATTGGCCTTTAGCACATATGGTTCACAGATTGCGCTGGCAGATCTTGAGGACAGATTGTTTGCCAAAGAGCTTAAGACATGTTCGGTCAAGCGTCCGGTTTTCATAACAGCCCTTCCCCGCGCTGGGACTACTCTGCTGCTCGAGTGTTTTTCAGGATTAGAAGAGTTCTCATCCCATTCGTACCGTGATATGCCCTTTATTCTGATTCCTTGTCTGTGGAATCGCTTTTCAAAAATTTTTCAACAGAGGGGTACCCTGAAGGAACGAGCCCATGGTGACGGTATGTTGATCGATTTCGACAGCCCTGAAGCACTAGAAGAGGTGGTGTGGCAAGCATTTCACCGGGACCATTATCGAAATGATCGTATCGTTCTCTGGCGGGACATTGAAGACGACGAATTTGAAGAATTTTTTCAAAGTCATATGAAAAAAATTATTCTGTTGCGCCGTAAGGCAGGAATGTCCGAAAATCGATATATATCAAAAAATAATTTGAATATTGCCAGGGTTCAATTGTTGCGTAAAATGTTCCCTGACTCGGTCATTGTCGTACCGTTCAGGCATCCCCTACAGCATGTGACTTCCCTCTTACTACAGCATCGTAATTTCTTGAAGATTCATGGTGAGGATCCATTTGCACGAGATTATATGCGGGATATTGGTCATTTTGACTTCGGTGAAAATCTTTGTCCAGTTGATTTTGATGGTTGGCTTGAGCGGCAACCGCCATCGAATGCCAAAGACCTTTCGTTTTGGCTAGAGTACTGGGTTGCGACATACAAACATTTGCTTGGGGAAAAAGGTGATATCATATTCATTAATTATGAAGAGTTGTGTGTACATCCAGCAATAATCCTGAAACGTCTGGCACAGGCCGTTGGATGTGAAAATATGGATGGGGTTCTCGCGGTTGCAAAGACAATTCATTCTCCACGAGAAAGGGAGGTGGAAACCGAAAACTTGAGTGAGGCACTTGTCGAGGAGGCTGTTACAATTCACTCTTCTTTACTGGAGTTGTCTCTGTAGCTTGGATTTCAGGAATATATGAATTGAAGAACTGTGAGGGGAGAAAGAACCGGATACTGCTGGCTCTGGGCTGCATATTGCAAAAAAGTAGACATGTGATTTCCTTAATTAGAAGAACCAGCAATTTGCTTTTATAAGAATTTTTCTGGAATTAATATTTCGTCGTCATTTTGTTAGTTGTTAAAAGCTGGATATTGTCACCAGTCATTTCAGCCTGTTTGTTTGAACCCCGTCGGAGATACCTCTCCTTCGTCACTAGAGATACACAAAGAAGGAATTTTGTTTTTTTACGATTATCATATTAGCATCTGTCTCCTTGAGGGAACCAGTAACAATATAAAAACAATGTAACGACCATTTTATGGCTCAAGAGGTTGTAAATTTTTAAAGCTGAAAATAATGGCACGTCGTGAGGCCAAGTACCCTTTAGTGAGATGTACCATACGGTAATTTTCCTGACACAATAAGGTGTGCTACGGGTGTTGCTGTATACTATACTTTAAGTTTCTGATTTTTGTCAGATTGCAAATTCCCAGCCGGAAAAGATTGTATGAAATATATCAAAAATCAAATAGATTTATCCGAATTAACCCCCGATAAATTTTATTGGTTTCTTTTAAGTTGTCATATTGGAATAGTCTGGATATTACCCTATTTTCCCACCCAAGATGGACCCAGCCATATATATAATCTCGTCATTCTTAAAGATCTCCTGAACGGTGGCACTGAATGGGGAAGTTATTATACCTACATGCTCAGTGCTGTTCCGAATCTTGGATTTAATCTTTTTGCTTATTCGATGTTGCATTTCTTTTCTCCAATTGCTGTGGAAAAGCTTTTTGTTTCATTTTATATTGTTCTTCTGGGGGGCAGTGTCCCTTTGTTTTTGAGAACTTTTAATAAGAAATCTCTTCCGTTCATGTATTTTGTTTTTCCGGTAATATTTAACTTTAATTTGTTGATGGGGTTCTATAGTTTTGTCATAGCTGTCCCTTTGTTGCTGGTTGCTTTCTCCTTCAGCTGGAAAATACAGAACAGTTCTAATGTTTGTAAATTCATTTTTTTTAATATAGCAGGATTCATTTTATTTTATTGTCATTTGATCCCATTTATTCTGTTTCTGATATCCCTCGTCGCAATAGCAGTGATGCGGTCAATTGCTTTTGAAAAAAAAATTATTGAACTAGCAAAACTCTTTGTCATAATCTCACCAATAATTATGAACTTAGTTTATTACCAAATACATAGTACAAGCAGCATCTTTCCAGATCTTTCTTATCTGTTTAATGCTTTTCGGTATGTCCGTTTGTTTGCAGACCTTTTTTCTTTTTCTACGTTTTCAACGCTTACTCGTTCTTTATGGCAAATTATTCCGGTTTCACTCGTCATGTTTTTATATTTGTTTTTTTCTTACAAATCCGTTCTCAGAAGCTATTGTTTCATCAAAAAAGATAGGAAGCTTCCTGATGCAGAGAAAGTTCTTTTTTTGCTGGTAGCAATGCTTATCCTAATATATCTGTTTTTACCTTCTAAGTTTGGGGGCGGAGCTTTTTTTAATGCTCGATTTCCCTGGATTGTTCTGTTAATTATGCTGCCGTTGTTTCAAATGCCTGAAACCTTTTTGGGGAAACAAGTTGGTAAGAAAATTCTTATAGGTTCAGTTTGCTTTCTTTTTGCTTTTAACACAGCAGTTCTTTATCAACAGAGCCAAAAAGTCGAAAAATATCTGAGCGGATTGGATGTTGATTTACCTAAAGGCGCATATATGATGCACTACCATAAAAAAAGTTTGGGTGTTCGCTATCCTCGTGTCGATGTCTTGCTACATGCCGTATCGAACTATGCTAGAATAAAGGGGGGGGTGGATATCGGCAACTATGAAGCAGCTTATGATTATTTTTTTATAGGTTTTAAAAATACAGTCCCTCAATTCCCATCTTTGGATCAAATACAAAATCAACCAGAAACTATTGACTGGTCTTATTATCCATCGATTCAATATGTTTTAGGCTGGGAGGTTGACAGTAAGGATGTGAAAAAACTAGCTAAAACCTTTCACGTTGTATGGCAAGAAGATTCTTTTAGCCTTTGGAAGAAGACTTCCTCCTCCACTCCTTAGGGCACATTCAATAATAACTTCGTATTCTGAAGCGCAATGTGAATAATTAGAGAAACATAATCTGTGATTATATAATCCTCAACGTAGATAGGCTACTCCTTCTGCATTTCTTGCAAAAGAGGTACATGCTCTGCTGCTGCATCGCGAAAAATCTTACGGACTGGAGCACACTTTGAATCCGTTCTCATTTTATTGCAAGTTTTAAACCGGAAAGTACTGATGATAACTAGCAAAAGTCAAACTATTATTTTGAGTGTGCTTCTCTTTTATCTGCTCACGTTGCCCCTTATTCTTCTGGATTACAATGTCGGGAGGGCATTTGCAGACAGTGAGTTTTTCCATTTACCTGCTATATGGAGTTTTACTGAGCAGTTTGATTTCTCTGATTACTCTGTTGCGTCCACCCCAGGCTATCATGTTATCATTGCGATAATAGCAAAGTTTTTCAGTGGAAATATTATTTTTTTAAAATTGGTATCTTCGCTTATTACTGCTGGATTGATTGGCAGCATGGCCGCTTACCTGCACAGAAATGCCGGGACGGCAAGAACATTGCTGCTGCTGCTCCCCATGATTTTTTCCCTCTACTTTTTGCCCGATGGGGTGTGGGTAGTTCCGGATAATCTGGCATGGCTCACGGTATGGGGATTGTTTGTCCTGTCCACTACTATGCCTCTCAATGGGAAGTATTTATTCTTTGCAGGTGTGGTTGTATTTATGGCTGTTACTGTGCGACAGTTAAATCTCTGGCTGGCTACAGTTCTATGGGCTGCTGGATTGTCACTGCCACTTTTCCATGGGGGATGGATAAAAAAAAATGTAGTCTTTTTTTGTCTCTCATTCCTAGTCACTGTACCGGCTTTTTTTGTTTTGTGGTATTTTGTTCGTTTGTGGGGGGGACTGGTTCCTCCATCGTTACAGTCCCATCACATCAGCCATATGAGTTATTGTGTTCCCTCGTTTTTTCTATCTGTTTTTTTTGTGTACAGTAGTTTTTATACTCCAATCGTGATAGCCGCTTTAAATAAAATCGATAGAAGAGATGTCTACCAATGTGCAGTGGCAGGTTTTTGTCTCGGTTTCTTTGCTGCTGTTATCCCGGAGACAACCTACAATTATGATGCAGGGAGGTTTTCTGGCTTTTGGAATTTAGTTCGATTTGCACCAACAATAGGTCATACCTCGACACTGATTGTCATTACTTCCTCGTTAGGGGGAGCGGCACTTTTTAGCTGGGTTCTTTTGTTAAAAAAAGAATTCCGTATAATTGTCCTTTTCCCAACCCTGAGTTTTGTTGCTGCCAATACTGCTAATCAGGTGGTACTGGAAAGATATTTTTCTGGTTTTATTTTTATTTTAATGTTTCTCATTCTTTCACAGACAGATAGAATTGTATGGAAAGAGCTTCCTCGTCTGGTGTGGTCAGGGCCGGTGTTGTTTGCTATGGTCAACCTGGTTTTTCTCTATCGGGGCATTGTTCCGGGTATGTAACACTGATTAGTACAAAACGTCGGTGCAGTGATTATTTCAGGCGTCTAGCTTCGTAAACCATGGTTTCAAAAATAACCATGGTATCCTGAGCAACATTTTTGCTGTGAGATTCAATACCCATGAGCGGGGTGTGCTCTGATTCTCCAAAAGCACACCTCTTGATATTGCTAAAGCCAGCATCTTGCAGTGCCTTTTCAAGTAAATCGCCATCATATAGAAATTGATGTCCCCAGTTTCGAAACGCATTGTTTATCACTATCGAAGCCTTATATTCTTCGACTTCAGGTAGAAACTGGTCTGTTATCCACTGGATATATTCCTTCGAGGACGAATCCTTTTTGTTCTGGTACAATCTCAGAAGGACTGCCAGGTCGGGAGTTGCTATTCTAATTATGCCACCAGGTTTCAATGTGCGGTGACATTCCTGCAGCATTGTCAAACCGTCCGTTCTTGAAATATGTTCAATCATGTGTTCGCTATAAATATAATCAAAAACATTTGTTGCAAAGGGGAATTTCTTTTTTACATTTACATATATGACATGAGAGTTTCGAACATCAATATCTGTACTGAGCCATCCTTTGAGAACAGTAGCACCTGCACCAATCTGCAATTTCCTAACAGTGTGAGAGTCTATATATCTATTGATAATGTTTTTGCGAATCGGTAGCTTGTATGAAATTGCCAGCATTTGATGCAACTTTCTCTGGCAGCGGAGGACAATCCGTTTACATTGCGTGAGCATTATCTGAAACTGCATAGTAAAACTCCTTAAATCGGTGTGTGGTAGGGTTTGGGGGATTGCCAGGCCAATTGTATCACTTCTGAAGGTGTTCTCTGCAAAGGGGCGAATAAGTGGTTGTAGAGTATTAAAAAATCTTACGAAATATGCCAAACCATAACTGATGACTTTTTTCATGGAAATTGTTTAAAGGGAGGCGGTCTAATAAAACACTTGAAGTCTTTGTATTAATTTTTCCAGATGAGTAGAATATCCTTTGAACCCCTTCCCTCTTTAATAAATCCACTTGCGGAAAGCTAAAACAGGAGTCCGGCTGACCAAAAGGAAAAGAAAAAATATTCCTCCCGTTCGGATATCTATCTAAAAATTTTTGATTCTTCTTGTAGGATGCAATTAATTCTTCGTCTGACATAAGAACAGGAACTTCATGATTAAACAAATGATTCCCATAAAAAACATACGGATTTATTGCTGCTTTCTCTAAATCGGATTCTGTCGCAAATTCACCTACAAAAGTTTTAACTTCATGCTTAAGAGAGAGATTATGTTCTTTTAAATACTTTTCCACCAAGTCTTTTTTACAATACAAAAACAAAGGTTTACCTGGGGCAATAGGCTTGTTTGCATTGATGATATATTTTTGAAAATCATTGTGTTTTTCACACAAATACGTGATCAGCCCTGAGAAAAAGATGTCTCCCTGAATTGCCGCCATATTTAAAAAAATAATAGACGGAACCTTTTGGCTTTCCAGTATAGGAACAGCATTTTCAAAATAACTTAATAATCCGTCATCAAAGGTGATCATTGCTGCACGGGGTGGAATTTCATTTTTCAATAAATGATCTACATTGATTATGTTAAATTCCTTATTAATGAAGGCTATTTGCTTTGTAAAAACCTCTAAATTGACATTTAAATCATAATTCCTGCTAAATTCACTGGGATTGTCATTAATATCATGATAAACAAAAATTGTTAAAGACTTGTTTAACAACGTCGTGGCTAAATACCCATAAAGGTTTCCTAATAGATAGCTGACCGGAGGTCTGAAAATTTTCTTAATGAGTGGGTTCATATTACATTTATGGGAAAAAACACCTGTCTCCATCTAAAGCTGTCGCATAAAATAATGTATCTTCCGTGGGGATCTCCGGAGAAAAACTCAAAGAGTTTCTTAAGAGGAAGTTGGAATTTCCTTTTTTCCAAAGGAATCCGGACAAATTTATAGCTTTTCTAAATTTTTTTGTAAATGGATTCATTTTAAGGAAAGCAATTTCATCCCTGTCCTGTTCAGCTAAGCCTCTAATCCTTTGCAAAAGAAGAAAGTACATAGGCATGTTTTCTTCAATGAACATGCTGTCAATCATTTCAAAATAGAAAAAACTATTCCCCGCAAGTTCTTCTTTTACCTTTTTGAATGCTACGTATCCAAGGATTCTTTCTTTGTCTCTGACTTCCAGAACTTTACGTGTTTCTTTCAATTGCTTAGATCCGAAAAAGAACCAGTTCAAATGCAAGGCACTCCTGTTAGCAGTTAAACGATATCTGTCCTTGAACTGTTCGTATAACGTGTCATATTCATTGCCAAATTCTTGGATTTCCAGGCAACTGTATTTTTTAGTGTTAAATAATTTTGTGAAATTGCGTAACGAATTTTGGTAAAATTTAAAAAGACAAACTACTCCATAAAATAATGGCTTATAGAAAATATACCCTTTACTCAATTTCTTTTGAACTTTTCCTAAAGAATAATTGCTGAATTGAGTAATTGATAGAGGATAAATGGCATCCTTTTGAATCCACTGAGGTGTATATCTTTTAAAATTAAAATTATCCAAAATTTTTATTACAGCAGCAATTGGCGTTGTGTTCAGAAGAAGTCTGTCTTGCTTAAGAAAAGGGATTAATACTTCAATACTTTTATTCCTGAAAGTGGGTAACACGTACCAGCTACATGCGGAGCAGGCAAGATTTTCTTTTCCACAAATGCTATATTTTATTGGGATATTTCCCAGATAACCTACAATTTCATCCCCATGGTAAAGTACCCATCCCCTGGAGATGCCCTTTTCCATAGAAGGGTTAGATTCCCACCACAAATGAAATCTTTCTTGCCAAAAATCCCTACTGACTAATCCCTTGCTTTGTTCTTCCAGGAATATGGCTAAACGGCCATATTCTGTTGTATCTAATACCTTAACCCTATTTTTCTCATGCACTAAATCCATAATGGTCCGTATCCCAATGAATAGCCTCCAGCAATAACCAAGGGAATGATTTCATATCATCCTCCCTCGGGACTCCAGGTTACTATTGTCCCTCCCCAGGAATATCCCACACCAAAGCCAATCAGCATCACCTTGTCCCCGGGGATGATTTTTTTTTCATCGATTGCTTTCTTCATAGCTATCGGGATAGAAGCGGAGACAGTATTTCCAGTATCTTCAATGCCATAGATCATTTTCTCTAAAGGGATCCCAGAAATTTTTCTCAAATTTTCCAGCATAAATTTATTCGCTTGATGAAATACAAACTTATCAATATCTTCTAATTGTAGTGATGCTTTTTTTAATAAGTCTGTAATTGCATCAGGGACAGTAGAAATAGCAAAACGAAATAACTCCGGCCCATTCATAAGCAAGTTTAAGGGGGTTCTTATATTTCCACTTGTATCTTTTTCTTCTTCAATCCCTTTCCCATTTGATATCTTCAAATGGGCACCACTTTGAGGAACTGTCAAATTCATAAACCCTTCCCCGTCTGTTCCAAAAAGAAATGGGCCGACTCCCTTTTCCCGCACTGTTTTTGTTAAATAGACTGCTGCTGCTCCATCGCCAAAAATCGTGCTAACACTCTTGTCTAGTGGATGACACCAGCGAGAATAACTTTCAGCAAAAATAGCGATAGCATTTTCAATAAGACCTGAGTGAATCATGCTGCCGGCAATTGAAAGACCATAAATAAAACCAGTACACCCGTGATTAAAATCAAACGTGAGACAATGGGAAGACAAGTTAAGTCGCTTGTGTAGAAGAGATGAGGTTCCGGGTAAAGCATAATCTGGCGTCTGGGTACAAAGGATTAGTGCATCCACCTGATTCAAATCCAAATTGCTTTGTTTTTTTAGTGTATTAACCGCGCTTAGGGCTACATCAGAAATGTACTCATTCTCTGAAAGGACATGTCTCGTCTTAATCCCTGTTTTTGCAAATATTTTATCCGCACTCCACCCTTCATATCTTTTAGCTAACTCTTCATTGGATAGAATCTTTTCGGGAAGTGAATAAGCAATATCTGCTATTTGAAAAGAAAGTAATTTCCCCTCTGTTCTTTCACCACTATTCAAAACCAGGCCCTTTTGCCGACACTAGTTCAAAAATATCTTTCATAGTCCGTAAAGAAACTAACTCGTCCATGGTTAATGAAATTTTAAATTTCTCGTTGAGCATCACTAAAATTGAGATTTGCCCCATGGAATCCCATATTTCTGAGAGATTGGTGTCTTCCTCCCTGATTTCTTCCTCGGAGATTTCTAAAATATGAGCTACTTCCTTTACTAATTCATCTTTGGTCATTTTTTTCCTTTATTAAATGATGTTTATTTGAAACAATCGCCATTGGATTTCAGGCCTGCTCGACATCCATCGTATTATGGGACACACAGCGATGGATCAGTTGTATTTTTCAGCCAGTTCAGTGAGTGTCTTCGCTGAAAACCGTTTGTCCAGTCTTGTTGCATCCAGAATTATACCTTGAAGCTGTGGGTAAGGGAACTGCTTGAGGGGCACTAGCATGAACTCAAGAACCAGAGATAAAAAAACAGTTGGAATATGGAAGAAGAGTTTGTCAAGTCTGGCAGGCTTTTTAATCATGGATTGGATAGGTGGCTGAATATTGTATCTGTTCATTATACGCTACAGCAGTAGCCAATTTTGACCAAAAAAATATTCACTTAGCCTCATCTTATTTTTAAATTAAATCTCTAAAGTAACGTACCTTTTTTTTCTAAAGATGGCAATAAACTTGTCAGGAGCGTAAACTCTGGAAAAAGACTAAGAGATCTGTTTCCTGCATGGGTGCATTTCTTTACTTGGTTACCACCCAAAGCTCAGCTACCAGTAGGCACCATTTTTCTGATTTATCTGGTAACACGGCGGTTCCAAGAAGCCGCCAGATAATGAAGCTGATGTTCAGTGGTAATCAATTTTCTTTATGGAATTTATCTCCTTCTGAGTATAGTGGACTACTCGTTGATAGAGGTGTTTGTAAGGCAATATTTACAAGGGAGAGAGGAAGTGAACTGGCCCATGGTGCGTGTAATGTTATTTCAGGTCGCTATCTATTGGCAATATCAGGATACTTTTCTTCTGTTTAGTAAATTACAACAACATGGAATATGTTACAAAAACTAAAGTCCCTTAGAAATCACCAAGGTTTTATGAAG
>JAOZKN010000010.1:27742-40686 GCA_029935315.1 Desulfocapsa sp. | reverse complement strand
GCCTCAGCGATTTTGATTGCAGTGTTCAATGCTGTCTGGCCACCAAGGGTTGGCAACAGAGCATCGGGCCGTTCCTTTTCAATAACCTTGGTCACCATTTCAGGAGTGATTGGTTCGATATAGGTGTGATCGGCAAGCTCCGGATCGGTCATGATAGTGGCCGGGTTGGAGTTGATGAGTACAACCTCGTAGCCCTCTTCCTTTAAGGCTTTGACCGCCTGAGCACCTGAATAATCAAATTCACAGGCCTGGGAAATGATAATGGGACCGGAACCGATGATGAGGATCTTTTTTATGTCTGTTCGTTTTGGCATGGGAGTTTTTTTAGTTGTATTCAGGATTTGGTTATGTACAAAGCTGACTATGCGCGCATCATATCAATAAAACGATCAAATAAATACATGGCATCATGGGGACCCGGCGCATGTTCCGGATGATACTGGACAGAAAATGCCGGGTATTTTTTATGACGCATACCTTCCACAGAGTTATCATTGAGATTGATATGGGTAAGCTCAACGTCATCAGGATTTAAACTTTCCATATCCACACAAAAACCATGATTTTGAGAGGTAATTTCGACTTTTCCAGTGCTGAGATCTTTCACCGGCTGATTCCCGCCGCGATGACCAAACTTCAGTTTAAATGTTTTTCCACCGTAAGCAAGGCCCATGATCTGATGCCCCAGACAAATACCAAACATAGGTTTTTTACCAAGTAATGCCCGGATTGTTTCAACCACCCCGGGAACACCTTCAGGATCTCCGGGACCATTTGAAAGAAAAATTCCATCAGGGTTCATGGCAAGTACAGTTTCTGCGTCGGTGGATGCTGGAACCACCTGTACCTGACACCCTTTTTCGGTAAAAATACGAGATTGATTAAATTTAATACCAAAGTCAAAGGCCACTATCTTGAGAGGATTATCCATCCCGGACTCGACAGTGGAAAAATTTGTGCCCGGGACTACTTTATTGTCAGCCCAGCCATACGGTTCTTTACAGCTCACCCTACTGACCATATCCTCTCCCACTAACCCCGTCCATGCGCGAGCTTTCTCCACAAGGGAAGCCGGATCGAGATCAGTGGTTGAAATAACACCTTTCATGGCACCTTTGGTCCGGATATGCCTTACCAGTGCACGCGTATCAAAGCCTTCCACACCCAACACACCATAGTCTTGCAGGAATTCTGCCAGTGTTTGCTCTGATCGGTAATTTGAAGGATAGGCGTTATATTCCTTCATCAGAAATGCCCTGGGATGAACAGAGCCTGACTCCATATCCTCTTGGTTGACACCGTAATTTCCAATCAAAGGATAGGTCATGGTAACAATCTGACCGGTATAGGAGGGATCGGTCAGAATTTCCTGATATCCGCTCATGGAGGTATTAAAGACGATTTCGCCAACAGCCTCACCGGATCCGGTAAATGAACGTCCCTCAAAGGTGGTTCCATCTTCCAGCGCAATTATTGCTTTCATATATTTTCCTGTTTACTCACTTCTGGATAGTTAATTCAATCGCACAAAACAAACTGCAAACAAGCAGACAAAAACTTGAATATTAAACTCAAGAAAGGGACTTGCGTCAACTGATATCGGGCCAAAATTGACAAAACCGGAAGAATAGACCTTCATATGTCCATTTTCCTTTTGTTCCACCTTCCGATTTGCTATGAAGTAGGCTCGTCGTTTTTTTTAAGATTCCCCCTTTCCATAAGGAACAATCATGCATAAGATACTACTCTCATTCGTTGTAGCAACTTTTCTACTTTTAAATACATTTGGAGAACCACTAATGGCAGAAACAAAACTGACAGACGGCCTGTACGCTAAATTCGTCACCAGCAAAGGCGACATCGTCTGTAAACTTGAATTTGAAAAAACACCCATCACCGTGGCAAACTTTGTCGGTCTTGCCGAAGGCACCAAGCAACTTGGCGGCGGAGCAGGCAAAGAAGGCGTCCGCTTTTATGACGGCCTGACCTTTCACCGGGTCATTGCAAACTTTATGGTCCAGGGCGGTTGCCCCCTTGGAACCGGTACCGGCGGCCCGGGATACACCTTCCCGGACGAAATTGACCCAAGCCTTAAACACAACAGTGCGGGCATTCTTTCCATGGCAAATGCGGGACCGGGCACTAATGGCAGTCAGTTTTTCATCACTCACAATGCCACAGCACACCTTGATGGCAAGCATACTGTCTGGGGACATGTTGTTGAAGGAATGGACGTGGTCAACAAAATAGCCAAAGACGATGCCATTAAAACAGTTGAAATCATCCGTGTGGGTGCTGCAGCAAAGGCCTTCAAAAGTGACCAGGCAGCATTTGATGCACTCATCGCCGGCCAGGAAGATCGTGCCAAAGAAAAAGAGCTCGCCGCCATGGAAGAGGCAATGGAACAGATCAAGGGACAGTGGCCCGATGCCATCACCACAGACTCCGGTCTGAAATATGTTGTTGAGGCTGAAGGCACAGGTGACACACCAAAAGCTGGCGATATGGTAAAAGTACATTACACCGGAAAACTTCTGGATGGCACCAAATTTGATTCTTCTGTTGATCGTGGAACACCAATCGATTTTCCTGTTGGTCAGGGCCGGGTGATCAAAGGTTGGGATGAAGCATTACTCTCCATGAAGAAGGGAGAGAAACGGGTTTTAATTATTCCTGCAAACCTTGGCTACGGTCCATCCGGACGTGGCCCTATTCCACCAAATGCCACCATGGTATTCGATGTGGAGTTAATTGATTTCTAGGACGGGCCACACCTGCAGCACAGGTACAAAGGTTCTGAGTCCCGGTATCCTTACAGGTTTATCGGGACTTGGCCTCCCTTTTCTATTGTAACTGGAGAGACATCTTATGCGTTGCCCTAAATGTACTCACACCCAACTCTCCACAGTGGAATGTGAGGCCTGCGGGCTTTTGTTTGCCAGATATAATATAGCGCAAGAACGAAAAAAGAACGCTGCAGAAAAACAAGAGGACATAAAACATCGCAGATCAGGGTTCCAACTCTCTTCGGTACTTTTCCTTATCCTGACAGCCATTACAGCAACATATTTTTACACCAGCAGCACACCGGACAGTCAGCAACTGCAAGATCTGGCAGCACAAGGCGATCAGCAATCTGTTCCAGTGGATACTCCCCCGGCAACATCAAGCCAGCCCACTTCACGTAGCACCGTCCTCCACACGCCCATTCGCGGGAATGCCATCGAACAGGCGACACAAGCCACCGTCTCCATAGAGACACCTTTTGGCAGTGGTTCCGGTTTTTTTATTGATGACGAATGGATCGTTACCAATCGTCATGTCATTGAAATCGATGTCAAAACAGTCAGAGATGCACAAGAAGATTATGCCAAGGCAAGGAGATTTGCCGACCTGGAAGAGGAAAAACTCAGAAGCTACAGGAAAAAGTTCCACACACTTCCGGAAAGCCCCTCCAAAAGCCAGCTGGCCATGATCCTGGAACGTAAGGAAAATGAACTGGGAAAAGCTCTGGTAAAATTAAAGGGTATTGAAGAAAAACTGGATCGTATATCCCAGCCGATACATTCCTCGGATATTAAAATAATCCTCTCCGACGGAAGCGAATACTACGCCAACTTTCTGCTCACCAGCAACAATTATGACCTGGCTCTTCTCTCTTTATTTACCGCGACAGACCACCCAAAGCTTCCCATGGCTGTCAGATCCCTGCATCAGGGAGACAAGGTCTACACCATCGGCAGCCCCGTCGGCCTTCGACACACCGTCACTGCGGGTATTTTTTCCGGATACAGGAAAACAGAACGTGATGGACACACCCTGTTACAGACAGATGCTGCCATCAATCCCGGCAACAGCGGGGGACCACTCATTGATGAGAAGGGTTTTGTTCATGGAATTAACACCTCCATTCTTGCCAACACGGAAGGTATCGGTTTTGCCATTCCCATCCAGGCTGTTTCAGAGGAGTTTGCCTCGGCCATTCAGTAAGCTGTCAGCTCAAAAAACACCCCTGCAATAGTCTGCTCTATTTGTCCTGAAGAATTTTTATGGTCTCAAGCTCAAAACGGGCAACCAGAGGATTGTAACGGGAAGCACCTCAAGAGATGCAATAATTGTCTCAATCAACATATCAGATTTCATATCACTCCCTAGTACTTCAGCCCGACTCGTTCCCGCACCAGATCAAGGGTGACGGTGGCTTTTTCTCTTGCCTTCACAGCGCCGCTGGCCAAAATAGTACGTAACATTTCAGGGTCTGAGAGGAGTTCTTCCTTTTTCTTCCGTGCATCGGCATAATAGTCGCTGATCAGTTCAAGCAGTTCCAGCTTAAGATACCCGTACGCTGCCCCGCCATTTACATACAGGTCACGAATTTCCTGCAGCCGTTCGGTGCTGGCAAAGAGTTTCATCATCGCGTAGAGATTGCACGCATCGGGATCCTTGGGATCCTCGACCGGAGTGGCATCGGTTGCTATGGCCATCACCTTTTTCTTCAGCTGCTTTCCTTCAAGAAAGATGGGAATGGTATTGCCATAGGATTTTGACATCTTCTGCCCGTCAAGCCCGGGAACAGTGGCGGTAACTTCACTGATTGCCGGTTCCGGAACCACAAAGGTTTCACCAAAGGTTTTATTAAATTTCTGGGAAATATCCCTTGCCACTTCAAGGTGCTGTTTTTGATCTTTGCCCACAGGTACCCGATCCGCCTGATACAACAAGATATCCGCAGCCATAAGTACCGGATAGGAAAAAAGACCATGACTGGCATCGATGCCTTTTGCCACCTTGTCTTTATAGGAATGACAACGCTCCATCAATCCCATGGGAGTGAGGGTCGAGAGTATCCAGGCAAGCTCACATACCTCTGGGACGTCTGATTGCACCCAGAATGTACATTTTTCAGGATCAAGGCCAAGGGCCAGAAAATCAGCCGCTGCCTCCAGGGTTCCCGTTGCAAGTCTCCCCCTGTCGTGGACAGATGTCAAAGCATGGAGATCTACGATAAACACGTAGAGATCAGATTTTTCCATGTTGGAAATCATGGTTTTCATCATACCAAAATAGTTGCCGATATGGAGCTTTCCAGAGGGTTGAATGCCTGATAATATTTTCATAATAAGAAAAGAATTTTTTAAATTTTTACAAACAGATCAGTGTTTAGTTAGTGGTGTTTACTGCAAAGCAGTGATGTTACTCCAGGTCAGGACGAAAAAAAAGGGGGAATTCGAAGTTCATCGAATTCCCCCTTTTCTGATTCTGCATCAGACTCTCGTCTGCATACTCATCTTGATACTGGATTACTTTTTATCGTCATCCTTCACTTCTTCAAAATCGGCATCAACAACATCATCATCCTGTTGCTCGGGCTCAGCACTTCCCGCCGCATCCGCACCGGGTTCACCTTCCTGGGAAGCCTGAGAATACATCATCTCAGCAAGCTTGTGAGAAGCCTTGGTCAGCTCTTCAATGGCCGCATTAATTGCGTCCGTATCTTCGCCCTCTATTGCTTTTTTGACATTTTCAATTTCTTTTTCCACATTATTCTTGGTCTCGTCATCCACTTTATCACCAAGATCTTTCAGTGATTTTTCAGAGGCATGTACAAGGCCATCAGCATTATTGCGGGCATCAACTAAGGCCTTACGTTTCTTATCTTCCTCAGCATGCTCCTCTGCATCCTGCTTCATCTTTTCGATCTCGTCTTCCGACAAACCTGAAGATGCAGTGATAACAATGGACTGCTCTTTATTTGTTCCCATATCTTTAGCGGAAACATTCAAAATACCATTGGCATCAAGATCAAAAGAAACTTCGATCTGCGGAACTCCACGAGGAGATGGTGGAATATCACTCAACTCAAAACGACCAATTGTTTTATTGTCCTGCGCCATTTCACGTTCACCCTGAAGGACGTGGATGGAAACTGCAGGCTGGTTATCAGCAGCCGTTGAGAATATCTGGCTCTTTTTGGTTGGAACCGTGGTGTTTTTATCAATAAGCTTTGTGGTCACACCACCCAGGGTTTCAATACCAAGAGAAAGCGGTGTTACATCAAGAAGCAGAACGTCCTTCACATCACCCTGCAGAACACCACCCTGAATAGCTGCACCAATGGCAACAACTTCGTCAGGATTCACACCCTTATGGGGCTCTTTACCAAAGATTTCTTTCACTTTTTCCTGAACCTTAGGCATACGACTCATACCACCAACCAGGATAACCTCATCAATATCAGAGGCGGAAATACCTGCATCCTTCAGGGCTGTCTTACAAGGTCCAACGGTACGATCAACAAGATCGTCCACCAGACTCTCATACTTTGCACGACTCAGTTTAATATTAAGATGCTTGGGACCGGACGCGTCAGCTGTAATAAAGGGCAGGTTAATCTCAGTCTCCAGAGTGGAGGAAAGTTCCATCTTGGCTTTTTCCCCTTCTTCCTTCAAGCGCTGGAGCGCCATTTTGTCACCGCGAAGATCGATTCCCTGCTCCCGCTTAAACTCATCAGCAAGCCAGTTGACGATACGCATATCAAAATCTTCACCACCAAGGAAGGTATCACCGTTGGTGGACTTTACTTCAAAAACACCATCACCGATTTCGAGGATGGATACATCGAACGTTCCACCACCAAGATCAAAGACGGCGATCTTTTCTTCGCCCTTCTTATCAAGACCATACGCCAGAGACGCTGCAGTTGGCTCGTTGATAATACGCTGAACATTCAGACCGGCGATTTTTCCGGCATCCTTGGTTGCCTGACGCTGGGCATCATTAAAGTATGCTGGGACAGTAACAACAGCATCAGTGACTTCCTCACCAAGATACTCCTCAGCAGTTTTCTTCATTTTACCAAGAATCATGGCAGAAATTTCGGCTGGTGTATAGCTCTTGCCTTCAACCTCAATGGCAGCACTTCCACCTTTCCCTTCAATGATGCTGAAAGGACTCATTTCTAGAGATTTCTGTACTTCTGCGTCCTTGAAATTCCGCCCGACAAGGCGTTTGATGGCATAAAGCGTCCGTTCCGGATTGGTTACAGCCTGACGTTTTGCCACCTGGCCAACCAGACGTTCCTCACCATCAGTAAAAGCAACGATGGAAGGAGTGGTACGATTTCCCTCCGCATTGGCAATAACAGTGGGATCACCACCTTCCATTACTGCCACACATGAATTTGTGGTTCCTAAGTCAATTCCTATTATCTTTCCCATGATAGTCTCTCCTTATATCGTATTCCAAACAATCTGGATATTACCAGCTTGTATATTTCTGTTTTCACGTCTTAACTCTCACTCACATTACCACTTGCTACAGTGGTCACGATCCATCATTTGTCAAGCACCTGATGAAACAATTACCTTTGCTGCACGCAACAATCGATCCTTATATACATAGCCTTTTTCAAATTCATTCAAAACATGATTGACAGGCACAGTATCACTGGCTTCCATGGTCAATGCTTCCTGATTAACAGGATCAAATGGCTCGCCTATGCTTTCAATGGCTGTTACTTCAAATTTTTCCAGACTTGTGACAAGACTTTTCAAGGTCAACTGCACCCCTTCAAGGAGGGATGAAAGTGCCTGCTCTGCTCCGACGTCCTCTGCGACACCTTGGGCAATTGCACGCTCAAGATTGTCCAGAGCAGGTAGTATTTCACGAAGAATCGGTTCACCTGCATATTTCATCGCAGTATTTTTATCCCGGGTCATTCGTTTTTTATAATTCTCAAACTCTGCAGCGATGCGCAACACCTGATCTTTCTGCTTCGCCAGTTCTTCCTGTGCTACTTCAAGCTCGTCCAGCACTTCACTTTCGGGATCGCTCTCTGCCAACGGATCGCCCTCAACCTCTGAAAGAGGTTCTCCCGTAGATTCAATATCTTCGAACATTTCCTTTTCGCTCTTTTTTTCGCTCACACTTTCCTCCGATAATATATACATAAGCAGCTTTCAGCCATTAGCCAGTTCAGCTTATCTCTTTTTTTACCTTCAATCAGCTCGAACAATAAGTAGCCCTAATTCTGTTGTCAAGTTGCTACAATGCTTCTTTTTTGCCTTTCATCTTCCTTCAAAAAACAATATAGTAGCCAGAATTACTTCTTGTTAATAACCGGAGATAGAAATGGATTTCGAACCAAAATGGATCGCCTGGGAAATCACCCGCCGCTGCAATTTAAAATGTGTGCACTGCAGATCTTCCTCTGAGCTCGAGGCGAAAGAACACCCTGACTTCTCACTTGATGAAGCCAAACGCATCATTGATGATATCGCATCTTACGCCTCTCCCGTCATGGTATTATCTGGCGGAGAGCCACTGCTTCGCGAAGATGTCTTTGATATTGCCAAATATGGCGATTCAAAAGGGCTTCGTATGTGCCTTGCCACCAATGGCACACTGGTCACAGAAGATATCTGTAAAAAGATTAAAGATGCTGATATAAAAATGGTCTCATTAAGTCTTGATGGTGCAAAAGCAGAAACCCATGATGATTTCAGGAATCAGGAAGGGGCATTTGATGGAACCATGAATGCCATCAAACTCTTCAATAAACACAAAATCCCCTTCCTTATCAACTCCTCTTTTACCGTTCGCAACCGGAAAGAGATTCCTGAAATCTACAAAATGGTCAAAGGACTTGGTGCCACCGCCTGGTATATGTTTATGATCGTTCCCACAGGCCGTGGGGAAGATATCATGGAAGAGCTTATCCCCATTGATATCTATGATGAAATTCTGGAATGGCATTATGAAATTGAAAAGAATGACGATGAGCTTCTCACCCGTCCCACTTGCGCCCCCCATTATTATCGGGTAGTACGCCAGAAGGCCAAAGAAGAAAACAGTTCCTTTAAACGCAGGAACCTCAAATTCTCCACAGGTGGTTCTAAAGGATGCCTTGCCGGACAACTTATCTGCCTGATTGATGTGGATGGAGATGTTCTGCCCTGCAGTTATTTTCCCAAGGCGGCTGGAAATCTCAGGAAACAAACTTTTAAGGATGTCTGGGAGAATTCCAAGCTCTTTCATGAGATGCGTGATTTCAAAGGATATAAAGATAACTGCGGATCCTGCGAATATGTTAATGTTTGTGGAGGATGCAGGGCGCGCGCCTATGCCATGACCGGAGATTATCTGGCACAGGAGCCTTTCTGCAATTACATCCCCAGGAAAATTGCTGAAAAGAAAAAACTTGAAGAATAAAGGATGCCTTGAAAAATGAGCATTTTCGTTCCACATTGGGGCGAAAAGGAAATTTTGCAAGGTAGCCTAAAGTAAACGACAGGTTATTGCTTGGTTAGAGCTGCGTACCTGTTTTCAAGAACACATAACTAAACGGAAACCTTTTTTTATGAACGATACATTTCTAAAAGCCTGCCGAGGCGAAAAGACTGATTACACCCCCATCTGGATAATGCGCCAGGCTGGTCGTTATCTCCCTGAATATCAAAAAGTCCGGGGGAATGTTACCTTTCTTGAGTTATGCAAAACTCCCGAGCTCTGTGTGGAGGTCACCCTGCAACCCATCGACATACTGGGCGTGGACGCAGCAATCCTCTTTTCAGATATCCTCATTCCTCTGGAGGCCATGGGCACAACCCTTGAATTCCACGAAGGCCGGGGACCTGTCTTTCCAAATCCCATAAAAAGTCAAAACGATCTTGATAAACTGATTGTACCGGATCCTGACGAGCATACCGGTTTTGTGATGGAAACCATTCGTCTGCTTCGTAAGGAACTGGATGTCCCCCTGATTGGATTTTCAGGTGCTCCTTTTACCTGCGCCACCTACCTTATCGAAGGCGGATCATCTAAGGTATTCTGGGAAACCAAAAAGATGATGTACACTGCGCCAGAACTTTTTCACAATATGATGAGAAAGATCACCGACGGCACCATTCTCTATTTGAAGGCACAGGCAAAAGCTGGCGCACAGGCGCTGCAGATCTTTGATTCCTGGGCGGGAACACTTGCCCCCCGTGATTTCAAGGTCTTTGCTCTTCCCTACGTGCAGGAAATAGTCGCCTCCCTTCAGGATACCGGCGTTCCAATCATTTATTTTGCCAACAACGGGGCAACACTTCTGGAAATGTCCGAATCCTCCGGAGCCGATGTGCTCGGGCTGGACTGGCGTATCAATATTGGCGACGCCGCGAAGCGGGTGGGCAAGGTTGCCCTGCAGGGAAATCTGGATCCATTCTCCCTCTTGCTGCCTAAGGATAAATTAAAAGCACGTATTGGCGATATCCTCGATGATGCAAAAGACGTACGCGGACACATTTTTAATCTTGGCCATGGCATCCATCAGTTTACTCCTCCTGAACAAGCCATCGCTGCAGTTGAATTTGTCCATGAACTGAGTGGTAAATAGACCGAAGTGAACACCCCAACCGTGCAACAGTGTCTCCGGATCATGGATGACGAGAAGATGCTGTCAAATATCCGGGACCACACCCTGATGGTGGCCCGGGTCGCCCATGTATTGTTTCTCGAACTCACAAAGTCCGCCACAGACGATATCCCCCTGCCCAGTGAATCACTTGTGCTGGCCGGAGCTCTGCTCCATGATATAGCCAAGACCCCATGCCTGCAGCAGGACTGTCACCATGCAAAAAAAGGCAGAGATCTTTGCGTGGAACTGGGATACCAGGAAGTGGGAGAAGTGGTACGGGAACATGTCTGGCTCTTTGAATTCTCACCCAAGCGCTATGCTTCCGGCCATTTTTTTGCAAAAGAGCTGGTCTACTATGCGGACAAACGGGTACGACACGATCAGATTGTGAGTATTGCAGCACGAAAAGACTATATTCTTGAGCGATACGGGAATAACGATCCTGAGCGACATCGACTGATCGCAGAGAATTTTGAGAACTGCCGGCAACTGGAAACCTTTCTATTCTCCACCATTACCAGAGAGACATCAGATGTCCAGGAAATGGTTACCGGGCTCAACCTGCCCGGTTTATAAAACGGTTCTATTGCTGCAGGGCCTGCAAGAGATCCTGGCTGGGTTCTCCATCCGGGGCCAATCCTCTCTTGTGCTGAAATGCCTTAATTGCTTCCTTACTGTTCGGCCCGATTCGGCCATCAATGCCCCCGGAATAAAAACCTTTTTCTGCCAATAACTCCTGCAAAGTAAACTTCTGGGTAGCGGAAAGTGAACCTGCCGGCCGGGGCCAGAGCTGTTGCATGGCTGGTTTACCGGCAAGCCTGTCAGCAAGCAACGCAACGGAAAGAGCATAAAAATCTGAATTATTATAGCGCTTAAGAACAAAAAAGTTTCGAAGCATCAAAAATCCGGGACCATCGTCCCCGCCAATCATTTTCAGTACAGCATTATCCTCTAAATAGCCCAGTGCTGCTCCACCGGGACGGACAAAACCAAGCTTCTGCCACTGAGCTACTGTCTTCGTTTCTCCCTGTAAACTTGCTCCATTTACCGGCACTGTAACCTCATAGCCCCAGGGTTTTCCGGTACGCCACTTATTTGTGTGCAAAAGATTTGCGGCAGTTGCCAAAGCGTCTGGAATAGAATTCCAGATATCCCGGCGTCCGTCATTGTCAAAATCCACACCGTATGCAAGAAAACTTGTGGGAATAAACTGCGTATGTCCCATGGCTCCTGCCCAGGAACCATTTAGCTGCTCGATATTCACATCTCCGGCCTGCAGAATTTCCAGACTTGCAAGCAGTTGCGTTCTGCCGAATTTCTGTCTGCGTTTATCTGCATAGGCGATGGTTGCCAAAGCCTGCGGAACATAATGTAGACGGGATGTACGAAGGAGTGCTGCACCGTAGCTGGTCTCCATGGACCAGATGGCCAGGATGATTGAGGCATCAACGCCAAAACGTGCCTCAATGTCGGCCAGAGTTTTCCCATATACACCAGCCATGATGCGGCCGTCCAAAATGGAAAGCGGATTCACCCGGGCATCAAGATAATCCCATATTTTGGTGGTAAATTCCGCCTGATAAGCGGCTTTCTCCAACACCCTGGCATCAGGTTCTGTAACAGATGCAAAAGCACGATCATAGGTCTGCCGACTAATTCCTTTTGTTGCCGCCTCAGAGTAAAAACTTTCCAGGAACTCCTGAAAAGATTGGTGATCAACCGGAACAGCAGCCGTCGCAGAACCAAAACAAGCCGCAAAAAGCATACAGCCAGCCAGGAAGCCTCCCAGCGTTTTAAGTAACCTATTCATATCTACCCATACAAAGAATGAACCCTACATATCGCCACAAGAAACAAAACACCAATACAACATACATTGCAAAAGCGTTTGAGACAAGTTCGTAAAAAACTGAAACAGGGAGAACTGCGCAGATACCTGGGGGTTCTGTTTACTTTTTACTCACAGGAACACAAAGGTGGATACTTCATACACACTTCCTCCAGTCACTTCTCCTGCACAACAGCACGTACGCAAAACAAAAGACGTACTTTCAGCAACATAGGAACAAAGTCGTTTTCTGGCACGCTCATTGCTATGTTAATGACAGACCAAAACAGACAAGATGTTAACCTTACGAGGAACAAAATGAAATTGCTTCATAGAGAAATCCAGATCAGACGCGCAACACAACGTTTCCTGCAGAAGAACGCCAGGCCGGATCTAGAGCGTATCGCGAAACTTAGCTCTGAAATTTTCGAATTACAACGTGCCATATTCACCCAATCAGGCACAGTCGCTATGGCAAGGATCAAATAAACAGACTCCAAAAAAGTGGCCTTATTACCCACTTTTAAAAAATTTTCTTCTCCCCTCCCCCGGGCCTTTCCGAAATCGTTTGGAAAGGCCTTTTTTTTGTTTTTCTGCCAGGCCAAGAGGTATCAAAGAGTAGAGGTGGAACAAAGGAGAGGCACCACAGGCCTTACTACCAGAGTTGCAGTAACTCCTTAATTCCTTTTTCAGCAAGAGTCGTCATCTCCTGAAAAG
>JAOZKN010000010.1:0-27642 GCA_029935315.1 Desulfocapsa sp. | reverse complement strand
AGTTGCAGTAACTCCTTAATTCCTTTTTCAGCAAGAGTCGTCATCTCCTGAAAAGCCTCGCTGCTAAATGGTGCACCTTCCGCAGTGGACTGGATTTCTATCCAGCGACCGTCACCACTCATCACAAAATTTGCGTCCACTGCTGCATTTGAATCTTCTGCATAATCAAGATCAAGACATGCAGTGTCCTCTATTATTCCAACTGAAATGGCTGCCACCGGCATGATTTCCGGCAATTTCTCCAGTTTTTTATTATCCACAAGTTTTTGCAGTGCGGCCCGAAGCGCCAAAGCCCCCCCGGTAATCGATGCGGTACGGGTACCTCCATCTGCATTGAGGACATCACAATCGATACGCAATGTTCGCTCCCCGATGGTGGACAGATCAACCATCATTCGTAAACTACGGCCGATAAGACGCTGGATTTCATAAGTCCTGCCTGATCTTCCGCCAACTACTTCACGTTTGTAACGTGAGTTTGTGGCACAGGGCAACATTCCGTATTCGGCAGTTATCCAGCCTTTGCCAGTGTCTTTTAGAAAGGGAGGAACTTTTTCTTCAATACTCACACCACAAAGAACATGAGTGCCACCCATACGAATTAAAAGAGAGGCATCCGCCCCGGGCTGAAAGTCCCATTCCAGAGAAACCTTTCGCAAGCTGTCATGTGTTCTATTTTCTGATCGTTTCATATTTTCCGTTTATCAATTACTCGCTGGCCTTTTCCTTCAAAGCGCTCCAGTGTTTTTTCTTCAACAAGTTTCACCGCAACACCAATACCGAGTTCCGAGCTCAACTGCCGGCGTATGGTATCAATAAGTTCACGCTGTTCACTCATGCGATCGGAAAAGAGGGATTCCTGTACCTCCACCATAACAGTTGCCCTGTCCTGATGGTTTTCCCGTTCGACAATTATACGGTAATGGGGTTCTGTACCGTCGATATTAAACAGAACAGATTCAATCTGGGTAGGGAAGACATTTACCCCTTTAATAATGAGCATATCATCGGTACGACCAAGAATACGATGCATCCTTTTGCTGGTTCTGCCGCAGGGACAATCGCCTGGCACAAAACGAGTCAGGTCACGGGTACGATAGCGAATCATGGGGAAGGCTTCTTTGGTAAGGGTTGTAATTACCAGTTCACCCACCTCGCCTTCGGCCACAGGTTCAAGGGTATCGGGATCAAGAATTTCTACCAGAAAATGATCTTCGCTTATGTGCAGACCGTTACATTCCGAACACTCTCCGGCAACTCCAGGCCCCATGATTTCAGACAGACCGTAGTTATCAGTTGCCCGGATACCCAGCTTTTGATTGATCTCCCGACGCATGGCTTCCGACCAGGGTTCCGCCCCAAAGAGCCCGAATTTTAAAGAGAGGCCTGCGGGGTTAATGCCCATATCAAACATAACATCTGCGATATTGAGTGCGTAGGATGGAGTGCAGACCAGCGCTGTGGTCTTGAAATCCTGCATAATCTGGATCTGGCGTTTGGTGTTTCCTGCGGAAATGGGAATTACCGATGCGCCAAGACGTTCTGCGCCATAGTGCAGACCAAAGCCACCGGTAAAAAGGCCATAGCCAAAGGCGATCTGAATCACATCATCGGCTGTCACACCGGCTCCACAAAGAACCCGGGCAACGAGGTCAGACCAGTTTTTGATATCATTTTTTGTATAGCCAACCACAGTGGCCTGCCCGGTGGTACCGGAAGAGGAGTGTACACGAACCACTTCCCGCAACGGAACAGCAAAAAGCCCGTAAGGATAGCTGTCGCGCAGATCCTGCTTGGTGGTAAACGGGAGTTTGCGAATATCTGCCAGTGAATGAAAGCCTTCATAATCAAGCTTCATCTCATTAAATTTCTGTCGATAAAACGGTACGTGAGTTCCTACCCTGTACAGGGTGGACTGAAGACGTTCGAGCTGCAGTTGCTCGAGTTCGTCACGCTTCATGCATTCTTTATCTTCTTGCCAGTACATTGTCTTTAATTGGAGTAAATTTTATGAAAGATCTTTTCTGATTGAGTATACGACAAACCCTGCCTTATTACAGGATAAGGGCCGGAATTTTTTAATGCAAGGAGAACTCATTTTTCTCTGCCAAGGTATGCTCGCTGCACATCCTTGTTTTCCAGTAAATCTCCTGCAGGACCCTGCACAATGATTTTACCGGTTTCAAGAACATAGCCGCGATCTGCAATACCAAGAGCAGCTTTGGCATTCTGTTCCACAAGCAGTACTGTATTTCCCTCATCGCGCAACCGCACAATGATCTGGAATATTTCTTTTACTATCAGCGGAGCAAGGCCGGTGGAAGGTTCGTCCATCATCACCAGAGATGGTTTTGCCATCAGTGCCCGGCCCATGGCCAGCATCTGTTGTTCACCACCAGAGAGCGTTCCGGCCAACTGATCCTTACGCTCGCGAAGAATGGGAAAGAGTTCATACTGATGTTCAAGAAGTTGCGTTACGACCTCTTTTCCCTCTTTCTGGATGACGTGGCCGCCAAGGAGCAGATTTTCCTCAACTGTCATGGCCGCAAATACCTGCCGCCCTTCCGGCACCATTACACAGCCAAGCCCGGGAATAGAAGCTGCTTTTGCTTTCAGAATATCTGTTTCTTTAAACAGCGCTTTCCCGGATGTCGCCTTGACCAAACCGGCTACGGTGGAAAGAAGTGTGGTTTTACCTGCGCCATTGGCTCCAATAATAGTGACAATTTCACCTGGATCCACATGCATGGAAATATTCTTTAACACTTTAATCTTCCCGTATCCCGAGGCCAGGTTGCGAATTTTCAGCATTGTGCTACTCCTCACCCAGGTAAATCTTGATGACTTCAGGATCCTGCTGAATAGCAGCAGGCAATCCTTCGGCAATCTTCTCACCAAAACAGAGCACTACAATTTCATCGGATATATCCATAACCAGAGACATATCATGCTCAACCAGCAGAACGGTAATACCAAGATCCCGGATTTTACCAATCAAACGCCCGACTTCTGCCGTTTCGTAAATATTTAAGCCGGCAGCTGGCTCATCAAGGAGCAAAAGAGTGGGTTCCATGGCCAGAGCCCTTGCCAGTTCCACAGCTCGCTGCTGGCCAAAGGCAAGACTTGCAGCATCGGTATTGGCATGTTCTTCAATTTCAAGAAGGGTTAGTAACTCCATGGCCCGGTTGCGAATAGACTTTTCCTCTTTCCAGATCCAGGGCATCCGAAACATGGAAGCGAGAAAACCGGCAGAAGATTGTACGTGACAGCCAACCATCACATTTTCAAGGGCCGTCATACCGCTGAACATTTTAATATTCTGATAGGTTCTGGCCATGCCAAGGCCCGCCACCTGGTAAGGCTTCTTTCCCTGCAACTCTTTCCCCTGGAAGAGGACGGAACCGCTTGTTGCCGGAAAGGTGCCGGAGATCATATTAAATAAGGTCGTCTTCCCAGCACCGTTTGGCCCGATCACCGCTTTGATCTGCCCCGGTTCCACGGCAAAAGAAACATCGCTTACGGCACGCAAGCCACCAAAACGTTTATGCAGTTCTTTGATTTCCAGAAGTGCCATAGCCTATGCCTCCTTTCCATCATCTTGCTTATTTTTTCCAAGCAGACGTAGCAGATGATAGCGAACACTGATGCTTAAAATTCCATTGGGAGCAAAGAGCATGATACCAATAAGAATCAAGCCAAAGACCGCATCGTCATAGGAGCCAAACACACCGCGCAGTGAAAGAAAGTTAAGGACAACGCCCATCAGCAGGGCACCCCAGAGGTTGGCCATTCCGCCAACCGCAACAATGGCCACATAACGAACGGACTTCATAACGCCCGCTTCAGATGTGCCTATGCCGCCATTGTAATGGGTGAGAAAGACTCCGGCCACAGCCGCAAAGACAGCAGACAGGACAAAGGTCTGTAATTTATAACGGGAAGTATTGACGCCCATGGCATCGGCCGCCTCTTCGGAGCCGTGAACACCACGCAAACCACGTCCGACCCTGGAATCAATAAGATTGAGGAGGAGTATCATGCCAAGCAGTAAGACCCCCCAGGCGATATAATAATTTTGCACCCGATCGACAAAATTGCCACTGACACTGAGTCCGGCAAACAAGGGAAAGGCAGGAACTTCTGAGAGTCCATCGGCCTCTCCAAAATATTCAACCGCCAGCACCACCCGGTAAATAATAATCCCAAATCCCAGAGTGGCCATGGCAAGATAATGCCCCTTGAGTTTCAACACGGGAATGCCAATAAAAACAGCGATAACGGCCGCTGTGAACACAGCAACAACACATGCAACGCCGGGACTGACCACGAGGAGCTCCTCGCCATACAGGCTTTGCCCCGATAAAAGCATCCCCGAGGAATCAAGGAATTTTACCAGGCCATTGTCCCCGTATGGAATAAGGCTATGGGTGGTAAGCGCTGCAGAGATATAGCCACCAATGGCAAAAAAGCCGGCATGGCCAAGGGATATCTGACCGGCATAGCCCATCAGTACACAGAGAGCAATGATCAGCAGGGAATAATAGGCTGACATGGTCATCTGGGTCAGATAGTACAGGGTGTCGGTTGCACTGCACAGGAGTTGCACTCCTATGACACAGGCAAGTAAGGGCAATACGGGAAGCAGTCTCTTCATACTTAACACCGGTAAACGGTAGGTGAAGCCAGCATAAGTGCCTTGTGGATGTTTATAACAACTAGATTTAAAATTAGATTCATAACTTCTCGGAGTCTACGCTTACCTGTTTTTTATCGTCGCTTTCATGGAGTAAGGCACTAAAACTCCTTTAAGGCTGATGCTTCTTTTGATCCGAACAAGCCCTGGGGACGAATAAAGAGAATAATAAGAAGAATGGTAATGGCAATGGCATCCTGAAAAGCCAGTGGCACAACAGATACGGAGAAAGCCTCAATAACACCCAGCAGCAAGCCTGCGGCTACTGCCCCGCCTGCACTGCCGAGTCCACCCAGAATGGCAACGGTAAAGCCCTTGATGGCAAGCCCCGTCCCCATATCATACTGGCTGTAAGTGATGGGTGACATCACACAACCGGCCAGAGCACCCATACCGGCACTCAGGATAAAAGAAAGGGTAACCATATTTGCTGTATTGATACCACAAAGGGTTGCAGCCTTGCGATTGGATGCACAGGCACGCATTTCCCGCCCGACGGATGTTGTTTTGAAAAATATTCCAAGGGCAACAACCATCAGAGCAGAGACGGCAACCACCCACAGCACCTGGGGTGAAATTCGAGCACCAAAGACAGGGATGGAGGTAATCTCATTGCCTACAAAATAGGGCAGCGAGCGGATGGATTCCCCCCAGATATGTACTGCCACTTCACGGGAGAGGATGGAAATACCGATGGTGATAATGATCAGACGCAGCACCGAAGGCCCTTTAAGCCAGCGAATAAAACAGATCTCAATAAGCGCTCCGATGAGCATGGTAAGGATCACGGCAAGCGCGATGGCAATGGGAAGTGGCATAAACTGCAAGAGGGATATACTGATCATTCCCCCAAACATAACAAATTCACCCTGGGCAAAATTAATGATACCCGTGGCGTTGTAGATAATATTAAACCCGATGGCAACAATGGCATAAATAGAGCCATAGGTAATGCCTGCCAGGAGATATTGAATAAAGAGTTCAGAAGTCATAAAAAAAACAGTTTGTAGTTAGCAGCTTTCAGTGTTCAGTCATGCAATGTCTTTCCTTGAGGACTGAACACTGAAAGCCGAAAACCCTTGAATATAAAAACCGAGCTGAAGAAGAGCTCCAGCTCGGTAAATCACACAAAAACCATACAGCTTGCTTCTTACTTCTCGTACGCCACAAATTTACCGTCTTTTACGGTCATCATCTGGAAGGCGTCTATATCAAGACCATTATGATCTTCTTTGGAAAAGTTGAAGACCCCACCGGTTCCGGCGAAGTTCTTCATATTCTCAATGGCAGTGCGTACCTTATCACGATCATTTCCAGCCTCGGCAATGGCTGCCATAAGGATGGCAAAAGCGTCGTAGGCGTGTCCGCCAAAAGTAGATGCCGGCTCATTAAACTTCGCCTCGTAATTTTTAATATAATTTGTGAGTACGCCTTTCTGAGGATTGTCAGCTGGCAGAGTGTCAGCAATCAGCAGACGACCTGCGGGAAAGATAATACCTTCGGCAGCAGCTCCGGCAGCTTCAACATACTTGATGTTTCCAAAGCCATGGCTCTGAAAAAGAGGTACATCCCAACCAGCCTGACGCATATTTTTAGGAACAATGGCCTGTGCAGGAACAATAGACCAGTTGATCACAGCCTGTACATCTTTGTTGGCCTTAATTTTGGCAACTACAGCAGAAAGGTCATTGGACTTTTTATCATAGACTTCAACTTCAACAACGTCGATTCCAAATTCGGGAGCAATTTTTAGAAGCTGTCCCTTTCCAGCTTTACCAAAACCGGTATTACCGGCGAGAACAGCAATCTTGCTGATACCCATTTTATTCATTTCCATAAAAATCTTTTTCACGGCATATGAATCTTTCTGCGGGGTCTTGAAAACATAAGAAGCTACAGGATTAACGATGACCTCGGCAGCACCGCAGGAAAGCAGAGGAGTCCTGGCCTGCTCAGCGATGTTTTTGATCTTCATGGTCTCTCCACTTGTGGAGGGTCCGATGATGGCCAGTACTTTGTCTTCTTCAATCAACTGCTTGGCAAATGAAATTGCCTTTTCAGGGCTTGCGGCAGAATCTTTAAGGATGAGTTCAATTTTGTTTCCATTGATGCCACCATTTGCATTCACCTCTTCCACCAGCATTTCAAGGGTTCTGGCCTCAGGGCCACCCAGGAATGATGCAGGACCGGTTGCCGCAAGAATAGCACCGACTTTGATGGTCTCAGCCATTGCAGGACCAGCAAACAGACTGACTGCCACAACTGCCATAAGAATTTTTGTTGCAAACTTCTTCATACCTTTCTCCCTGAAAAATTAATAACTATGAATAACCCGCAAGCCGGGCTCTTACCAAATATGATGGCGTTGTAAAAACACTATCTCAACTTTGGCCTCTCAATACACCTGATAAATAGAATTATCGTTACAAACTTTATTCTGTCTACAGTGCACAGATTTGTTCACTACTCAGAATGGTATAGCCTGTGCGCTGTAATGCCTCTATTGCCTTGTCCATATCGTCAAAACGAAAAATCAGTACCGCATTTTCTCCGCTTTTATTGACAAAGGCATACATATACTCAACGTTTAACTGCTCTTCTTCAATGGTCTTTAATACCCCGGCAAGACCTCCGGTTTTATCCACGACCTCTACGGCTATCACATTGGTAATCCCTACGGTGAAACCGTTTTCCTTTAGGATCGACTTCGCTTTTTCAACGTTATCAACAATAAGGCGAAGAATACCAAAATCCGCTGTATCAGCAACGGACAGGGCACGAATATTTATATTTTCCGAAGCCAGAGTTGCTGTGATTTCAGCCAGGCGACCTGATTTGTTCTCCAAAAATACTGCAATCTGTTCTACTCGCATCTCGAATCCTCCAGAACCTTATAATTTTCTGTTATCAATAACACGTTGCGCCTTTCCTTCACTCCGCTGAATGGTTTTAGGCTCAACCAGTTTGACCTTACAGGTAACTCCAAGCATATCCTTAATATCGGCCTGAATGCGGTTACTGAGAGATTCCAGTACTTTGATCTCATCGGAAAAGATATCTTCACTGACCTCCACTTCCACATCCATGGTGTCCATATTACCAACTCTGTTTACCACAATCTGGTAATGGGGTTCAACACCTTCTGTTCCCATCAGCACGTGTTCAACCTGGGACGGAAAAACATTGACGCCACGAATAATCAGCATATCATCTGTTCGACCGGTGACTTTTTCCATGCGAACCAGGGTTCTGCCACATTCGCATGTGTCGTAGATCAGTCTTGAAATATCCTTGGTCCGGTAACGGATAATGGGAAAAGCCTCTTTGGTAAGGGTCGTGAACACAAGTTCGCCCTTTTCTCCAGGAGGAAGCACTTCACCGGTATCAGGATCAATAATTTCAGGAAGGAAATGATCTTCGAAAATATGCATTCCGGTGGTACCCTCAAGACACTGCATGGAGACCCCGGGGCCCATAACTTCAGAGAGCCCGTAAATATCAACCGCTTTGATGTTCAACTTGCGCTCCACTTCATCACGCATGTTTTCACTCCAGGGTTCTGCCCCGAAAACGCCAACCCGTAAAGAAAGGGATTTTGGATCAACGCCCTGCGCTTCCATGGTTTCAGCAAGATTTAAGGCATAGGACGGAGTAGCAAGCAGCACAGAAGATTCAAAATCCTGCATAATGGTGATCTGGCGCTTGGTATTCCCACCGGAAACAGGAATAACCGTGGCGCCCAGACGCTCAATTCCGTAATGCGCGCCAAGGCCACCGGTAAACAAACCATACCCATAGGCATTATGAATCATGTCTTTAGACGTTGCACCGGCACAGGTTAGGGCTCTTGCCATAAGGCCAGACCAGGTTTTCAGATCCTTCTTGGTATAGCCGACAACCGTTGGCTTGCCGGTAGTTCCAGATGAAGCATGTACCCGTACAATCTCATCCATGGGAACAGCAAACAAACCGAAAGGATAGTTATCCCGAAGATCTTCCTTGACTGTGAATGGCAGTTTAGTCAGATCCGCCAGTGACTGAATGTCCTCAGGTTTTACTCCCGCAGCATCCATCTTTTCACGGTATGGGACAACATCCTTATACATTCGTGCCACAAGGCGCTTCAAGCGTGTCAGCTGAATGGATTCCAGCCCAACACGAGGCAGGGTCTCGACTTCTTCTTCCCAATATAATGTCATGATCTAACTCTCAAGCTAATCAGTTATTTTTCTTCCAGCGGCAAAAGCCTTCAAATTTACTTCACGAAAGCGCTCTGGAACACGGGTATTGATAATCTCCTCATAAACAGCCACACCCATAGGCAGAAACGTCGACATGGCGCCCACCATAACCACGTTGGCAGCCTTGACTTCTCCGGCATCCCTTGCAATATCAAAGGCATCCACGCGAACCACCTTAATACCGTGATCGGTAATACTGTCCAGAGCATTCACCGGATAATCAATCTGACCATTGGCCACTGCCGGTGGTTTAATCTGCTGAGTATTAACAATAACCTTGGATTCTTTGTGCAGATAAGGAAGATAACGAGCAGTTTCCATCAACTCAAACGAAATGAGAATATCAGCCTTACCCGGTTCAATAAGAGGGCTGTAGACTTTGTCACCATACCGCAGTTGCGCAGTAACAGATCCGCCTCGCTGGGCCATGCCATGTACTTCACTCTTCTTGGCATCGTATCCAGCAGAAAGTAAGGCATAGGCCGTTATTTCACTGGCAAGCAGAATCCCCTGCCCGCCCACTCCTGAAAAGAGAATATTTCCTGTTGCAGCCATTGTTATTCTCCTTTCCTGTTGATTGCGTCAAACTTACACAGCGCAAAACACTGTCCGCACCCGTTGCATTGTACTTCATTTATCACAGCATATCCTTTCTGTTTTTCTTTATAGCCCTTGGCCACGGCATCCTCTGGAGTCATTGGCGTCCAGCTGATTGCAGGGCATCCAAGTTTCACACAGGCCTTACAGCCACTACAATTTTCAGTTGCTGTAAGGTAGGGAATATTTTCTGCGTTCTTTATCTCCGGCAAGAGCACGCAAGGTGCCCTGGAAATAACCACGGCATATTCGTCCAGTTCCAGTGCTTTTTTCAAGGCTGTTTTACAGGCGTTGATATCATGGGGATTCACAACTTCCACATGTTTTACCCCAACCGCCTCACAGAGTTTCTCGATATTAATGGCGTTTGCAGCTTCACCCTTGATATTACAACCAGACGCCGGATTGTTCTGCTGTCCGGTCATGGCAGTGATACGATTATCAAGAATGACCAGAACCGAATTCGAATCGTTATAGATAGAGTTGATCAGTCCATTAATTCCGGTGTGCATAAAGGTGGAATCACCAATGACAGAAATCAGTTTTCCTTTACCCGCATCTCCTAAAGCCTTGGACATACCGTGAGCGATGGTGACCGAAGCCCCCATACAGACGCAGGAATCCATGGCCGAAAGGGGCGGCAGAAAGCCCAGGGTGTAACAGCCAATATCGCCTGAGACAAAAACATCTTTCATTTTGGAGAGATTAAAGAACACCCCGCGATGGGGACAGCCGGCACACATGTTTGGTGGACGCATGGGCAGGTCAGCTGGTGGAAAAAGCTCAGCCACCGAATCCGGATCAATGGACGCCCGGACAATTGCAGTGTTTAATTCACCTTGGTTGGGGATACAATCCTTCCCACGACATGCAACACCCATGGCCTTGATATGGTGTTCGAGGAAGGGATCCAGTTCTTCCACAACAAACAGCTCATCAACCGTTGCGGCGAATGCTTTAATTTCATTCTCGGGCAGCGGCCAGCACATCCCAAGTTTCAGGACTGCCGCTTCCGGAAAAGCTTCCTTCACATATAAGTAGGAGACACCAGAGGTGATAAAACCTCGTTTTGTGTCTCCTTCCTCAATGCGATTGTACTCGCCATTTTCCGCAATTGTTGTCAGCTCAATCATTCGCTCTTCGACAACCTTGCGACGATTTCGGGCAAGGGCCGGCAGCATGACAAATTTCGCCGGAGATTTTTCAATACCGCACTCCGCTTGAGAATGCATCATTTCACCCTTCTCAACAATTCCCTTCACGTGGGAAATACGAGTAGTGATCCGAAAAAGGACGGGGGTATCAAGCCGCTCAGAAAGTTCAAAGGCTTCTTTCAACATCTTTTTTGCTTCCGCGGGATCAGATGGCTCCAGCATGGGCAGCTTTGCCGCATATGCGTAATTACGATTATCCTGTTCATTCTGGGAAGAATGCATCTCCGGATCATCGGCGGTGATAATAACAAGTCCACCCCGAACACCGGTATATGATACAGTAAAAAGCGGATCAGCAGCCACATTCATGCCCACATGCTTCATGGTGGCAAGTGCTCTAACCCCGGCAAAAGAAGCACCAATGGCAACTTCAAGACCTACTTTTTCATTGGGAGCCCACTCGGTGTACACCCCTTCATATTTGGAGAGATTCTCCATGATTTCTGTGGATGGTGTTCCGGGATAACCGGAAGCCACTTTCACCCCTGCCTCATAGGCAGCCATGGCGATGGCTTCGTTTCCAGACATCCAGAGAGAATTTGTATTCATTGTCACTTCGTTCACCTGTTACTCTTATTTCATCTTCAGCCAGGCAATTGCTCAACTGAGCAGTTGCGATTATCAGAACCCAAGCAAACTACCCGCAAAAAGAGATATGGGGCAAGTTTTTTCATCAAAATGATCATTACTTTTATTGATCATTCCCATAACCAATACTGAACACTTCTTTATACAACACAGGAGCCAAAAAGAAAGACTAAAAAATAATGCTGCAATTACAAAATATTAGCAAGCATCCACATGGATAAGCTTTTAATTAAGTTGTAAAAAACACTTGACGGATAGACCTTTCAGCGCTACCACTTGCGGGAGCAATAAGGCTGAATGACCATTCAGTCAACTATATAAGGCATTTTTTCTGGAATTTTAACCATTAATTCAACTAAGAGAGTTTATAATTATGTTACTCGCAAAAATTTTCCCATTTATACTCTGGTTTAAGGGGTATAAAGGATCAGTATTCAAACTTGACCTTATAGCCGGTATTACGGTTGCCATGGTCCTGATTCCTCAATCCATGGCCTACGCCCAGCTTGCAGGACTCCCCGCATATTATGGTTTGTATGCAGCGTTTCTGCCACCTATGGTGGCGGCACTGTTTGGGTCCAGTCGTCAACTTGGTACCGGCCCCGTTGCTGTTGTTTCCCTTATGTCAGCAGCATCCCTTGAGCCTCTGGCCACTGCCGGATCTCCTGAGTTTATCGCCTATTCCATCGTGCTAGCACTCGTTGTTGGTATCTTCCAGTTCTCCCTCGGTGTGCTGCGTCTTGGAATGGTTGTAAACTTTCTCTCTCATCCTGTAATTAATGGTTTCACAAATGCTGCTGCCATTATTATTGCATCTTCACAGTTCTCCAAATTCTTTGGCGTGTATGTGGACAAAGCTCCTCACCATTACGAAACCATGATGCGGGTGGCAAATGCTGTTATGGACTACACCCATATGCCGACCCTCATTTACGCAATCTCAGCGGTGACCATTATGGCCCTGTTGAAAAAATTTGCGCCAAAAGTACCAAATGTTCTGGTGGCTGTTTTAATCACCACTGTCATTTCCTACTTTACCGGCTTCAATAATGATGCAACAGTTGATGTTTCCGCTATCAAAGATCCAGCTATCAATCAACAGATCACTGATTTCAATGTTGCTACTGCACTTATTGAAGAGCATGGCGGAAATCGGGCAAATCTCGGTAACCTTGTCGATGAAATGAAAGCGGAGCAACATTCCGGGCATGGTGGAGCCTCAATCGAACTTATTGAGAAAGAGGCTGAAATCCTGGTCCTCACCTCCCACATGGATAATGCCAAAGAAGAGGCACATCTGCTGCGAAAAGATCTGAGACACCTCAAGTTTGAAGCTGCCATGGATGGTGACACTTACACCTTCTACCCCAAGAACAACCTCCCTGCAGGAATCGAAACAGACGGCAAGACCTGGCGTCTGAAAGTCAAAAACAAGCCGCTGGACAGCTCACAACTCCTGATGATGGGTGGTGGTGCCATCGTTGGTAAAGTTCCCGAAGGGCTGCCAACCATCAGCATGCCTGACCTTACTGTGAAAAGTTTCCTTAAACTTCTGCCAACGGCAATTATCATATCCCTGCTTGGTTTTATGGAAGCCATTGCCATCGCCAAGGCCATGGCAGCAAAAACCGGCCAGAAGATTGATGCCAACCAGGAATTAATTGGCCAGGGTCTGGCGAATATTTTAGGTTCCTTCGGTTCCAGTTACGCCGTTTCCGGTTCTTTCTCCCGCTCAGCTGTCAACCTGTCAGCTGGCGCTGTTACCGGTATTTCCTCGGTGGTCACTTCCGTTATGGTTGTTATCACCCTGCTCTTCTTCACTCCGCTGCTCTATCATCTCCCACAGGCAACCCTTGCTGCGGTTATTATGATGGCGGTTATCGGTCTGTTGAATGTGAAAGGTTTTGTCCATGCCTGGCATGCACAGAAATATGATGGAATTATCTCTGTCCTGAGCTTTATGGTTACTCTCTACTTTGCTCCGCACCTTGATAAAGGTATCATGGTTGGATTCGTTCTCTCCATGGGCGTATTCCTCTACAAATCCATGCGACCCGTTGTGGCCGAACTCTCCATGAACGAAGACAAGGTTCTGAAAAGCTCTGAGCATTATCGCCTTAAAGGCTGTCGTCATATTTCTGTTGTTCGTTTTGACGGAGCGCTCTTTTTTGCCAATGCCAGCTACCTCGATGAGCAGGTTGCTAAATTTAGAACAGAACACCCTGACCTTCGTTACATCCTCCTCGATGCCAGCGGCATCAACGATATGGATGCTTCGGGTGAAGAAGCTCTGGCCATGATCGTCGATCGTCTGCGGGCAGCCAAACTTGGTTTTGCCATGTGCGGCATAAAGGGACAGGTTATGGCGGTTATGGAACGTACCCACCTGCTGGATAAGATCGGCATGGATAACATCTACTCCGGTACAAAATCAGCAGTTGCTGCAATTACCAAAGAAATCCATACAAGCACAGACCTGCCGGAAGGCGGTTGTAACAACTGTCCGTTGATGAAGCATATACCTGCTTAAATCACCAAAGGCAGACAGACAAAAAGGGTGTTATCCTCTACTGGATAACACCCTTTTTCCGTGTGTAGAACAGTACCTTTTCCATCAGGAAAAAATACTGCCATGCAAGAAGATTTCGCTAACCGCCTGCCTGCTCAAGTTTTTCCTGTGCAGTCTCCCACTTTTCATACCAGCGTGTTAACCTGCGACTGGTATCATCATATGCTTTAGAGGTTTTCACCCAGGCTTCCTGATCCTGGTAAAGATCCGGATCTGCCATTTTTTCCTCGAGTTCTGCTTTTTGCTCCTCCAGCTTCTCTACCTGCTGCTCAGCTTCTGCCGCCTGTTTCTTTAAGGGGCCGAAGGTCTTGTTTTGTTCTTTTCGTTCTTTTGCTTCCAGTCGCCGTTGCTCTTTACGAGAAAGACCTGCTGTTTTTTCTGTTTTTTCCTGTTTTTCAGCCGGGGCCAGCTTCTTGCCCACTGCCTTCTGTTCTTCTTCCTCAATACCTGTTTTTCTTAGATAATCACTGATATTCCCTTCATAAACTGTCACCTGATGGTCTTTTACCTCCACCACTTTATTGACAAAGCTATCGAGAAAATAGCGATTATGGGAAACCACCAGAACAAAGCCGTCGTACTGAGCCATGGCATTCTGCAATACTTCCTGAGAACTCATATCCAGATGGTTTGTGGGCTCATCCAGAAGCATACAATTGGCGGGCCTTGCGATCATCTTGGCCAGCGCCAGCCTGGATTTTTCACCACCGGAAAGAACGGAGACCTTTTTATCCACATCCTCTCCCCTGAACAAAAAGGCGCCAAGGAGGGAGCGAATACGGGTGAGGGTCATATCTTCAACGGAAAGGGAAAGGGTGTCAAAGGCAGTAAGTGATGGCGTAAGTTCCTGGGCCTGGTGCTGGCCGAAATAGGTAAGGCTTACGTTGTGCCCCAGTTTTACGGCCCCGGAATCATGCTGGATTTCATTGCTGATAATTTTCAGCAGCGTGGACTTTCCGGCTCCGTTAACACCCACCATGGCCACCTTATCTCCACGCTGAAACTGCATATTCACATCGTTAAATACAATTTTGCCATCAAAACTTTTACTCAGATGTTCAACCGTCAACACATCCCTGCCAGAATCAGGGGCAGGTGGAAAGCTGAACTTAATCTGTCTGTTTTCTTCCCCAATCTCGAGAAGTTCCAGTTTCTCCAGCTGTTTCACCCGGCTCTGCACCTGCTTGGCCTTGGTTGATTTGGCCCGGAAGCGCTCGACAAAACGCATGGTCTGTTTGATATGGGCCTGCTGGTTTTCGTAGGCTGCCTTTTCAACGGCCTTCCGCTCTACCCTTTCTTTTTCATAGTAGCTGTAGTTGCCCTTATAGATTGAAAGCCTCCCCAGGCTCAACTCCCAGGTGGTGCTGGTCACCTTATCAAGGAACATCCTGTCGTGGGAGATGATAAGCATGGCGCCATTATAGGATCGTAAAAATTCTTCAAGCCAGGTAAGAGATGTTAAATCAAGGTGATTTGTAGGCTCATCAAGAAGGAGCAGAGAAGGTGCTGCAAGCAGCATTTTGGCAAGCATCAGCCGCATGACCCAGCCACCGGAAAAGGATGAAGCTTCCCGATCCATATCCTCCGTCAAAAAACCAAGGCCCAGCAGGATTTTTTCTATCCTTGCCCGCATGGTATAAATACCGCTGCCCTCAAGGCGATGCTGTATTTCACCCTGCCGCTGGAGCATGGTTTCAAACTCCGAAGAGTTATGATCGATAATGGTTAACTGTTCATGGATATGATCAACTTCCTTTTGTAACTCCAGAAGCTCTGCAAAGGCACTTTCCGCCTCTTGGTATAAGGTCTTCCCGGACACCAGGGCACTTGATTCCTGGGGAAGATAGCTGACGCTGAAATGTCTGGCACGGCTTCGCACCCCGTCATCACAGTCACTCACCCCCGCCATGATTTTCAACAGCGTCGACTTCCCCGCACCGTTCACGCCCAGCAGGGCAATACGGTTCCCGGTATGAACCTGCACAGAGAGGTCTTTAAAGAGATGTTTGTCCCCGTAGCGAATATCCAGATGATTAAGCGATAACATACTTCAGTGTTCCCCGTGCAAGTGTTGCATCCGTTTCAAGTGCAAATGATTTATTTCTGTTATTCAGATCCTGCTGTAAAAGTACTTCCAGACGTTTCATATTACAACGTTTCGGTCCCACAAAGGCCGAGACATCCCGGTTGGAAATGGTAAAGATTACTTTGCTCTGTGCAGGCGAGTCAGCCAAAAGTTTTCGACTGCGTTTCAACCAGTGACGCGCCGTGACCATCTCGCCGAAAGCCGGATGATATGGTCCGGCAAGGAGCTGCTCTTCCAGGCTTTCTGATGCCTGCAGGCCCATACGCAGAATTTTTATTCCTGCACTGTCAAAAATTTCCCTGGCTCTGCCACAAAGAGCAATGGCCCGGTTCATGCTTATGGGCCTGAAGTTACCCTCCCTGAACTGTGTGGCAAGGCCGGATCCGTCAATAACAAGGGTTGGATAGATTCTGACACAATCAGGCTGCAGCTGCAGCACCTGCCGCAGGGTAGCAAACCAGGAACCACTTGTCTCCATGGGCAATCCAGGCATAAGCTGAATACCAAGTTCCAGGCCTGCATTGCTGACACTCTTTGCTGCACGCACAGAATCTGCTGCACTATGCCCGCGCCATGCTGCCTGCAGGACTTTATCGTCTAAAGACTGCACTCCCAGCTCTACACTTGTCACGTGATTCTTTTTTAAGAATTCACAAACGTCGTTATCAATACAGTCGGGCCTGGTGGAAAGTCGGATGGATTGAACATCGCCGGCATGGATAAAGGGCTGCACCGCAGTAAGCAGACTCTGCTGACGTTCACGTGGAAGACAGGTAAAAGAGCCTCCAAAAAAAGCGACCTGTACCCTTTTTCGCCTGCGACTTCTGCCAAGCCATGTATTCACAGTGGACCGCACAAGTCCTTCATCATCTGTGCAGGCGGACGATTTCTGACCACTGATACTCACCTGATTGCAGAAGATACAATTTTGTGGACAACCCTGATGGGGGATAAAAACAGGAATTACAAGCAAGTGTTTTACTCCGAAAAGCGTGTCAACACTTGGTCAAGCTCTGCAAGGGTCGCGGCGGCTGCCCTCTGCTCGGCTTCTTTTTTAGAACTGGCAGTTCCTGAACCCAGTGCAGTGTCCCGGAAAACCACTGATACCGTAAACACTTTCTGGTGGGATGGTCCTTCCTCTTCATCCAACCTGTAGGCCGGGGCTTCATTAAATTCTTCCTGCAAGGCCTCCTGCAGACGACTTTTGGCGTCGGCTATGAGCAACTCTTCTTTTTTGGCGGCCATGGCAGGGATAAAGAAATTACCGACAATCGTTGCCACTGTCTCATAATCGCTGTCTTCAAACACTGCACCAATCACAGCTTCATAAGCACAGGAAAGAATTGAGGATTTATTACGACCGTTGGATGCATCTTCACCTTTGCCCAGACAGAGATACTCGCCAAGATTCAGCTCCCTTGCCATGGTCGCAAGGTGTGTCTCATTCACCAGCGATGAGCGCAGTCTGGTGAGTTCCCCTTCCCGCATCTCAGGAAAACGATTACACAGGGTGTGGCCAATAACCAGGTCAAGCACCGCATCGCCTAAAAATTCCAATATCTCATTGTTGTTACCAATCTGCGCCTGTTCAAAAGCAAAGGACGAATGAATCAATGCTTTTTGCAACAGGCGCAGATCGGTAAAGCGGTAAGAAAGCTGCTGCTCCAGTCCTGCCAGCACATCCTTATTCCGTCGTACCAGGGAATCAATATCCATCACCATTTTCCTCTTATCAAATGATACTTAAGCGAAAACTCTTCACAGTCCTCAGTATACGCCCTGAAAGAAGTGCCCTTGGGGCGAAAATCTGCTGTCATTACGACGTACCTGAGTACCCCTCACTCCATCAAATTTGCATTCTCCAGGTATGAATTGTTTTACTTAAGCATCCAGAATTTTACCTTTCTACGAGTAGATCAAATAAATCTTGTTAAAAAAACAAACTGTGGTATAAAGTGGGCCTGATGCTGAAACACGCATCATAAGGCGGCGTAGCCAAGCGGCTAAGGCACTGGTCTGCAAAACCATGATTCAGCGGTTCAAATCCGCTCGCCGCCTCCAATTACATAAAGGCGATATTCTGTAACATTCAGAATATCGCCTTTTTTTTGATATATTCTCAAGTACCAGCTGAACATTTCCTTTTGCATATACATAAAAAAAGGGGAAAACGCTACTCCCGCTCCCCCTTCAGTCGACACAATATAGCATAAAACAAAACTTACGACACCTCTTTCTCCACAGGGATCCCCCAGATTTCTTCCGCATACTGACGAATGGTACGATCTGTTGAAAATTTCCCCATGCGGGCAACATTTAAGATGGACATCTTTGTCCATTTTTTCTGGTCGAGATACGCCTTCCCTACTCTCTCCTGGCAGGCAAGATATTCATCAAAATCACGGAGCAACAGGTAGGGATCATGGGGATCCATCAGGCTCTCCACCAATGGCCGAAACAACTCTTTGTCTCCCTGACTGAATGCTCCGGTACGGATACTGTCAATCACTTCTGCCACGCCACTATTCTCCTCACACACCCTTTGCGGCGAACGGCTGATATGCACTCGTTCATATTCGGCTTCTTCGGCAGTCATGCCAAATATGAAAATATTCTCTGCACCAACCTCTTCCATGATCTCAATATTTGCCCCATCAAGGGTGCCAATGGTAAGTGCACCACTCAAAGAGAATTTCATGTTTCCGGTCCCCGAGGCCTCGGTGCCTGCGGTGGATATCTGTTCTGATAAATCGGCACCTGGCATAATCACCTCAGCCATGGAAACATTGTAGTTGGGCAAAAAGACAACTCGCAGTTTATTAGCAATTCGGGGATCGTTGTTAATCACCTCAGCCACGGATGTGATCAACTTAATAATCCGTTTTGCCTTCCAGTAAGAAGGGGCTGCTTTTCCTGCAAAAATCACTGTTCTGGGGGGGATTTTCATTTCAGGATTTCGAACCAGCGCCTGATACAGAAAAATCACATGCAAACAATTCAAAAGCTGTCGTTTATACTCGTGGATTCGTTTCACCTGCACATCAAACATGGACCGGGGATCCACAGATACTCCGCATTTCTTATGAATCAGGTCCGCCAGCCGTTCCTTGTTCGCCAGTTTTACTGCCTGCCAGAGTCCCTGAAACTGACTGTCATCAGCCAGCGAGTCAAGACCACGCAAGATATCGAGATCTGTGACCCAGGAAACACCCAGTCTGGAGGTGATCAATTCTGCCAGTCCCGGGTTTGCCTGTAACAACCAGCGTCGAGGGGTGATACCATTCGTTTTTGAATTAAACTTCCCTGGATAGAATTCGTCATAATCGGGGAAGATATTTTCTTTGAGAAGTTTCGTATGCAGCTCAGCCACTCCATTCACCGAATGACTGCCAATGATTGCCAGATGAGCCATTCTCACCCGTTTCACCGGCCCCTCTTCAATGATTGACATTCTCTGCAGGCGTCCTTCATCACCGGGATATTGAATTTTGACCAGATCTAGAAATCGTTGATTAATCTCACAGATTATCTGTAAGTGACGAGGGAGAACCCGCCCGATCATCTCCATATCCCACTTCTCCAATGCTTCCGGCATCAGAGTGTGGTTGGTGTAGGCAAAAGTGTTAACACAGATATCCCAGGATTTTTCCCAGCTCAGCCCTTCTTCATCAAGGAGCAGTCGCATAAGTTCAGGAATGGCGATGGCGGGATGGGTATCATTGAGTTGAACTGCAATACGACTGCTGAACTTATCAAAGGTCGTATTTTTTTTCTTATAACGACGCATGATATCATTAAAGGTCGCAGCCACAAAAAAATACTGCTGTTTCAAACGGAGTTCCATCCCGGCCAGATTATGATCAGGGGGATAAAGCACTTTTGAGATGGTTTCTGAACTCACCTTTGATTTTACCGCACCAATATAATCACCACGACTGAAAAAACTTAAGTCAAGCTCCCGTGACGCACGGGCCGCCCATAATCGCATATTCACCACATGACCATTTTTGAAACCGGGAACCAGCATATCACAGGGAATAGCCACAACATCTTCGGTGTCCACCCAATGCACCCTGTAATTCCCCTCCTCATCCTGGTAAGAGGACAATCGCCCGTAAAACTGGACGGGATACACAGGCTGTTTACGCTCAAATGTCCAGGGGCTGCCATAGCGCAACCAGTTATCCGGGCTCTCAATCTGGTAACCATCAATTAACTGCTGATTGAAAAGACCATATTCATAATAAATTCCGTAACCGTGGGCAGGAACCTTCAGGGTGGCGATGGAATCCATAAAACAGGCCGCAAGTCTACCCAGCCCGCCGTTGCCAAGGGCTGCATCCTCTTCCTCATCTACAATAACGGACAACTCAAAGCCAAGTTCCTCTATGGCCGCCTTTACCTGGTCGTATATCCCCAGGTTCAACATTGAGTTGGTGAGTGACCTGCCAATTAGAAATTCCATGGAAAGGTAATAGACACGTTTTTTTTCCTTCTCGTAGTAAGAGCTTTGTGTGTCCAGCCACTTCTCCGTCATAAGGTCACGAAGGGTGTAGGCCAGTGCCATATAGAGATCCCCCTTCCTTACCCTGGTCGGCTCACAGCCCTGAAAGCTCAGCACATGATGAAGAATGTTTCGCTTCAAGGCACCCACCGTAGTCCCACAAATACTTGTCCCTGTCGTTTTCTCTTTTTTGCCTGCCTGTCCTGTATTTTTTTTTGCAGCCATTACTGTCCCTCGTTAGTGTTCATATGCTTACTCCCATAAAAGGATGTTATCAAAGAAACGTCTAAAAATAAAAATGTATTTGCAAATGGTGCTGCCATCTTCTTTGTTTGTGCCAATGATACGTCCGTAAAGGGTGACAAAATCAATTTGACAGACAGGCTTTACTGGCTATACTTTCCAGATAGTGCTTTAGTTTAATCTCTTTCAAATAATGCGATCAAGGAAAATAACCATGACAGACACAAGCAATATGGTAAAAAAAGAAACCATGTTTTACGCCCTCATCATCGGTTTAGTCGCTGGTTTCTTAGGTGGGGTACTCTTTTCCTCTTTTAAACTTGGCCCCGAAACTGTACGCAGTACCCCTGCGGCAACAAGTGCTGCAGCACCAGCACAAATGGAAAGCCAGACCCGGGAAGCCATAAACAATCTCGAAGCTGAAGTCACAGCCAATCCAGATAACGTAGAAGCCTGGACCAGACTTGGTCATTTCTATTACGACACCGGCCAGGTGACAAGTGCGATAAAGGCCTATGAACGTTCCCTTGAGTTGCAGCCGGGAAATCCTGATGTATGGACAGATCTTGGAGTCATGCACAGAAGAAACGATCAACCCCAAAAAGCCATTGATGCATTTGAACATGCCTTTTCTATCCAGCCAAACCATGAGACTTCACGTATAAACAAAGGCATTGTTCTTCTTTACGACATGAACAAACCCGAAGAGACAATCGCCGCCTGGGAAGAGCTCCTGGCCATAAACCCTGATGCCCTGATGCCAAACAGCACCCCCTTGAAAGTGGCTATCAACGAGATAAAAGAGCAGATCAAAGCAGACAAAGAATAGAGGAGAAAACAGGTGGCAGCCGACATTCATATCCCGGAACATTGCGAACACGAAAACCACAACTCGAGCTGTCTGCATGACAAGATCCCGCCAGTGGTTAAGAATCTGGTTGCTGCCTGGCAGACTGAAGACTGTTTTGACCACGTGGGACCGGTGCCAATCCCATCCCACCGGGCAATTATAGACATCATTTATCAGGTGCGGCAGATCCTCTTTCCGGGATATTTCACCAAAAGTAAACTGCACGCATCTAATCTTGAATACTATCTGGGCAAAGAAACGTCAGAGCTCTACGAGCGTTTAACGGGTGAAATCATCATGGCCATTCGCCATGATTGCCGCAGATCCAACCTGCCCTGTACAAATTGTGAAAACCGCGGGCACCAGATGGCCCTGGCCTTTATTGAGACCCTGCCTGATATTTCATCCATGCTCTCAACAGATATCCGGGCAACCCTGGCAGGAGACCCGGCAACTGCCAACAGTGATGAAGTAATTTTTTCCTATCCCGGTCTGCTGGCCACATCCATTTTCAGAATGGCCCATGAACTGTTTCTCCTTGAGGTTCCCATCATTCCACGAATCATGACTGAGCACGCCCATAGCCTGACAGGGATTGATATCCACCCTGGAGCAACAATCGGCCCGGGTTTTTTCATCGACCATGGCACAGGTGTCGTCATTGGAGAAACCACCATTATTGGCACAGGCGTTCGTCTCTATCAGGGGGTAACCCTTGGGGCCCTCTCCCTGCCAAAAGATGCGGGCGTAAAGATGCGCAACAAAAAACGTCACCCAAGCATTGAAGACGATGTTATTATCTATGCAAATACCACCATCCTTGGCGGCGACACGACAATTGGCAGCCGTTCGGTTATTGGCGGCAATATCTGGCTTACAGAATCCGTTCCCTCCGACACCAGAGTTGTTCTTAAACGGCCGGAACTTATTTATTCAGGAAGAAAGGGAGGTGCATCATGAGTACAGCGCTCAGTTCCACCATCGGCAATACGCCCCTTCTTGTTCTGGAAAATATCTGTGGCAATTTACCTGCAACAGTCCTTGCCAAGCAGGAATCGAGAAACCCCATGGGCAGTGTCAAAGATCGCATTGCCTATGCCATGATTGATGCTGGGATTCGTGAGGGTAAAATTGGTAAGCATACAAGCATTATTGAGGCAACTTCAGGAAATACCGGCCTTGGACTGGCACTGGTTTGTGCAACAAAGAATCTGCCACTTATCCTCAGCATGCCCGAATCCATGTCCCTTGAGCGGAGAGCACTCCTCAAACATCTGGGGGCCAGACTGATTCTCACTCCGGCAGCAAAGGGCATGAACGGCGCTCTGGAGGCTGCAGAAGAGCTTCTTCGTGACAATCCGGATAGTTTTCTGGTGAGACAATTTGAGAACCCGGCCAATCCCAAAATCCATGAAACAAGCACAGGCGAGGAGATATGGCGGGACAGTGGTGGTAAGGTTGATATCTTTGTGACAGGAGTTGGCACCGGAGGAACATTTACCGGCGTAATGACCTGTCTCAAACAAAAAAACCCTGCAATTCGGGGAGTCGCAGTGGAACCTGCCGATTCACCGGTTCTTTCAGGAGGCGATCCCGGGCCCCACAAAATTCAGGGAATCGGTGCAGGTTTTATCCCGGCCAACCTGAACACAGACCTTATTGATCAGGTTATCACCGTCAGCAATGATGACGCCCTTGCAACGGCAAAACTCCTGGCAGCAAAGGAGGGTATACTTGCGGGCATCTCTTCCGGCGCCGCCTTCCGGGCAGCCCTGCAGCTGGCTGGCATGGAAGAAAACCGTGGCAAACGTATTGTGACCATTCTGCCCGATACCGGGGAAAGATACCTAAGCACGGACCTCTTTCCACAAGCTTAAGGCTTCTCTTGTAACAGTAACAGCATTAGCCCTGACAAGCTGCTTGCGGAAAAACTTGAGTGAATACTCACGTTCGGTACGTACATTTTTATATAATCAATAAATTCCGAGGTTCGCGTATAGACTCCATACCATCCGCCATACTCTTGACAGGGTGCTCCATAAGAGACCAGACCTGCATGAAGCCACTCGCCATCAATATAGCTCATAATCGGCCCCCCGCTATCTCCACCACAAGCATCCTTTCCTTCGTAATACCCGACACACATTTGAGAAGCGATCAGATCAGTGCTGTAGATATTATTGCAAAAGCTGTTATTGACCACAGGGAGATCAACCTGACGCAACACTTCCGGGTAATACCAGGTATTGACACCATCTGCCAGTCCCCATCCGATTGCCGTTGTCATCTCACCAAGCAGCGATGGCGGAACTGATTCCTTCGAATCTCCGGCATAGAGGGCTATTCGGGGCTGAGAAGAAGGCACAGAAAGTCGAAGTAACGCGAGATCATATTGAAGAAGGGAACTGTTATAGCGCGGATGCGTTCGTATAAAGCTGATCCTCTTCCGCTGACCTGTAAAGGCCTTTAAATCGAAAGCACCAATGGCGACCTCAACATCCCCGGCAGTACGACTATGCACACAATGGGCAGCGGTTAACACCCAATATTCATCGATCAGAACACCACTGCAGTATTGCGCCTGATACAGATCCGGCTCACTTGCATTCAGTATAGCCACAATCCATGGCCAGTCGCCATTTTTTGATTCAACTCCCCCGAGAATTTTACTGGTCACCACGGGCCTGCTAAATTCTGTGGCTGACGTCTGCAGAATCTCATCGGCGCCAACTGGGCTCACCAGTACAACAAACAGCAGGACAAGTAATAATTGTATGCTTTTCATAACTCTTTCAGCTCCACAACAGCGCCATACGGCTTATCTTATAATCCCTGTCTTTTTGTATGCCTTTTGCTTTGCAAATGCACCTGTCAGGATTTTACCCATTGCCTGCAAAAAAACAATCGCTGAACATTTCCTCCCTCGCCAGTTCATTGTATTTATGACATAGGCAGAACCATGTATACTGTGATTACAAATTTTCTGCCAGAGAAGTAAAGGGATGCCCTCCCAGCTCCTTGCCAACCAATTGATTTCACATAATATTTCCACAGCACAGAATTTCCAACCTCCACTGACAGCAAGCCGCCTCACCTTTTAAATGCAGTCAGCTGACATCCCAATTTCAATCCAGAAATGCTCCACGTCAAAAAATATTCGCAAATCTTACTTTGTTTCTCCCTGTTATGGATGTAGAATAAATTTATCATTTGGCTCAAGTACTCATACTAACAGATCGCTTAGGACATTCCATGGCGCAGCTCATTAAATTTTTTCAGGCAGCAATTAAACATGCTGCCTCTGACGTTCACATTGCTCCCGGTGAGCCAGTGATGTTCAGACGTTTTGGCACCTTGATGAAGGTCAAGTCACCAGAAATATCAGCGGAAAAAAGCAGACAACTGATCTTTGAAGTACTCACCCCTGCTCAGCAGAAGCAACTGGATGCTGACCTGCAACTGGACTTCGTCATCAGCATTAAAGGACTTGGCCGTTTCCGGGGCAGTGCCATGCTGCACCGCCTCGGCTTATCTGCTGTCTTTCGTTGTATTCCCGTTGAGATACCGAGCTTTGCCGAACTGGGACTACCACCAATCATTGAAAAAGTGCTTGATAATCACCAGGGTATGATTCTGGTCACAGGTGGCACCGGACATGGGAAATCAACAACCCTTGCCGCTATGGTGGATTATATTAACACCAAGAGGGCCCACCATATCCTCACCGTGGAAGACCCCATTGAATTCGTCCATCCCATAAAAAAGAGTGTTGTCAACCAGCGCCAGCTAAGTGACTCAACCCTCTCCTATGACAATGCGTTACGTGGTGCGCTCCGCCAGGATCCTGATGTGATTATGATTGGTGAACTGCGGGATCTGGCCACCATTTCCCTTGCCATATCAGCGGCAGAAACAGGTCACCTTGTCCTGGGAACATTAGCCACCTCCAGTGCCCCCAAAACCATTGACCGAATCATTGACTCCTACCCCTCCACCGAGCAAAATCAGATTCGGGCCATGCTCAGCGAATCATTAAAAGCAGTAATCACCCAACGCCTGGTAGTCAAACAAGACGGCAAGGGCAGGGTACTGGCACTGGAAATTCTCCTTGGCTCCCTGTCTGTTGCCAATTTAATCCGTGACAACAAAGTGTACCAGATTCCGTCACTCATGCAGATGGGGAAAGCCGGCGGTATGGAAATAATGGACGAATCCCTCGTTGAACTTTTCAAACAGGGTACTATCAGCGCTGGAGAGGCATTGGCCAACGCCAACGACCGAAACCGGATGACCCAACAACTGGGTCATAATCGAAGATCGACAGATCAGTAAAAAAACTATGGCAACCATCGACACCTATTTTCGTGAAATGAAAGATTGCGGCGCCAGTGACCTGCACATGGTCATTGGCCGACCTCCACTCCTCCGTCTAGGGGGAGAGTTGGTTCCCATGGATCAGTATCCTGTGCTGACCCCGGAGTCCAATCAGGAAATTCTTTTTGAGATTCTTTCGCCTGAGCAACAACAATACCTCATCACAAACCGCGACTTTGACAAGGCCTACGAAATCGAAGGCCTTGCCCGTTTCCGCTGCAATTTTATGTACCAGATGCGTGGCATGGGTGCGGTTTTTCGGATCATCCCCACTGACATTCTCACCCTGGACCAGTTAGGAATGCCCGCTACAGTACGTGATATTGCTGAACTTCGATCAGGCCTTGTCCTGGTCACCGGCCCCACCGGCAGTGGTAAGTCCACCACCATGGCGGCAATCCTTGATTACATCAATGACACGCGGGATGGACATATCATCACTATTGAAGATCCTTTGGAGTTTGTTCATCCCAATAAAAAATGTATTTTTTCTCAACGGGAAGTGGGAGCTCACACCAAGAGCTTCGGCGATGCTCTGCGGGTGGCAAGCCGTGAAGACCCTGATATCATTCTGGTGGGTGAAATGCGTGATCTTGAGACCATCTCTTTAGGCCTCACCTGCGCCGAACTTGGTATTCTGGTTTTTGGCACCCTGCACACCAACAGTGCCGCCAAAACCATTGACCGGATTATCAATGCTTTTCCCGCCAACCAGCAGGAACAAACCAGGACGATGCTGGCAGACTCCTTAAAAGCAGTAGTAGCCCAGCAACTCCTGCGCACGAAAGACGGCAAGGGACGTTGTGCCGCCGTGGAAATTCTCATTGGCAGTTCGGCCCTGTCCTCCATGATCCGTGACAGCAAGATCAGCCAGATCAATTCCTACATCCAAACGGGAATCAGCTCAGGTATGCAAACCATGGATCAGCATCTTCTCGATTTTATAAAAGAAGACAAGATAACTCCTCAGGCTGCTTACGAAAAAGCCATTAACAAGGGCCTTTTTATTGATATGCTGGAGGAAGCTCCAACCACCTGATATTCAGGAGCTTCGGAGGCACAGGCTCCGAATGCTAAAAGCTATTAAAGAATACTCTCCAGTGCAATGAAGAATATTCCTCACTCTACCCCTTCACCTTTACCAGGTTACGGTTTGATATACGCAAATCCGTCATACTGCAACTCAATCAGACCGACAACACCAGCAGGAATTATCTCACAGCCATCAAATAATTCTTCTGCCGGGATATCAAAGAGTTTCAATGCCCGGTCACAAACCTGGATCCGGACACCGGCTGCAGTAATCTGCCTCAGTTTTTCCATAAAGATATACATCTGATCTCCTGCCACCAGTGCAACACCTGGCCCGGTGATCAACAAAATCAACTCCACTTCTTTTCCCTGCAGAGCATCAAGGGTGTTACTGATATTATTCAGACCAAGGTTAAAAATCAGATCGTCTTCCAGATCAATATGAATGACTGCTTTATAGCGCATGATAAATGTCTTCCTGTTTTATGCCAGAAAATGGCTTAAAAAAACGTTTAAGAAATTGCTGTCTTACAATATCAGCATACTTCCAAATTATTTACGGAAAAAATATCGGCCAAGGCGACCCATAATTTCAGATGGCATCTCAAATACAGTTATTAAAATTCCTCGTTTTACTCGTCTTGTATTCCC
>JAOZKN010000059.1 GCA_029935315.1 Desulfocapsa sp. | reverse complement strand
AGCTTTACTGCTTGTTCTACCATAAAAGACGGGCGCTGTTCCTTGTTATAGGAAACGCGCCCTTTTTGTTCCAGCTTTTCAACAAATGCTTCCACCATCTTTTCGTCTGTCAGCGCTTCCACATCCATCTGCTCAAAACGGCAATTACAGTGATTCAGCTGCCCACCACACCAGGGACAGACTTCAACGGGACAGCCCAGGGTATGAACTTCACCCGTCTGCGTGCCACAGGATGGACATAACTCTTCATCCATCCGCTCAAGGGCTGTGTACTCCCGGCATTTCTTTATATCCGGATGTGCTTTGGCAAAACTTTCGCTGTCTGGATAGTCAAAGAACATAAGTAGTTGTTTATCATCTATGCCTCCATCCCATTCACCAAGGAACAGACTCTCCTCATCATTGGTCACATAAAAATAATGGTGCCGGGCAGTTGAAAGCAGCAGCAGGAAAACCTGTTCTTTTGCCTCCAGCACCGAGATCTTCACCAGTGCCTCCTCGCGGGCATTGGGCAGTGTCTGGTAATAATCTTTGATAACAGCCAGAGCGAAAGAATCCTCCGCATAAGGATCCAGAAAATTCATGGCTGCTTGCAGCTCTTCTTTGGGGACAGCAAAAGGAATCAGAATTTCAATATCCTTTCTAATCCTTGTCAGACTCTCCTCTTCAAGCATGGGCGCCCCCCTTGATTCGCTCTTGCCAGGTAGCCGTTTCCTTCACCATGTCTTCAGCCTGACTGATGGCCGTCACCACTGCCACACGCTTTGCACCCGCGGCAAGCACAGCATCCAGGTGTTCTAATTTAATACCACCCATCACAGTGAATGGAAGTGAACAGTGACGGGAAAAGTCCGTAATCCCGTCCGCCCCCAGAAAATGATGTAAGCCTTCCTTGGTACCGGTCTTAAAAAGCGGACCGATATTATAATAAGAGACTCCACTCTTCTCATGTTCAACGGCCTTGCCCAGGATACGGGTCTGTTCTTCCGTGTTACAGGAATGACCAATCAGGATGTCCGGGGCCAGCTTTCTGATTTCTTCGGCCGGCAGATCTTTCTGCCCCACATGCATGCCGTCGGCATCTGCCAGAAGTGCAATATCAAGCCGATCATTGAGAAAAAACAACACACCAGCCTTCCTTGTCTGTTCACGAAAATAAAGGGCTTTGGCTAACAGTTCACGATCATTGCTCTCTTTATCCCGGAGCTGTACAATCCTGGCACCTCCTGCAATAACCTGGTCAAGCCATTCGCGATCACTTCTCCCCGCCGCAAGTTTCTCACAACTCACCGGATACACGCCAACCTCGTCGACAAACTGTTTGAATCTGCGCTGGTACAGCTCAATATCTTTTACGCCCTGTGCTATCTGCATCATTTTCGACATTATCCCGAAACTTGCTTTTTTGGTGTTTTCCTGTTAGGTTCTTTCGTTTGGAAGCTATTTTTACTTTGTCGGCCGTGACAAAGTCCCCAGCAGGCGACCTCGTTTTTTTCCACAACTAACATAAAATTATTAAGCAGTAATTTTGCTCTTTTGAATAATAGAAATATAGGTACACGATGTCTGAAAAACATGCAACATTGACAATAGAAGGCAAGAGCTACACTCTTCCAGTTGTACACGGATCCGAAGGCGACAAGGCCATCGATATCCAAAAATTACGAAAAGAAACCGGCTACGTAACTCTTGATTCAGGATATATGAACACGGGATCCTGCCGTTCTAACATCACCTTTCTCGACGGTGAAAAAGGGGTGCTCAACTATCGCGGGTACACCATCGAAGAGCTGGCTGAGAACTGCTCTTTTGTTGAAGTTTCCTACCTGGTACTTATCGGTGAGCTGCCAACCCGCACCCAGTTAAATGATTTCAGAGAACTGCTGTCACGCTTTGCTTTAATCCATGAGGATCTGATCCACTTTTTCGATCATTTCCCCCCCAAAGCCTCCCCCATGTCCATACTCTCCACCATGGTCAATACGCTGAACAATTTCTACCCGGAAATGACCGGAGAAACTGACGAAGAGGTATTGATTATTGCGGCGCGTCTTCTTTCTAAAATCAGAACTCTTGCTGCATTCTCCTACAAGAAATCAGTAGGACATCCACTGGTGTATCCACGATACGACCTGTCCTACTGCGGCAATTTCCTGAATATGATGTTTGACAAACCGGTCAAGCCCTACGTGGTTCATCCGGAAATTGTCGCCACCCTCAACAAACTGCTGATTCTCCACGCTGATCATGAGCAGAATTGTTCAACCTCCACCGTACGACTGGTTGGCAGTGCAGGGGTAAATCTTTACACCTCCATATCTGCTGGTATCAGCGCACTCTGGGGTCCATTACACGGCGGTGCAAACCAGGCTGTTATCGAGATGCTGGAAGGCATCCGTAAGGATGGTAATGACTTTCAAAAATACGTTCAAAAGGCAAAGGATCCAAAAGATCCCTTTCGTCTCTCTGGTTTCGGGCACAGGGTTTACAAAACCTTTGACCCACGGGCCACTATCATCAAGCGGGCCTGTGCAAACACATTAAAGGTTCTGCAGGTTGACGACCCCCTCCTTGATATTGCCATGAAACTTGAAGAAATCGTCAGAAACGACGATTACTTTGTCAGTCGCAACCTCTATCCAAACGTCGATTTCTATTCAGGGATTATTTACCGGGCCATGGGTATCCCCACGAATATGTTCACAGTGATGTTTGCCATGGGCAGACTACCGGGCTGGATTTCACACTGGAATGAGATGATGCAGGACACCGATGACAGACGTATCGGACGTCCGCGCCAAGTCTATGAAGGACCTGTTCAACGTGAGTTTGTGCCTATTCACGAAAGGGGATAAAACTCGTCCCGAAAACGAAATGTCAACTTTCAGTGCCATAAAAGAGAGTTGACATTCCTGCCCCTGATCCACATGAAGATGGCTTCTCTATCTACGCCCGGAAAGTTTGATGCCGGGTGCAATTATTTCGCCAGGCTCTCCCCTACCACAAAATTCACCACAAGAGGAACATCCAGCTGCAGGGCCTCTTCCATGGCCACCTTGACGATCTTTTGTGTCTGTTCCACCTCACTCTCAGGAAGCTCAAAAACAAGTTCATCATGAATCTGCAGGAGTAATCGTGCCGAGAGTTTTTCTTTCTGTAAGGCCGGGACAACCTTTATCATGGCAAGTTTTATGATATCCGCTGCCGTTCCCTGAATGGGAGTATTTATGGCGGTGCGCTCGGCAAACTCCCGCCTGGTTTTATTTTTCACATTAATCTCAGGCAGCATCCGTCTGCGTCCCAGGAGGGTTGTTACATAGCCATCCTTCCCAGCCTGTTCCACAATGGACTTCATAAAGGTCTGCACGCCACCGTAGAGATGAAAATACTTTTCTATAAAACGGCTGGCCTCTTTACGGCTGATATTCAACTGGTTGGAAAGCCCAAAAGCAGACATACCATAGACAATGCCAAAGTTGATGGATTTTGCCACCCGCCGCATTTCAGAGGTAAGCAGCAAAGGGGAAACAGCAAAAAGCTCCGATGCTGTACGTGCATGGATATCTTCCCCGTTACGAAAGGCGTGTAACAAGGCCTTATCCTGTGAATAATGGGCAAGGACCCGCAGGTCTATCTGAGAATAATCGGCCGAGAGAAAGACCATATCTTTTCCTGGAATAAAAGCACCCCGTATCCGATTTCCTTCTTCGGTGCGAATGGGAATATTCTGCATATTAGGGTTGCTGGAAGAAAGCCTTCCGGTGGCCGTTACTGTCTGATTGAAAGAGGTGTGCACCCTGCCGCTCTCAGGATCAATCAGTTTTTTCAACTTCAGGACATAGGTTGATTGCAATTTGGCTATAATTCTGTAGCGCATTACTTTGGCAGGAATTTCATGTTTGGGTGCCAGCTTTTCCAGCACCTTCATGTCTGTGGAATATCCGGTCTTGGTTTTTCGGCCGTGGGGCAGCTCCAGTTCATCGAAGAGGAGGACTCCAAGCTGTTTGGGGGATTTAATATTAAAGCTGTAGCCGGCAAGTTCATATATTTCTTTTTCCAGGGCGTCCAGTTCTGATTGGAACTCCCCTTCCAACTGCCCCAGAACCTGACCAGAAACACCAATACCGGCAAGTTCCATCTCGGCAAGGATCGGAACAAGCGGTGTTTCCACATTGCTGAACAGTGCGTATTCCTCTATTTCTTCCAACTGTTTTTCATAGTCCTGCCAGAGGAGCAGTGCGCCAAAAACATCTTCACAACTATAGTTACCGGCATCTTCAATACTCACATAAGCAAAACAGTTTTCCTGTTTTGGATCTTCCACAACCTGATCAAATGCGGTGAGTTCATAGCCCCTTTCAAGGCACAACTCATCAAGTTTTAAAGACCTTCTGCCCGGCTCCACAAGATAGGCCGCAATCATGGAATCGTATAAGGGCCCCTGCATGACAAGATCACAGGATTTACGTAAAACCGAGTAGTCATACTTTATATTGTGACCAAGCTTAGGCAGTGCCTCAGACTCCAGAAAGGGTCTCAAGGCATCTATGACCTGCACCCTGCCCAGCTGTCCTTTCTGAAGTTCACCATCCTCCTGAATATGGCCAACTGGTATATACCAGGCCGATTTAAGATCAGTACAAATGGAGATGCCAACAAGGGATGCACGGGCAACATCAAGGGATGTGGTTTCCGTGTCAATGACCAGAAGAGATGTCTTTTGCAGATGTTCCAGCAGTTGCGTTAAGGATTCTTCACTCTGTACCAGCTGAAAGCCGTCGGTGGCCACCGTCTTTGTTTCAACCGTTTCTTCAACCAGAGATTTAAATCCCAGCCGTTTATAGAGATCCTGCAGTTTTTCCCAGTCACTCTCTTTGAATGCATAGGCGGAGAGTTCTGCCGGCACATCCGCATCATATTTTAAGCGAATCAGATCCCGTGAAAGATAGGCAGCATCCTTATTCTCTCCAAGACGCTCTTTCATCTTCGATTTTTTCATGCCTTCAAGGGCTTCATAAACGCCTTCAAGGCTCTTGTGTTCATTGATCAGTTTTTCGGCAGTTTTGGGGCCAATACCCGGTACCCCCGGAACGTTATCTGAACTGTCTCCCATAAGGGCATAGCAATCGAGCAGCTGCTCAGGTTTTACATTGTATTTCTCTTCAACCGCAGCACTGTCCATTATCTTATTTTTCATGGGATCCCACATCACGGTATCCGCATCAACAAGCTGCAACAGATCTTTATCCCCTGACACCACAATGACCTTATGCCCCTGCTTCGATAACAGTTTTGCAGACGAGGCAATAATATCGTCGGCCTCAATTCCCTGCGTTTCAAAACAGGGAATATTCATGGCGTGTACCAGCTCTTTAATATAGGGTATTTGTACAGCAAGGTCGTCTGGCATGGGGGGGCGGTTCGCTTTATACTCCGCATAGAGCTCATGGCGAAATACCGGCCCTCGCATATCAAAAGCCACGGCCAGATATTGGGGGCTTTTTTCCTTCAACATTCTTTTCAGGATATTTAAGAAACCAAAAACTGCGTGGGTGGGCATGCCCTCATCATTGGAAAGCGGGGCTACAGCATGGTAGGCACGATAGATATATGCACTGCCGTCAATTAGATATACTTCCTGGGTCACAAACATTCCTCAATTTAATATCTAAATTTTATGTTTTACGAACTTATCAAACGTGATGGATTTGTAAGAAATATCAGATAGCCAGCATTTGCTCCAACGCCTTTTTCGCATTAGCTGCTATTTCAGGAGAAACAGTGATCTGGTTTTTTACTTTTCCTGCAGCCAGATTATCCAGCAACCAAAGCAGATATACGGGCTGATTACAGTCCATGGTTGTACACTGGCAGGTTGTGGGAGCAAGCAGGTGGATTTCCTTATCGGGATGCTGCATGGCCAGGCGTTCAACCAGGTTAATCTCGGTTCCGACTGCCCATTTACTTCCAGGTTTTGAGGCAGCAACGGCAGCAATAATTGCCTCTGTAGAACCGTATTGATCTGCGATACTCACGACATCCCGAGGACACTCCGGGTGTACAATGATATTGATATCCGGTTCTTTGATTTTCCACTGGCTGATATGTTCCGGTAAAAAACGCATATGCACTTCACAATACCCATCCCATAACAATATCTTAGCCTGCTGCAAGTCCTCAACCGAGTGGCCACCAAGCACTTCTCCCCGACGCCAGAGTAAAACCTGTTCATCAGGAACGCCTAAAGCTGCTGCAGAATTGCGACCAAGGTGTTCATCTGGGAAAAAGAAGACTTTTTCACCCTTCTTCAGGGCCCACTGCAGAACCTTTTCTCCGTTGGACGAGGTACAGACAGAACCTTCACGCTCACCCACAAATGCCTTGATAGCCGCTGACGAGTTTACATAGGTAACCGGAACCATATCCTTCTCATCCGCCATGATACCAGCCAGTAGCAACTCTTTATAGGCCTGTTCAACGGCCCCGGTGGTTGCCATATCCGCCATGGGACAACCGGCATGGAGATGGGGCAGCATCACTTTCTGGTGGCTGGCTGCCAGAATATCTGCAGCTTCAGCCATAAAATGAACACCGCAGAAAATCAGGAATTCGCGATCTGATATTTGAGCGGCTTCACGGGAAAGTTTTAAAGAATCTCCGGTGAGATCAGCAAACTGAAACAGATCCTGTTGCTGATAATGATGACAGAGAATCAGTAACTTATCCGCCAGTTCAGCTTTACGCGCTGCTATCCGGCCCAGTACTTCATCCCTGCCCAGACTATAATATTCCCTTCCGAGATCCTGCTGTATAAGCATCACATACTCCTTCACTGTAAGGCGTCGTGAAAACTCTTCATCTTCTTCGTCACTACAAATTTGCTGTCGTTACGACGTACTTAAGTACGCCTCACTCCAGCAAATTTATGTTCCTCGAATATGAAGTTTTTTACTTAGCCACCCCAAATTTTATTTTTTACGAGTTTATCATTCATGATAATGAGCAAACTTTGTAACCATTCAGAAAGGGCAACAATTTACTCTTAGCACTGAACCGTAACTGTTCAATAGTGCCTCATATTCGTTCATTTTTGCCTTCGAAGTGTACTTGTGTTACTCGAGAAGGCCAAAATGGACGAAGGTGAGGTGCTAGTGAATAATTACCAAACTTTTACCACTGCCCCATCATTAAGGCAACAAAGTAGATGTGCCACAAAAACAAAAAAAGCCCCATGCAGATATTTCTGCACGGGGCCTGAATAGTATATAGTATATTTTACAGGTTTTTAACGTCCAACGCGCACCCAGGATGCTTGTGGACCTTTATCTCCCTGACTTTCACCATACATCACCTCATCGCCTTCATTCAGCGCATCCAGTGACACATCTTTCAAGGCATTCTCGTGAAAATAAATCTCTCTTGCATCCTGACTCACGATAAATCCATACGATGCATCAAGCAGGATCTTGCGAATAACACCCTGTCGGGCGCCATCATCAGATGCGGCATCACTACCTTTTTTGGTTTGACGTTTTTTTCTTTGAATCTCCTTAAGCTGCAGGGCAAGTACATCAAATGCTTCCACAAGCAAGGGGCCGACATTCTCCCCTTTTTTGGCAACAACCACAGTATCATTGGGGACAGATGCTACAAGCTTTAACTCATAGCCGCCTTCCTTATGATGGGCTGTTCCTTCGATGGAGACGCGGAGATGAAGAACGAAACCGGCAAAATGACGAATGATCTTCTCTTTCTCTTCATCAATTTTAGTCCGCCAGCCTTTTCGCAAATCTACATTCCGGGTTTCAACCTTTAGATCCATATGGTTCCTCCATTAAGCTCTAATGATGCTCTGACAAACAGACCATCACCACTGTTCACGCATCCACAGACGCGCTCCACTCAGTAGACTCAAGTTCCCCGGCAATAAAGCACCACGCAAGCTTTACGACAAACGACCTTACGCCCAGTCACCAAAAGCATACCTTGTAATTATTATATGCTTTCTTCAAAGATAATCAAGATATCATTTTTTCTTTTCGCCAGCCACACCTTCTGGTATAGATAAGTGTATACCACTGAATTCCAAAACAGATTTAGCATTTATAGAAAAACATGACCACAAACAAAACAGGCATTATCCTTCTGAATATGGGCGGTCCTGCAAAACTTGAGGATGTACGGCCGTTTCTCCACAACCTTTTTTCTGATCGGGAAATCATCCGCCTGGGCCCCTGGTTTATGCAGAAGCCCCTTGCCTGGTGGATTGCCAAACGCCGTGCTCCAAAAAGTATGAAGACCTATGCACTAATAGGTGGCGGTTCCCCCCTTACCCGCATCAGCAGGGAACAGGGAGAGGCTCTTAAAAAAGCACTGGCCGCACATGGTGATTACAAGGTCACCTGCGCTATGCGATACTGGCATCCAGATACCGGGACAGCGCTGCGTACAATGGCAGAGTCGGGGATCACAAAGCTGATTGGTCTCACACTCTATCCTCACTATTCACGGGCAACCACAGGGTCATCTGTACGAGAACTCAAACGTGCAATTGCCGACTCAGAGTATGATTTTGACCTGAGCACCATTGAATCCTGGCCAACCCAGAGCAATTATATCAAAGCACTGGCTGCAAAGATCAAAGAAGCAGCAGAAGGTTTTACAGATTCATTCCAGGTGGTTTACAGTGCACACAGCCTGCCGGTTTCTTTTATTGAAGAGGGCGACCCCTACGTTGACCATATCAAGGCAAGCATCGAAGCCATTGAAAAACTAACCGGGTTCCCTGGAAAACTCTGCTACCAAAGCCGCTCAGGCCCCGTGGAATGGCTTGCCCCTTCCACTCCGGATATGCTGGAGAGTTTGGCGAAAGAAGGATGTAAAAACATCCTTATGGTTCCCATCAGTTTTGTCTCTGACCATGTGGAGACCCTCTATGAAATCGACATGCTCTACCGTGACCAGGCTCAAAAACTTGGTATGCAGCTTCTGTCCAGCAAATCATTAAACTGTGACCCGGTTTTTATTGAAGGGTTGAAAGAACTTGTCCTCGACAATTGTTGAGAATATCCCAATGTTAAGCTTTTTCGAACATGTCAACTGTAAGCAGTAAAGCATTACGCAATCCCGGTGAGCCAGTCCCTGTTATTTATCTGGCCAGAAGCGTACTCAGATTCCCCATACGGTACAGCCTGCGATTGTCGTACTGGAACACGGAACAGCAACAGTTTCGCACATCAAGACTCCTCGACCTTGGAACCGCACCGGAAGACTTTCTCCATTACCCCAATGACACCTGCTTTCATCTGGATACCGATCTGGTTTTTAAGATAGAAAAACTCTGCGGCCGGGACATGGAGCCGGAACTTGAAGAACTGCTCTGGCCCTTTGTGGATCCAAGCGTCAAACGAAAGATGGAACATTTCTTTTCTCGAGGAAAATCACCGGGAAGAGTAAAGGCGGGAATAAAACTCCTGTCCTGCGATGGCCGGTCCGTTCATTCCTTTGATAAACGCAGACTGCACTTCCTGCGCTTTGGTGCAACGGACCAGGGAGCGGTGTTTCATATGCCTCCCGCCCTTGAAGCAAGGTTGCTCAACCGCTCCCGGGACGATCTGGAGCAATATTTTCTGGAAGAGGAAGCAAAGCTTCGGGAATTTGAGCTCAAATCCTACCTGTATGCTGCGCTGAACCTGCAGAGCCATTTCACTGAGGCCTACGCCAGATCCATCCCCCAGGCCCTGCCTGCCGAAAAAATTGACCAGGTTTTTGTCGAGGAACTCTGCAAACTCAACGACAATCATGGATTCTGGCAGGAACGGCAAGACTACTCAAGGCTTCCCGACTATCTTATTCGCTATCTGATACTCTTCTTTGATTCGAGCTTTCCCCGGCGAAGAAACGACTCTGCACAGGCACAGGAATTCATGGACGACCACAGACAGTTTCGGTGGCCTGAGCAGAAAGAGACAGTAAGTGAGGATGAGATAAGCAGGCTGTTTGGAGAAGATGCAACAACCCTGCGCAAGGCAAATAAAAAGGAACTGACCAGAATCTATCGTAAAAAAGCAAAGTCTCTGCATCCGGACAAGGGTGGTGAGCAGGAAGAATTTATCAAACTTACCGCAGCCTACGAAGAGTTGTTAGGCAAGATAAACAACACATAGGCTCGTTCTCCGCGGCCCGTGTTTCTTACGAGGCTAGTTCTGCTTCACCTTGTCCATATCCAGATTCTGCCCAGTCTGAAACCTGCGCATCCGTACATTCATCAATATCCCCAGGGCCAGCAGGGTTGTCAGCAGAGAAGACCCGCCATAACTCACCAGGGGCAAAGGGATCCCCACCACCGGAAGAAAACCAAGGATCATCAAAAGATTTATCACTGCCTGCCAGAAAATCAGTATCACCACACCAAATGACAAAAACACACCAAAACGGTCACGAGCTGTCATTGCAGCGTACAGTCCCCATATTAAAATGGAAAAGTAGGCCGCCAGAAAAACGATACTCCCGCTAAACCCCCACTCTTCTCCCAATACTGAAAAGGCAAAATCAGTATGACGTTCAGGAAGAAAATGCAGATGCCCCTGAGTCCCTTCAAGATAGCCCTGCCCCCCCATACCGCCACTGCCCACAGCAATCTTTGACTGCAGAATCTGATAGCCCTGCCCCATGGGATCTTTTCCCGGATCAAGCAAGGTCTCAATTCGTCGTTTCTGATACTCCCGGAGCAGGAAAAACCAGGCAAAAACCCCGGCACCGGTCCCAAGAATTCCTCCACAAAGATAGGTCTGCCAGCGTATTTTGGCAAAAACGGTCATGGAAACAAAAATAATACCCAGCATTAAGGCAGTTCCAAGATCAGGCTGCTTCAAAATAAGGAGAAAGGGCAGCAGGGTCAGCAGCACAGGTGTTATCATCTCTTTCAAGCCATAGCCACTATCCTCTTCCTTGCGGGAATAATAACTGGCAAGGGTTATCACCAGCATCAACTTAGCAAGCTCTGAAGGCTGCAGTTTGAAGAGACCTAGGTTAATCCAGCGCTGCGCACCACCAGCACTCTTTCCAGCCACCAGCACATACAAAAGCAGTAAAACAATAAAGACGTAAAAGAAATAATTCCAGAACTGGAGCGTCTTATAATCAAAACAAAGAATAAACAGTATTCCCATCCCCCCGAGAAGAAAAAGATAGCACTGTTTCAGATAGGGAGGTATCCCGTAGCTCGCCGGCGGATAAGAAGCGCTGTATAAATTAGCCAGTGCCATACCGCTTACGACCAGAATAAGTAAGGCCAGTCCCCAGTCAAAGTTATGAAAATATCGCCTGTCTATACGAAGCATAATCTTATCTTATTCATTTTTTTTCTTTTCTTCTTCCACTGCTGCCAGGGCAATGCGTTCTGCAAAGTATTCTTCCAGCAGGGCACGGGCAATCGGACCGGCACCAGACCCGCCATGCAAGCCATGCTCAACAAGTACTGTTATCGCAATTTCAGGATCTTCCGCCGGTGCATAGCAGGTAAACCAGGCGTGATCCCGATACTTGTAAGGAATCTCTTCTTCTTTCAGGCCGCGATACTGCTTTAAACGTACGACCTGAGCCGTTCCCGTTTTGCCACCTATGGTCACACCTTTTATTTTTACTTTGCGTGCTGTGCCGCGCCGCCCCTGGACGACCTCTTCCATCCCCTCACGTATCAACTTGAGAAAGACTTTCTCCCCTTCGAGCTGGTTGGAAATAACTGGCTCAAATTCCATCAGCACCTGGCCATCAGGATCTGTTATTTTTTCGATTAGCTGGGGTTTATAACTGGTCCCGCCATTGGCAATGGTTGCCGTCATAAGACAAATCTGCAAAGGAGTCACCAGGTTAAATCCCTGGCCAATGGCAACGGAAAGCGTTTCCCCCTCCTGCCATTTGGTCTGATATTTTTTTCTCTTCCACTCCTTGGTGGGGGTCAGTCCCCCCTTCTCATGCTCCATCTCGATGCCCGACTTATGGCCAAGCCCGAATTTATTGGCCATCCTGGCAAGATTATCCACACCCACCCGCATTCCAACCTGATAAAAATAGACATCGCACGATTCAGAGATTGCCCTTTTAAGATCAACAGCCCCATGTCCGCCACGCTTCCAGCAATGATATCTGCGCCCGGCAAAATAATAATATCCGGGACAGTAAAACACACTATTTGGATCAATGACACCAGTGGCAAGCCCTGCCATTGCCGTCATCATTTTATACGTTGATCCTGGCGGATACATAGCCTGAACGACTTTGTTGATCAGGGGGTGTTTATCATTCTCAAGGAGCGCGTTCCAGTTTTTATGGGAAATTCCACCCACAAACTGACTTAACGGCAACACCGGATTCGAATCCAGCACCAGCATCCTGCCGGTTTTCACCTCCATGGCCACAACGGCACCGGCCTTCTCTCCCTCAGCCATTAATCTTTCCGCGACCTGTTGTAACTTTGCATCAAGGGTCAGCTGAATATCATTTCCGGGTAAGGGTTCTAAACTCCTTAAGAGCTGCTGCTCAAAACCACGGGCATTTACCTCTGAAGAGCTACTTCCCTTTTCACCACGTAAATCTTTTTCCCGAAGCCGTTCAAGACCCATCTTCCCTATAAGATCACCACCGCTGTATATCGTAGCATCCCTTTTGGAGAGTTCTTTCTTGCTTATTTCACCAAGGTAACCAATGGCATGGGCAGCCAGGTCTCCATAATGATACACACGAGCTGGGGCAACCTCTATGCGAATACCGGGAAATTCCTGATTATGATTTTCTACATAGGCAAGGGTGTCCCAGCTGACATCTTCGACAAGACGTATGGGCAGGTGTCGGGGCTTACCTTCTGCCCCCCTCAATTTTGCCCATAAATCGGAGATATCAAGGTGCAGGGCAGAGGCAATATCTTTAATTAACTCATCAACATTATTCGAATCTTCTCGTACAAGAACCACATTAAACGAAGGACGATTGGTCACCATTTCCCGGCCCTTTCTGTCCAGGATATTCCCCCGGGGTGCCGCAACCTCACTCACCCGCACCCTGTTGTTCTCAGCACGACTCTTGTATTCTTCTCCCTTATAGAGCTGAAGAAACCACAACCTGGAAAAGATAAGGGCCGCAAAACAGAGAATCACCAGGCCGGCAAAACCAATCCTGCGTTTCAATGAATCAAGAGCAGCGTTGTCAGATTCGCCTAACTCTTCAAGGTTTTTAAATCCGGACCACTTCATCTCATCTACCTGAACCGATTCCCTGCACGACGTTTTATTCTTTTGGGAGATAAACGCTGGGCAATAAGCTTTTCATACATCCAGTTAAAAAACACAAAGCATGGAATCGCGGCCACAAGCAGGATAAAAGTTTCCTGAACCACTCGTCCCCACGACCAGGGAGGAAGGACACCCGGTTGTGTTAATAAAAAGAAGACATAAAAAGTACATTGAAGCACAAAATAACTGAGCCCGACTAAAGGAACCTGATACGCTGTTTCTTTGACCGGGCTGTTCTGACTGAAGAATTTAACAATACAAAAAACGAGAACAGCCATAAAGAGGTAGGTGCCAAGGAACATGCCGGAAACCACATCCATCATCCACCCCAGAGAAAAAGCAAGGAACATTCCGGAATACCATGGAAATCTGTAAGCAACAAAAACCAGCAGCACAAAAGCAAGATCCGGCCTGCCCAGCCATTGGGGGAAAAGTGAAAAGAGCGTGCTTTGTATAACCAGCAACCCTAGTCCCAGCAGGACAAAACTTACAATTACGGACACTACTATTCTCCCGGCACAGAAGAACGGCTCATTTTATCAATGGCCAGTTTCTCCTCGGACAGGTTAATAAAGAGATACTCCATACGGGCAAAATCAACGGCAGGTTCCACTATGATATCAAGAAACATCCCACGCCGTTTGGCATGCACTTTCGAAACCGTCCCGAGCATAATCCCGGAAGGGAAGACTCCGCCAATTCCGGCTGTCACTATTTTGTCACCTACCTCCACTTTGGCATTTTTCAGCACATATTGCATGGTGTAGCCCTGCTCTCCAGCTCCTTTCAGGATACCGCGTACACGGCTGTCCTGTACGATTGCATCAATGGCACTGGAAGGTGCATTGGCAAGAAGAATTTTTGAATAGTTGTCCGAAACCTGAATTACCTGTCCGACAACTCCCCGGGAAGAGCGGGCCACCATCCCGGTAACCACTCCATCGTTTTTACCACGATCAACAATAAGCGTTTGAAACCAGAAGGATGGGTCTTTGCCAACAACCCGAGCCATAAGCGCTGGAAAACTATCCTGCTTCTTAAATTCCAGTGCAGTTTCCAAAAAGCGATTTCTGGAATAGGCATCACGGTATTCATCGAGCTGAGTATGATATGTCTCCAGCTCCTTGCGCAGTTTCTTATTTTCCGCCTGAAGATTCCAGAGCGCTATATATCGATCTTTGAAGTTGGTCGTGCCAAGGGATACTTTTGTGAAAAAACTCTGAAGAGGCCCTAAGGCCTCGAGGGTTGCCTGATGAAAGACGCCAAAACGTCCGCCTGATGAAGATGCCAGGAAAAGAACAATAAAAGAAAATAACACAAAAAAGAGTATATAAAAGCGCAAACCTCCCTTACGGGCTATCTTTTTTCTTTTGTTACTTTTCTTCCTCACTATCTCAATTCTACCTCACCAGGATTACCTTGAAAAAAACTTCTACATGCTGCATACCCACAACATTCTATTCAATTGTAACTTCTCTCAGGATATCGAGATTATCAAGGGCCTGGCCGGAACCGAGGACAACAGAGGAGAGCGGATCATCCGCAACGATAATTGGCATACCGGTTTCTTCTTTCAGGTGCTTATCCAGATTTTTAAGCAGTGCACCACCACCAGTGAGGACGATACCCTGATCAACGATGTCTGCCGACAACTCAGGAGGAGTGACCTCAAGGGCTACCCGTACAGCCTCAATAATCACATCGATCTGTTCCTGGATGGCTGACTGAATTTCATCTGCGCTTATGGTCAATGTTTTAGGAACCCCGGAAACCAGATCACGCCCCTTAATATCCATGGTCTCATATGGTACTTCCGGCAGCACATTACCAATGGTGGTCTTAATCATCTCTGCCGTTCGTTCGCCAATGGCCAGATTATGTTTACGTTTGATATATTGGAGGATGGATTCATCCATCTTATCTCCTGCCACACGCACAGATTTTGCGTACACAATTCCAGCGAGAGAGATCACAGCAACTTCAGTGGTACCGCCACCAATATCAATAATCATATTAGCCGTGGGCTCAGTGATGGGAAGATTTGCCCCGATCGCGGCTGCCATGGGCTCTTCAATCAGATACACTTCACGGGCACCAGCCGACTCGGCCGACTCCCTTACCGCACGTTTCTCAACCTGAGTGATACCGGATGGCACAGAAATCATAATCCGGGGATGAACGAGAGTGCGTCTGTTGTGCACTTTATTGATAAAGTAGCGAAGCATGGCTTCGGTTACTTCAAAATCAGCAATAACACCATCTTTGATGGGACGGATAGCATTGATTGTGCCGGGCGTTTTGCCAAGCATCAGCTTTGCCTCCTGGCCAACAGCCAGAACTTTATGCCCCCTGACGTCCTGACGTACAGCAACAACCGACGGCTCACGCAGAACAATACCTTTTCCTTTGACGTACAGCACGGTATTAGCTGTTCCAAGATCAATTGCCAGATCATTGGACAACCAACCAAAAAGAAAGTTAAATGGTGAAAACATATTTTACCCTTATAGCAAAGCATTAAAAGTGGCTTTCCCGTTCCATTCACGACCCGGAAAAAGCACACTCGAGATCCAACACAAAATTGATGTAAAAATAACTCACAAGAAATGGAATGCACAGTCACACAACAAGCCTTTAATTTTACCAAACCTTTGCATCATTATCAAGAAATATGGCACGAAACCCTTAAAAAGTTGACACACTCAGAAAAGGTTGGTAAAGAATCGTCTCACTGGTGACCCCACAGGAATTATTGGGGCTGTAGCTCAGCTGGGAGAGCGCATGACTGGCAGTCATGAGGT
>JAOZKN010000236.1 GCA_029935315.1 Desulfocapsa sp. | reverse complement strand
ACGCCCAGGAACAGGAGATACGGTAAATGATGCGTTCGCATATCGGAAGTTCATGCTCTTATTCGGGGAGATCTGTATTCCATGCAGTATGAAATTATATCCAGTGAAATTACCGGTGGGGTTCCGGTTCCCAAATATCCCGGCACAGATAAGGAATGTCCTGCCTGTCTGTGAGATACGAAGAAAAGAAGACAGACAGGAAGTAATGACGTACGGCGCCAATACGGGCAATCGTAATGGTGAGAATACAGAAGTCAGCAGAAGCCATAGTAGCCAAATGCCGGGGGTAATGCCACGGACAAGGTGAAGGGCTGAACATTAAGGAGAGAAATATGTTACCAAGACACCTTACACGTACTGTGAACCTGAACGGGGGAGTAGTGTATAAGCGTATCGTGGATGAGCAGTTCTCAAACGATCAACTACTGGAACGTATAGTTTCGACAGAGAATGTCGGTAAGGCCTGGAAACAGGTGCGCAGCAATAAAGGCGCTCCTGGGATCGACGAAATAACAGTCGATGATTTCCCGTTCACCTTCCGTGAATGCTGGCCGGAAATACGTTCAACCATCCTGGAAGGGAATTATATCCCTTCTCCTGTTCAAAGAGTTGAAATCCCCAAGCCGGATGGCAGCACTCGTCCTCTTGGGATACCAACTGTGCTGGATAGAGTTATCCAGCAGGCCATTGCTCAGGCTATGAGTCCTATCTTCGATCCTCATTTCTCAGAATCGAGTTGCGGGTTCAGGCCGGGCAGATCGGCCCACGATGGAGTGAAGCAGATAAAGCAGTACATCAGGCAGGGTTATAAAGTCGCAGTTGATATGGATTTGTCTAAATTCTTCGATACAGTCAACCACGATGTCTTGATGCACCGTGTATCACGTCGGATAAAAGACAAACGTGTACTCAAGCTTATCGGTAAATATCTCCGGGCTGGTGTAATGGTAAATGGCCGCTGTCTTGCAACTCCGCTTGGAGTACCGCAGGGCGGTCCTCTCTCACCACTCCTTGCAAATATCCTTCTTGACGATCTGGACAAGGAACTGGAAAAACGTGGTCACCATTTCGTTCGTTATGCCGATGACTTCATCATCTTGGTGAAAAGTCTTTCAGCAGCAGAACGGGTAATGACCAGTATTAGCAGATTCCTGAAAAGAGAGCTAAGGCTCATCGTCAATGAGAAGAAAAGCAGTTTTGGTAAAGTGGATGAGTGCAGTTTTCTCGGGTTTGTCTTTGTGCGAGGCAAAATAAGATGGAGCGACAAAGCTTTTCGTGAGTTCAAAAGACGAATTCGTCTTTTTACCGGAAGAAGCTGGGGCGTCTCCATGGAATACCGCCTGCACAAACTTGCAGAGTATGTACGGGGCTGGATGAACTATTACGGGATTTCGGAGTACTATCGACCAGTCCCAATAGTAGACGAATGGCTCCGTCGCAGGATACGAATGTGTTTCTGGAAACAGTGGAGATATACAC
>JAOZKN010000235.1 GCA_029935315.1 Desulfocapsa sp. | reverse complement strand
AGTCGGTAAGTCAATTCCCAAGTACCATTCTCAACTTTATTCATACTTCTATTCTAATACAATTTCAAACCTTGCACAACATACTGTTTTATAGTATTAAAAAATAATTATATCATGCTCAATTCTATTCAATACATTATTCAACAAATCATATAGGCTAAAAATCGTATGTCAGTATCTATCCTTGAACATCTGAGCCACCACCCTGCGACATCCGAAGAGCTACAGCGCGCCACCGGATTAAGTCAACCAGCAGTATCACGAAAATTAAATGCCATGGAAGACAAGATCATCAAGCTGAGAGATGGCAGAACGATTCGTTACTATTTAACCCGTAATGCTTTTGGTGCCGATAACAAGTTGCCACTCTACATGGTAGACCCACACGGGAACAATGCTATCGTTGCATTCATCCGCCCTTTAGCTCCTGAAGGATTCTTTATTGAGCCCGGTATCAACATGCCATCTTCGTTGCTGGGAGAGAGCGGAAATGGCATATATGACGATTTACCATATTTTTTGGATGACCTGAGACCGCAAGGGTTTCTCGGCCGACAACTCGCTGGAAAGATCGCTGAGATATCACCAACTTTTCCTGATGACCCAAGGCGTTGGAATGTAGATCATATAGGACGTTATTTGATTTCAAATGGTGATGACCTGCCCGGAAATTTTAAGTTTGGACAACAAGCACACTTGCGGGTTCGGAGAAGTCCAGAAGTAATTTCTCACGAAGATTATCCTTCATGTGCGAATGCGGTAATACGAGGAGTACTTCCTGGCTCATCAGCCGGTGGTGAACAGCCAAAATTCACTGCTTACAATGCTGAGCGTGGCCATGTCATTGTCAAATTTTCTCCTTCCGGGGAAAATGCTGTTGCAAGACGCTGGCGCGACATCCTTCTTACAGAATATCATGCGATTGAAACACTCCATGCCTGGGATTTTCCAGCTGCAGAGACCCGCCTCTTCGAGTTAGACGGTCGACTTTTTCTGGAATCACAACGATTTGATCGAAGTGGAGAGTTTGGACGCCTGCCACTGATATCACTGCAGGCCGTCGACAATGAGTTCACAGGAATCGGAAGCCACTGGCCCACTGTCATGAGAGCACTTGAACGCCTCAGATTGGTTAGCAAGCAAGATGTTTATAATGCGGAATCATTATGGTGTTTTGGTCGCTTTATTAACAACACCGACATGCACTTGGGTAATCTCAGTCTCTCATTCGATGGTGATGTGTTTAGAATTCTTCCTGTATATGATATGTGCTCGATGGGATTCGCCCCCAAAAGTGGAGAAGTTCCACCCATTGCTTTTTCAGCACCAGACACCTGCAGCAATGTGGAACTTTCCGCTAAAACATTAGCAGCAGTGAAAGGCATGGCATATGAGTTTTGGAATGCAGTGACGACAGACCCACGTATTTCTGCAAAGTTTAAAGAATTTTTGGGCCATGGTAACCCAGTTAACACATAAAC
>JAOZKN010000234.1 GCA_029935315.1 Desulfocapsa sp. | reverse complement strand
TCAATAAGCATTGATCAACATCCAGAACCATCATGCAAGCAACCATTATTCCCCTGAAATGGGAAGCAGGCCTGTCTTTTCATCTTTGTACTGCATGGCCTCAAGAAGTTGGCTTAATCCAAGTTCAAGATGATTAAGGTGTTCGTCACTGAGGCGTTCAAGGGCTTCAGACATGGTACCCTGGGCGGGGCGGGGTGCCTTGGCCAGAAGCGTTGTACCGGCCTCTGTCAGATAGAGATGTACAGTACGCTGGTCTTTCTTGCTCCTGTCCCGGCGAACCAGATCCTTTTCTTCCAGCTGATCAAGCATATTGCTGCAGGTTGAGGGGTGAATGGTCAGCGTTCTGGCAAGTTCAGATACTTTTATGCCTGGGGTTGCAAAAAGTTCCCACATCATCCATAGCTTTGCACCACTGAGTCCACAATTTTTTTCCACGGTTTTGGAGTGGGCCTGAATAGCTCGGTAGACAGTTCGTAGTTGTTTGGTAATACTTTGCATTTGTTCCTGACGGTCTTCTATCAACGTATTGTTCCCCGATGTTTTTTGGGCTGCCTGGAAGTCGATTTTGCTTCCATGCTAAGTGAGAAAATATAATATTCCTGCATAGACTTTGTCAATTCTCTATTGTTTTTATAAACAACCCAGGAAAGCATAGGGCACAAAAAAGAGCCCGACTCACCAGTTACGGAGAGCCAGGCTGGAGCATGTTGTGTAAGTGAGGGGGGATTATTTAGCTGCAGCCCGGGCTGCGGCAAGCCAAGCATTCCACTTGTCACTGTTTTTGGCTATCCATTCATCTACATGGCGACCAATATCCTTGGCTGATTTCTCCCCTCCATTCATCCTGGTGTTCTGCTCATTGATATCACCAAGGGGAAGTGTGAAAAGCTCGAAGAATTTCTGCGCAGCAGGATTTTCACTGGTAAACTTCTTGTTGGCAACGATTCGAATATCAGAAACCACAAAACCTAATTTGATCGGATCGCTCACCGCACCTTCGATTCCCGATACAGTCATCCGGTCTACAGCCACTTTTTGGGACTCTTTAGGGATAATCTTGGGAACGTTGATCCACACAACATCCTTGCCGGGTTTCAGTTTGAAAATTGTCCAGTTTGGTGCCCAGGTGTAAAAGAAGATGGGCTCGCCGCTCTTGTATTCGGCAAGGGCTGAGGCCATACCCGCTTCATAGGCAGCCTTAACCGGATTGATATGTGCATCCAGGTCATACACATCCATATGATGCGTGATGACATTTTCACAGCCCCATCCCGGAGGACAGGCGGTGAGATCTGCCTTGCCGTCATTATTTTTATCAAAGGCCTTTTTTACCTCGTCCCGTTTAAAATCATCAAGAGATTGAATATTATATTTTTCAGCGTCTTTCTTGGATACCAGATATCCCTGCAGCCCACCGGCTTTTACCACAAAACCATACTTGTCTGCCTTCTCTGAAAAGTTTTTCGGCAGCTGACTGTCATGATT
>JAOZKN010000009.1 GCA_029935315.1 Desulfocapsa sp. | reverse complement strand
TCTAGTTTGGAATTTATAAAAAATGGATGAGTGTTTTTAATTGTTTGGTATTCGTGTGAACGGTTTACATACTAACAAGTATGTTTTTTAAAGGAGATAACACAGGCAACAAAGCATGTACATTTTCGTAACTGAGTATTTTCTGGGTATACAATGGGGATCGTTCCTATTTTCCTAAAGCTAGAGTGCAACCCCGCATGGGTCCACTGCACCAGTGAGCGAGGATTGGGTGTCTTTCCTACGTAAAAATGTTTTGTAACTTGGAGAGGGAGGCTACTTCAGATTCTTTCCCCTGCTGGCATTATGTATATTTGAATGTATTGTTCAAATATGCATACCCTAATCCCGCGAAAGAAGATCACCGCAACCGTCAACACAAAACTTGAAACTAATCCGGTTGTTTCCTTACTTGGCGCCCGTCATGTGGAGATATGCAAGTTAAGTATAGGTGTCCACAGAACTAAAACCAGGGGAATATCCTGTTGGCCTTTGCGTAGTTCTACAGGTAGAGTTTCCTTATCAATGGCAGGTGCTCCCGAATAGTCAAAATCGAAGCCTGTTATTCGCTTTTATTTGGGGCGAACTGCCTTTTTCTAATGCCTACCTGCATGACAGGATATAACGATCAGGGTGTAAAACACTCCCCGACAATATCCAGACCACCACCGTATCTGCCTTCTTTGTCAGCCACAGTCTCAGGATCAAGAAGAAGTACTTCGACATTCCCAGACTCTTTCCCCTTGGCCGAATTTACCGTGAGAGGACTATTCAACACCTCAATCTTTGCATGACCGCCGTCCAGAGAAGTGAAAAATGTGTAGGTTCTCCCCTTCCTGAAGGTATAACTAAACGACCCGCTTTCGTTCAGACAACCACTGGACACGCTATACCTGAAGTCCTTGGTACCTTCTGTAGAATTTGCGGAATCTTCTACAGTCGGGCTTACCGGGCAGGGAGTCGTCGTTGATGATTTTGTGGTTCCCTCAAGAGTAATGCTGAGGGTCATATTCGACAGGGTGCAGCACAGTCCGGTCATCACTGTCCACTGCGGGTCTGGCAACTCCACGACTTTTCTCGGCATAAACATAGCCCATGGAAAAGAATTCGTGGTAAATGAGACCTGCGAACCATAGCCTGTCCCGGAGCCGTTGGTTGCATATGCCCGGGCGTAGTAGGTTGTTTTGGTCTTCAGGCCACTAAGTGAACTGCTGAAACTACCTGTTGTTGTGGTTCCCTGGGTGGTACAGCTGTCCCCAACAGTAGGATTTCCACTGGTATTCCAGCAGGTACCGTGCTGACTTGGGTTGCTGGTGCCGAGTTGGGTAATCCGCCCATTACCGGTGGCACTGTTTTTCTCTATGTCGCTCACTGCATCTGTCTCCAGAACAGGAACCTCAGACGGGGTGGTAAAAGAAACCTGGGATCCGTAAGCTGTTCCGGAGCTGTTGGTAGCGTAAGCCTGTACGTAATAAGTTGTGTGAGGGATGAGTGCGTTAATATTGCTGGCAAACATTCCTGTCGATATAGGCCCGTCAGTTGAGCAACTATCTGTTACAAGTTCAGGATTCCCAGTGGTATTCCAGCAAACACCGTGTTGATCAGGATCGGCATACCCGGATGCATCAATAGTTCCATTGCCCGTAGCACTCCTGGCGTAAATACCAGTCACAAACCGAGTACGTACCTCCGGTAGAGGGGAAACCGTGACTTTCACCCCAACTGAACAGTCATCTAGATAATAAGTTTCATGCTCATTGGCAGGTGGAACAACACAAGCGCCAATCCAGTAGGTTGTAAGTGTTGCTGGTGCAGGTGCTGTGACCGTAGCGACCTTACGAGACAAATTTCCAAAGAGAATAGGGGACACAAATATTGGATCAGGCAACGAATCTAGCTTATCATCAGTGGGAAGAATAGAGGAAGCTGTTGAGAAGACGTAATGCATCTGTGTCCCATCCGAAGGGTCAAATCCTCTATTGCCTATTTCTGAGATCGCCGAGTAAGTCTGATTGGCCGTCCAACTCACTTCTGACACACTCATAGATGTAAAATACAAATCACTAAATGCTTCAGCAACCTGCCCCACACCAAGGCACACCATCATCACAGCCAAAAAACACCATCTCACTCCAGTCATACTCCCTCCTCAACACTCAACACGTAATTAATATTTAATATCATTATGTTATGCAAAATTAAATTTGATTACCACCCAAACTCAGCTAACAACAGGTACTTTTCTTCTGATATTGCTAGTAGCAAGGGTTGCAGCGGGGTACTGGCAAACAATCCCGCAGTGAGGTACGAACGTGGACGTTTGACTGTATCCTGCTGCAACACGGCGGTTCCGGGAAACTACCAAAGAATGAAGCTGAGGTTCAGTGGTAATCAAGAAATTAAAAGCTAAAAGTGGTTACCCATTAAAAGGCCCCTTATTGATTTTTACTGTTGAACGCAGTAGATTGAATAGTTGTGGTCGCAACTAGACGTGGTAAAATACCGAGTCCACCAGCCACTTGTAACACTTGAGCTCCCAACCGTAGCATAGGTACTTGGGTCACTAGTGGTCCAGTTCGAACAATTGTCTAGTGTGCCTTGTCCTCCGTTCACTGCTGTGTCGGTCCAGACAAGACCTTCATACAGCCCCCCACTTTCAGTTATGTTTATCGGGTGTTGTAAAGTGCCATCCGTAAGATCGTCCCATCCGTTTGCGACTACGATACCTGTTGGTGTGATATAGTCGCCCCGATGCCTGATAAAGTAAGCGGAAGGCGAACTGGAACTTGTGCTGACCCATGCCTTGAACACTCCTCCGAGGGGGACTGAATTTGCCATTGTTTGACAGTAGGTGTCAGCCCCCTCGAAACCGCCAAATCTTCCACTGAAAGGGGTCGATGAGACAAAAATATACTTTAACGGATATTTGCAGATAATATCGCCCCTGGCATCGAAACCGGTGACATATTTACCAGGAAGGCAGCTCTGGTTGGCCGTTTTTGAACTGTTTAATGGAATCACAACCACCTTGTCAGCGGCAATGGCCGTCGACAAAAAGAAGTGACATGTGATAAGGCAGCAATAAAATAGAATTTTAGTCATCGTTTTTCCTTTCCTTTTATTTTCCTAATTACCATTGAAACTCAGGTAACTGCAAAATGAAACTGCAGGAGCTCGCCCCGCGAGCGATCTTTCAGGCTTAGCAACAGGTTCATCCGCTCGCAGAGGCGCTTATGGGGACAAGGCAGCAAAAGAATGCTGTGCAGAGGATGGTAAACCACGATAAATATTTCATACCTTTTCTCCTTGGTTTATACGTTGGGCCGTCAGGAGTTGCCAATATAGGGAAAAATTGTTTCAGGATCCCTGTCGGAAAGGCAACAAACCCGGCACTAATGGATTGCACAAAGGAAACGATGGCCGGATCATGGTAGTCTGGCCTTCCTTTCTGTTTGTTCAACATAAAACAAATTATCTCTTTCTAATCATTTGAACTACTCCAAGATACAGTTAGCACAGGAAACAATGCATGTCCAGTTTCGTAACTGGGTACTTTATGCGCATACAATGGGTTAGCTTGCTGTGGAGTAAACCCGAATATTGGTACAACTCCCTATGATCCTCCCAGACAATTCGTGAGGATTTACGTTGAAAGGGTTCTCTTAAAATTGTAATTTAAGGGGAGCCAACAACTTCAGCCCCATACGTTACCAATGAAATTCTCAATTCGCTGGACCATCATTTTTGGCTGCATTGCGCCACTGCACTCAAGCTCAGTTACCACACGACCCACTCACATATAAAAAATATTTATGGTAAACTACACGCCAAAAGCAGGCGAGATGCCCTGATAACTGCCAAAAAAAGGTGTTATTTAGGATTCACTCAAAAATATTTCTGCATCAGAGCAACCTGTTATGAGCTTTACTTGACTTTCCACCTCCTCTTCCCATACGCTGAAAGAAGCAAACGAAAGCACAACCGGCGTGAAGAAAAGAGGCGTATATGCAAAATGTCATGACCATCTGCAATTACTGCGGCTGCGGCTGCGGGGTGTATCTCTGTGTTGACAACAATCGTGTTGTAGGCTCATACCCCAGCAGGAATCACCCTATCAGCCGGGGAAACCTCTGTTCCAAGGGCTGGCATCTGCACCAATTCATTCATTCCAGAAACAGACTGAGAGAGCCCTTACTCCGTAAAAATGGTGAACTGCTGCCAGTGAGCTGGGATGAGGCTCTGGACGTTACTGCAGATGCCCTCCACAAAAGCAGGGAGCGATCAGGGCCCGATTCCATCGGAGTGCTTGCTTCTGCCAAATGCAGCAACGAAGAGAACTATCTCCTCCAAAAATTCACTCGTGCAGGGCTGGGCACCAACAACATTGACCACTGCGCCAGGCTCTGACACGCATCCACGGTGGTAGGTCTTGCCACAAGTTTTGGATCCGGAGCCATGACAAACTCCATCGAAGAACTGGGGAGTGCAGACGTCCTTCTGGTCACTGGCTCAAACACCACAGAAACCCACCCCCAGATTGGACGTAATATTTTAGAAGCGGTGGATGGTGGCGCCAAACTTATCGTTATCGACCCACGACGTACCGATCTGGCAAAAGAGGCCCATATCCACCTGAACTTACGCCCCGGAACAGATATTGCCCTCATCAACTGTATGATGCGTATCATCCTTGACGAGGACCTGGCTGATGATCTTTTTATTTCCATGCGCACAGAGAATTTCATCCCCCTCCGTGACTATCTCCATCGCCTTGACCTTGATGAGTTAAGTGCCACCACCGGCATTGAGCTGAAAAAAATCCATGAAGCCGCATGTATTTATGCCAGAAGCAGCAAGTCTGTTATCTGTTATTGCCTGGGGGTAACCCAGCACAGTTGCGGCACAGACAACGTGCAGGCGGTTGCCAACCTTGCCATGCTCACCGGCAATGTGGAAAAAAAGCACAGTGGAGTAGACCCTCTGCGTGGACAGAACAATGTCCAGGGTGCCTGCGACATGGCAGCTCTTCCGGCAGTACTTCCCGGCTACCAGGCCATTACAGACAGTGCAATACGAGATCGATTCCAAGCAGTCTGGAAACGTGAGATCCCCGCAGTGCCGGGCTTAAGCCTCACTGAAATGACGCATTCCGGAAAAGATGGTGCCATCAGGGCCATGTTTATCATGGGCGAAAACCCACTGATCAGCGACCCGCACCTGAGCCGGGTACAGGAAACATTTGAGAACCTGGACTTCCTGGCTGTCTCAGACATCTTCCTCACTGAAACCGCGCAACATGCCCACGTCGTGTTCCCCGCGGCATCCTTTGCTGAGAAAAGGGGAACTATCACCAACTCTGAACGTCGTGTACAGCTTTGCAGGCAGGCCATCCCCCCCATTGCTAACTGCCGGCCTGACAGCGAAATAATCATGGAACTTGGCAAACGTCTGGATTGCCCCGGCATGGACTTTGAATCCAGCGATGAAATAATGGAAGAAATCAGCCTCCTCACGCCCATTTACGGCGGGATGCATTACGACAGGCTGGAACAGAGCCACGGCCTGCAGTGGCCCTGCTGGAACCGGGATCACGAAGGCACCGAGTTTCTGCACAAGTATTATTTTACCCGGGGCAAGGGGCAGTTCACCATCACCAGACACCAGGAACCGGCTGAACGGCCAGACAGAACCTACCCTTACACCCTGGTCACCGGCAGGGGCTCATACCATCATTACCACACTGCGACCATGACTCGTAATTCCAAACGTCTGGTCCGTGAATATCCTGAAGCGCTCCTTGAGATAAATGCTCAGGATGCAAAGACTTTGCAGCTGCAGGATGGAGAAAAGGTTGAACTCCTGTCAAGACGCGGAAAAGTACGCATCACCATAACAATCACAGACAGGGTGCAACCGGGTACGGTCTTCTCCTCTTTTCATTTTTTTGAAGTACCCATTAATCAGCTCACCACCTCTGTTATGGATCCAAAATCAAAATGTCCGGAGTTCAAGGTCTGTTCTGTAAATCTACAAAAGGTGAAGCATGATTGATCTACAGGAAATGATCCTTGAAAAAGACCGGCTGATTCCTCTGCTGCGTAAGCTCAAAAAAGAGAGCAGACTTATTGCCCCGGTAACCAACAAACACGGCGACACCCTGCTGAGCGAAATTAACAACATCGACAGGGATACAATCGATCTTGACAGGCAGCCCCAGAATTCACTCAAATCCTTCTTTCTCCCGCAGCAGGAAATCCTGGCCCATTATTCGGTGGATACCACAGGCTACAATTTTACAGCACCTGAAGCGGCAAAGGAAACGATCTATTTTGGCGTGCGATCCTGTGACCTTACAGCCCTTCTCTATATGGATCTTATCTTTTCCAAACCCGCTAAAGACGCAAGCTATTACGATCGCCGCAACCGTTCAGTAATCATCACCCTCGGCTGCAACGATCCTTTTGCAAACTGCTTCTGCGAGGCCACAAACAGCGGCCCCTATCTTGATTACGGCTATGATCTCCAGTTTATTGACCTGGGCAGCTCGTACTACGTGGCTGCCGGGCGGCGAAAAGGTGCGGATCTTCTTAACAAATGGGACTATTTTTTCCGTACAGTGGAAGAAGAGGATCAAAAAATCCGCTATCAGCTCTTCCTTGAGGCACGGGGCCGCTTCAACAGAAACATTCAGGTAAGTCACGCCTGCCACAAACTGCAGGAAGAAGAAGTAGCGGAAACAATCTGGGAAAAACTTGCCGGTCGCTGCTACGACTGCGGTGGTTGTGCCTATGTCTGCCCCACCTGCACCTGTTTTTCCGTGGATGACATGGCCATTGACGACAGCCACGGCACACGGATCCGAAGCTGGGATGCCTGCACCAGCAGTGGTTTCACCCGAATGGCCGGGAATCACAACCCCACCGACAGAACCCGCCACGCCCTGAAGCAGCGCTTCCTCCATAAACTGAAGTATGATTACCAGAAACATGGGAAAGCATCCTGCACCGGTTGCGGCCGGTGCGTGGATATCTGTTTTGGCGGAGTAGATATTACGACTTTTATTGAAATGTTTACGCGAGATGCATCATGAATACAAACTTTATTCCTGCAACGGCGGTTATCCGGGAAATCATTCGGGAAAACGACACGATTTCGACTTTTCGCCTGGAGCTGATCAACAAAAGAGTCCCCTTCTCCTTTCGTTCCGGTCAGTTTTGCATGCTCTCTGTCCCCCATTGCGGCGAAGCGGCTATTTCCATTTCTTCCGCGCCCAATGCACTCCCTCTCTTTGACCTTTCCATTCGCAATGCAGGTGAGTTGACCAACGCGATGCATCAGATGAAAGCAGGTGAACAGGTTGGCATCCGCGGCCCCTTTGGCACGCCTTTCCCAATGGCCGACTTTGCCAACAGTGACATGCTCTTTGTGGCTGGGGGGATCGGGCTGGCTCCACTGAAAAGTGTTATCGATCACTGCCTCTTCCAGAGTGGTCTTGAGGCAGACGCCGTGGCAAATATCACTCTGCTTTACGGGAGCAGGAGTCCATCAGAAGTAGCCTTTACAACAGCAATTTCCTCCTGGAAAGAACAGGGGATCGATTGCAGGCTTACAGTTGATGCGGGAGACGACAGCTGGCATGCAAACGTAGGACTGGTAACCGAACTTCTCCAGAAGGAGCTGATCACCAAAAACACAAAATCTCTCATCTGCGGCCCTCCCGTTATGATTCGCTTTGTCATTGCCCGACTCACAGAAATGGGTTGCGCAAGCCACGATATCTTCACCACCCTTGAGCGACACATGAAATGTGGGATGGGCACCTGCGGCCACTGCCATCTGGATGGAAAACTGGTCTGTGTTGACGGCCCGGTATTCAGCCTTGAACAACTGCAAACAATGGATGTAATGGAGCTTGGCACATGACAAAAGAGCAAAACAGTTACACGGTCACTTTTCTCCCTTCAAATAAAAAAACGGAGGTACAGGCAGGAACAACCCTTCTTGCTGCAGCAAGAACAACGGGACTGCATATAAATGCATCGTGCGGTGGCGCCGGCGTCTGCGGTAAATGCCGGGTACTACTGGAACAGGGGAATATAACGGGTGGCAAAAGCGAGAAACTCAGCGACGAAGAATATCAGCAAGGCTATCGACAGGCCTGTATCAGTGATATCAATGAAGATGTGACCATTCGTATTCCTGAGGAATCCGGACGCCAGAAAGGGGGACTTGGCACCGACATTCCCCTGCGACACCGTGCCCGCATGCATGTCTTTAACATTGACGACCTCAGGCAGGAGGGTATTTTCGCACCTCCAGTGGAAAAACTTTTCCTCACCCTGACAAAACCTGAGATCCATGACAACCGGGCAGATGTAGGCCGCCTGATTCAGGGGCTCAGTGACCAGCTGAACAAACACAGGATGGTTACCGGATTGCCCGTCTTACGAAAAATCCGCAGGGCTCTCAGAGAGAAGGATTTCAACGTTACCGTCACCCTTGAACTCCCCGTAAACGACAAATCCAAAAGCAATATCCTCAATATTCAACCGGGCAGATGGGATCACAGAACTTTTGGCATTGCCATAGATATTGGCACCACCACCATTTACGGAGTGCTGCTCGACATCAGCAGCGGGAAGATCCTGGCACAGGAATCCACCTACAACCCCCAGATGAGCTACGGTGAAGACGTTATTGCAAGAATTATCTATGCGGAGAAGCCCAAGGGCCTGGCACTGATGCAGGAATTGGTAACGGATTCGATTAATGGCCTTATCGGCAACATGTTACAAAAAGCCATGCCTCCCGAGGATTGCGGACATGGCAGAATAACCAGAGATGAAATAAACTCCATCACCATCGCCGGCAATACCACCATGACCCATCTCCTCCTGCAGCTGGAACCAGACAACATCAGGCGATCCCCTTACGTACCTGTCTCCACTTTTTTTCCGCCTCTGCGTGCGACTGATATCAACCTGCAGTTACCCTCCCATTGTGTGGCCCTTCTCTACCCCGCAATTTCAAGTTACGTGGGAGGAGATATTGTGGCGGGAGTTATGGGATCGGGCATGTATCGAACGGAAAAAGTCACTCTCTTTATTGATGTGGGAACCAATGCGGAAATTGTCATTGGCAACAAAGAGTGGCTGGCCTGCGCGGCCTGTTCTGCCGGCCCCGCTTTTGAAGGAGGCGGAATCACCCACGGCATGCGAGCAGTAGAAGGTGCTATTTCTGATTTCAGCCTGAACCCTGAAACCCTGGAACCAATGAACATAACAGAGGGTGACAAAGCACCCCTTGGCATCTGCGGATCCGGACTGCTTATCATTGTAGCCACTCTTTTTGAACATGGCGTACTGAATCAGAGCGGAAAATTCAATGACATCGAGTCCCCTCACATCCGGGAAGGAAGAAGCGGCAGAGAATATGTCCTGGCCTGGAAAGATGAGTGTGCAGCCGACCATGATATCGTGCTCAATGAGGTGGACATTGAGAATTTTATCCGTGCCAAGGCCGCAATTTTTGCCGGAGTAACAACCCTTCTTGAGCAGGTTGGACTGCAGGTAAGTGATCTGGAGCAGATTATCCTGGCGGGAGGTTTTGGCTCCTACATCGACCTTGACAGTGCCATGAGTGTGGGCCTGCTCCCGGAAGTCGATCCTGACAAAATCATTTATGTGGGAAATGGCTCCCTTATGGGTGCCTGGATGAGTGAACTCTCCAACCATATTCGTAAGGATGTGGTACAGGTGGTTCGGAAGATGACAAGTTTTGAACTTTCAGAGGTTGCAGAGTTTAAAGATCACTACGTGGCTTCAATCTTTCTGCCCCACACAGACAGCAGTCTCTTTCCTGAAAGTGAACAACGGAGGAAACGGCAAAGCCGATGATTCTCTGCCAGCTGCCTACTCCTGATCGCCGTGCTCCTGCTCATCAATAAACTGTACGGCTTCCATGATAAGTCCCATAAAGCCACCCATTACCGGAGTCGCTTCCGCAGCAGCCGGAATCCCTTTGGTGTAGGTGAAATGTCCGTCTTTCTTTGCCAGCAAGGCAAAAAGTGCCTCCTTGTTTCGAAGTTTTTTATAACTGGCATAAATAATTTCCCCTTCACGAAAGAGAACGCCACCCTTTGCATCGGAGAGTAACAACTCAATAACCCCTGTTTTCTGGCTGGAGTTAATCAATTGAAAAAGCTCTACCATACCGATTTCACTGAGTTCCCCCGACATACCAGAAGTAATATTACCTGAGCGCAACGCCATGGCCTGTGCCCGATCCACCAGCATCTTCAAAAGAAAAAGCTGCAGTACCGGGTGTTTTTTTAATACAAATTTGAAATTCTTCACGCTCAAAAGAGCAGCTTCTGTTTCAGTAAGGGAATGAATGGAGCAGGAAACCGGTTCACCGGAGAGCAGGCTCATTTCACCAAATATCTCCCCCTGACTCATCGTAGCAAGCCGCTCACCATCATCCGCGACAACAGCAACACTCCCGGAGAGAAGAACAAAAAGATGCGTTCCCGGATCTCCCTGTTTAAGGACGACCTTATCTTTTGAGTATTTTTTATGCTCAAGGAGATCGGCCAGATCGAGCAGTGCATCATCGTCCAGTGACTCAAAAAGCGGAAACTCACGCAGCACGCCAAAAAATTTATCCAGATGCTGTTTCCGTCTTCGATTTTCGACCTCTGACAGGAGTTTCATCTGCACGGTGGCAAAGCCTTTTTCCTGTTTATACTGAAAGGTGATTTTCCCCTGGCAGCCACCACAATCAAAAGCAGTATTTTTTGCACCGAACTTCGTAAAGCTGCTTTTCTTTATCGTTATATCAATAAGCGTTTCCACAAGAACCATGCACACAGACTTCGCCTCGGGAACCACAGCACAAATATTTTCGACCTTTAATTCGTCACCAATATTATAGATAGGACAGCGATGCTCTTCTGTTACCGTAAAAATCGCATCACGAAATCTTTTCTTCTGCATCACATCCCCTTTGCATTTTTTTCCAGATCACAACAAGGCAGCAACGACAAACCAGTTGTACAAGCTGCTTTTCTCAGATTCTTTAGCGCCGTGAACATTCCATTTTCTGATTATAATCCTTCCAGATGGGATCATCATACGTATCATGACACCCCACACACAGCCCCACACGCAAAATGCGCTGTAACTCCTCTTTATTAAAGGGGCGTAAGTCCGGTCTTGAACCATGCTGCAACGCCTCTCCATCGATATTCACAAAGGCATCAAAAGCTACCGTCGTCCCCACAAGAGTCTCCACCCCCTGGTCAAGGGAGGCAAAAGACCAGTTCCCGTCTGCATCAACGGACACAGTGCCTTCTCCAAGCCCCACTGTCTTTGTGGATTGATGACAATCACTGCAGCTTCGCCCCTTGGCCTGGGTGGTATGGGGATTGATTGCTGCCATAGTGAAACGGTTAAAGCCGCCTGCGACTGTCCCCTCTTCATCAATCAGGGTCACAATATCCTGACACCCCGGGGTCACGATCACGACTTCATCTTTCCACAGGGCAAGCATTGGTTTTTCATAACGGATATAGGAGCGCCCTTCTTCCCACATACCTGCTGTTTCCGTAAGAGTCAGTTTATCCAGATGCTTTTCCGAGGCATCCCTTTTTGCGTGACAACCGTAACATTGCGGAACCCAGGTGGAGTGACAGGCCTCGCAGGTAACACGTTTATGAAAATCAATCTCGCAGACATCTTTTTTAGGGGTGGCCAGGGGGTAAATTTTATCATTCACCCGTCCTGTCATGACAAATTTCCCGTTCTTTTCAGAAATATTAGTGACGACATCACCCTTTCGGCTTGTACCCGGATTCGCAGAATGACACATTTCACAACTGATTTCCAGCTGCTCTTCATAATGCGCATAACTGGTACCATCTCCCATGATCTCGTTCCGGGTATGACAATCGATACAGGCCATCTCTTTTAGATGATGAATATCTTCTGCAATCTCCAGATAAAAACGCTGCCCCGGCAATTGCTTACTGCTCATCCCCCCGTGTTCATAGGGAGTTCCATAGCCCTCAGATTCAAAAACACCTGTATAGGAGATACCAATACGCCCGGAACGATTATGGCAGCGAATACAGTTCTCCTCACTCACTTTCTTGATAATTAAGGGATGGCTCTTTTTCTTCTCAGCTTTTGTATTATCGTCAAAACCGGCAACAGCATGACGTTCGTCTCCTTCCGGCAGGAGATAATGACAGGCAGAACAGCCCCCGCCCTTCTCATTGAAAAAATCAGGGGCACCCGGTAAATCATTCTTCTGTTTCCAGAGGTGACAGGTGGCACAGAGTTTCCTGAAATAATCAAGGGCCAGAGAAGTCTCTCCACTGTCCATAAGCTGCTTCACGGTGAGATCCGTATCCTGGGAGTCTGTCTCCCCCCAGTAGTAAAGAAGGGTTCCGATAATCCCCCTGTTCGTTGCCATAAGAGAATTCATCACTTTTTTCACATCCGTTGGATGACAGCCTTCAATACCGCAGGTTTTCTCAACAACTCGCAAGTCTCCGGGATTAATAACCATGCCCTTATGAGCCGTCTCCTCGTCAAGGGCCAGGGGATCACCAAGATGACAAGAGGCACAGCCTATCACCCGTGGATCATGGGCGGGATCAAGTTTCTCCTTTGTATGGCAGGACAAACACATGTCGATACGGCCGCTGGTGGTAACATACACCTGTTCCGGCCGTTTAATGGACAGTTCACGACCAATGGCCAGAAGAGCGACAAGAATAAGCAGCAGCAGGAAGACAGACTTTTTATTTTTTTTATTTATTCGCTTCATCATCTGCCATATACTAATTCTGGAAATTCTGCACGTTGGGATATCTGCGTCCGTAGCCAAAGGCTTTACTGGTCACTTTCAAGCCCATGGGCGCCTGCTTTCGCTTATACTCATTTAAACGCACCCTGCGCAGTACATCAGCGACCAACTCTTCTGCAAAGCCCCGCGCAGTAATTTCCTGTACCCCAAGGTGCTCTTCCAGATGCAGCTCAAGGATCTGATCAAGAATTTCATATGCGGGCAGATCATCCTGATCACACTGTCCGGGCTTCAATTCTGCCGTGGGAGCCTTGGTGATTGTTCGCAGGGGAATGATTTCTTCGTTCCGGTTGATATAACGTGACAGCTCGTACACCAGTTGCTTGGGGACATCTGAAATAACAGCCAGCCCGCCATTCATATCACCATACAGCGTGCAGTAGCCCACTGCCATTTCACTTTTATTGCCGGTGGAAAGAAGAAGGTGACCAAACTTGTTGGACAGTGCCATCAGCAGGTTACCACGGATACGTGCCTGCAGATTCTGCTCGGTGATATCTTCCGGCATATCGCCAAACAGGGGCTCCAGTGTTTCCTGAAACCCTGCAAACAGATCACTTATGGGGAGCACCTCAAATGCAAAACCTAAATTATTTGCCAGCCCCCTGGCATCTTCCATGGAATCACTGGAGCTGTACGGTGAAGGCAAGGCCACGCCAAGAACATTTTCTGCCCCCAGTGCCTCCACGGCCAGCGCTGCAGTCAGCGCCGAGTCTATGCCACCGGAAAGCCCAAGAACAACGGAACGAAAGCCACACTTGCGCACATAATCATGAATACCCATAACCAGGGCATCATAGACGGCTGCTACCCCGTCTTCCTTCAGCGCACTGTTTATGACTCCGCTCCAGTTCGACGTATCCACAAGCAGCATATCTTCAGCAAAGCCCCTGGCTTTTGCCTGTATTTCCCCGTCATTCCCCATCACCAGACTGCGCCCGTCAAAAAGGAGAGAATCCTGCCCCCCAACCTGATTCACGTAAAGCAGGGGAACAGTATAGCGTCTGCAAAGTGTTTGAAATAAACGGTGACGAAGGGATTCTTTATCTCGCTGAAAAGGAGATGCTGAAATATTTATCAGGCAGTCAATTTGTTTCCCGTCCATAAAAAAGTCAGCCACCGGATCTCTGTCGTATTCTCCTATTTCAGAGTGCCATATATCCTCACAGATGGTGATACCAAAGCGAATTCCTTTCCACTCAAGGACTTCCGACTGTGTCCCCGGTTCAAACCAGCGTTTTTCATCAAAAACATCATAGGTGGGCAGCAACTGTTTGCGAATCCTGCGCATAACCGTTCCATTCTGAATAAAAAAAGCGCTGTTATAAAGTTTCTTGCCACTACCTTCTGTCTGTCGTTGTTCGATGCAACCCAGCAAAACATCAATGGCCGGCAATTTGTCACAAAGGGCAGCGAGGGCCTGATCGTGAGCTCGGAGGAATGCAGAATGTTCCAGAAGATCATGGGGAGGATAGCCGGAAAGCACAAGTTCCGGAAAAATAATCAGCCTGCAGCCTGCAGCCGCAGCCTTCTCACAGGCATCAAGGATCTTTTGACTGTTATGGGAAAAATCGCCGATTATCGGATTGATCTGGAGTAATGCTATTTTCATAAAAATTTCACAAAAAAATGAAAGAGGAAGTAATACAGTCTTCTACCATATTCTCTGCTCTTATCCAAGCAATGACACTGCTTCTGCTAAATGGCACAGCCCCATCCGGAGTTTTCAGAAATGACCTTCCATTTTCCAATAAACGCTGGTACAATTTACCATCAGTTCAGGTATTTTCCGGTTAGATGTTGCAATACTTCGAAAACGGATTGACGACCCGCTTTGACCGTGAATGGCTCGCGCAATCTTCTACCCTGTTTGTCAGAATAATACTACGTGGAGTTCTCCCTGTGAGCCCAAGTACTGCAAGCCGCAAGACTGCACAGCAAACTCAGGAATACACTGAGATTCTGTCACGTTTTCATCTGGCACTCAAAAACATACAAATCTACCCACCTGGTCACAACCTGCTGCAAACCAAACTTGCAGCTGCCCATCAGTCTCTGACGCGAGCCCTTATCAAAAAGAACAACATACGCTTTGGCATCGCCAGAGATACGTTCACCTACGCAGGTTCTCCCGTCGGAGAAGGTTCCAAAGCCTGCGCTGCTTTTGCAAAAATTCTAACCCGCCACGAAATCGCTTCCATCTCATTTTCCGAGGGCATCACCCAGCATTCTCTTTTTTTGTTTCTGAAAACGGTTGGGATTTTACCTGAACAGCAGGGCATCGGAGAAAATAGACTCCAGGACATCTCTTCCCTGAATATCCCCCATCTCCAGGTGGAATTCATTGATTACACCTACTTTGCCAGGAATGTTACTGGAGAGGACAGTGGTGCTCCCCTGACCTGGATGACCTTTGCCCAAAAGCTGGCCGGCGGCACGCTGGGACATTTTGCCGGAGCCACAACGACTGATCCCCAGACCAAACCAATAGCACCAAAAACTCTGGCAGCAACAATCAATAAAGAGATGGGCAATCACCCCCAGATCCTGCAACAGTTTTCCGGCTTGCTCGATCAGCTCCTGCAGCAGACAACACAACAGCAGTCAGCAACTTCTTTTGGCGGACAGGAACTCAGCCAGATCCTCTCATCCCTGAACCCTGATCTCCGGAAGCAATTTTTCGACACAACACTCAAGCAGTGCGACAAGAACCTGAGAACAGGCAATACGAAAAAAATACTGGACGAATTTTCTGATTCTGTGGTGCTCGACATGCTGCAACAAGTCAACAGGGAGCAGACAACAATATCACCTGCACTACTCAATCTTATCCACAAACTCTCCGGCATGAACTTTGCCACAGAGAGGCCGTCACCAGCATCCATTACCAGACAATGCGAAACGGGCAACCTGCTCAAAGAGAAGAATTATACCCAACAAGTGAGCCCTGCATATCAAGACAGCCTGCAACATCTGTCCCGCCACTCTTCCGCACCCTCCACTGCCCCTGCCGACTTCCCCCTCGGAGAGCATCTGGAAAGCATGAAAGAGACACAACTGGACAAAAAAATTATCCAGGCCATACTTATATTCATGGGCACCACCATCCAGGACCAGGAATACAAGAAACTTGCGCGAAAGCTTATGGAACTAAGCCTTTTGCTTCCCGATTACGGTGCCTTCGATCTTTTACAAACCATCGTCAGGCAGCTTCAACAACAGGCCGCTGACAAGAGAACAGATATCCAGAAAGGCATTGCCCAGGAATGTATCCGCGATCTCGCATCCCCGGATTTTATCGATTACATTTTTTCCATCCTCCCGGATGCCACGGCAACAGAAAGAAAGGATGGTATTGATTTTCTCTTGCTGCTCGGCCCGGAAACCCTTGATTCTATCCTGACAATATACTGTATAAAAACAAAAATACCTGCAAACGATCCCATGGTGATAATCCTCAAAGCATCACGTGTTGAGACACTCACCAGACTATTCCCCCTGTTGAGGAAAGCGACTCCCGTTCATGCCCTCAAACTGCTTCTGCTCCTTGAATATCTTGGCATACAGGGAACCGTGCGCCTGCTCCACCCCTTGCTCGATCACGAGAACAGTGACATTCGCAACAGGGTCTTAGGCCTTCTCCTCCCTAGTCACGACCAGCAGGCAACTGCCACCTTAAATGCAATGCTGCAGGCAAACAATGAGCCAACGGTAAACATGGCCTTAGAGCTTTGTGACACCTACCGTCCCAAAGCCTGTGTCACAACCCTTACTGCACTCCTTGAGCATAAACTGGTCACCCGGGCAGCCATCGAAAAAAACAGGCAGCTTATTCAGGTACTCGGGCATATCGGAGATCCCGAGGCATTGCCGCATCTGGAAAAACTCGCCTTTGGCAATTGGTTGTTCCTGCGTCAGGAAATAGCCGATATGAAACGACTCATCTTCTATTCATTAAAAGATTATCATCCCGAAGACAGCAGACGCCTCCTTCTCAAGGGCAGTAAAACAAAGGATGAAAAAACTGTCACCATATGCAGCACAATTCTCAACTCACAACAGAGAAGAAAGATAAAAAAATGATTCAGGGAAAAGCAAACAGAGAGAAACAGCTACGAGATCAGATATTCCATACCCTTTTCCTGCTCCGGATCAGCATCAGCAACTGCCATCTGTATACCATAGAAAACCAGCGAACCAGGAAGATGATCGCTCAGGCATATACGGACCTCAAGAAGATACTGCGTACTATTCAGACACTTACTCTCCTCATCATTGACGATGATATTATTATAAACAATAAAGCTGTCCGCGCAGAAGAGGCCGCACATTTTGCACTCTTTACCACTGTTCTCCAACAGAAAGACATCAGCCATATAGTCTTTAAGCAGGGTGTCACGCTAAAAGAACTGCACAAATTTATCACAGACCTTGCCAGCCCCGGAAAAACAGAGGTCTACAACGGCCCCGGAATCTCCAGCGGGATACTCGGCCTCAAAGAAGACAAACAGCAGGACGCTGCTGCCCCCATATCAATGGATCCCCTGGAAGGGGCCGCAAGCAACAGCGATCAAACCCTTGCCGTCGAAGCAAAACTAAAATCTCTGTCCGAAAAGCAGTTGCGCATGGCTCAGGAGCTCTACGTTTCCGTACGCAAAAAACAGGGCTTCGAAATTCACGGTGTACAAGAGACCATGTCTTCTTTTATTACGTTTTTTTCAAAGAGCCTGAACCCGCTCTCCATCCTGACGCCTCTTAAAGACGGTGACGAATACACTTTCACCCACAGTATAAACGTATGTATTTTAACACTGGCACAGGCCGAATCCCTGGGATTTACAGATCAACACCTTCATGAAATAGGTATTGCCGCGACACTGTATGACATTGGGAAGACATTTATCCCGGAAGAACTGTTAAACAAAAAAGAAACACTCAGTAAGGAAGAGCAGAAAGCCATCATGGGACATGCAGTGAAAGGGGCAGCCTACCTGCTCACCATTGATGACGCCCCAAAGCTGGCGGTTCTGGCAGCCCTTGAACATCATATTCGTTATGGAGGTGGCGGCTATCCGAATATCGGCAAAACCTGGACAACAAATATCGTCAGCCAGATGATTGCCATCGCAGACACCTACGACGCCATGCGCTGCAGCAGATCGTACCGTGAACCCAGTGCAGAGCCGCGTATATGTGAAATGCTGCTCAAGGATAACGGGGCTCGTTACAACCCCTATCTGGTGAAAAACTTCCTGAAAATTCTCAAGCGAAATAAAACAGGTGCACAGACAAGCTGATTCTTTTTACTTTTTCTTTCTGGAACCACGCAAATACTTGTATACAGCTTTGTTGTGCTCACGAAGATTTTTGGAAAAGTAATGCCTGCCTTTCCCCTTGGAAACAAAATACAGATAGTCCGTTTTTTCGGGATGCAATACACCATGCATGGACTCCCTGCCAGGATTGCAAATGGGGCCCGCGGGAAGACGCTTCAGAGTATAGGTATTATAGGGAGTGGGTGTCCGCAGATCCGTTTTACTCAAACGACCTGAGAAGTTTTCAATGCCGTACATAACGGTGGGATCAGACTGCAGACGCATGCCTCTGGCGAGACGATTCATAAAGACACCTGCGATAACAGGGCGCTCATCAGCTTTTCCTGCCTCTTTTTCAACCATGGAGGCCAGGGTCAGTACTTCAAAGGAAGAGAGCCCTGAGCTGTTTTCTTTGGGAAGTTCGTCCCATATAGAAAAGAAACGGCGCACCTGCATGCGGATAAGATCTTCGGCATCGTGTGCTGCGCGTGTCAGGTAATAGGTATCGGGATACAGGTAGCCTTCCAGGGTGGGACGCTTCCCAAGGCCCAGACTCTTTAAAAATTCGGCATCACGGGCAAGCCTGTTAAATTCTTCACGATCACACCAGCCACCTGCGGCAAATATTCCTGCAATCTTGTCAATAACCAGACCTTCAGGAATCGTCACCGGATGCTGGATGGGTGTTGCTGTAGCCAGTTCCTGCAGGAGCTCTGTGGGCGTCTGCCCACGGTGCAGGGCAAATTCGCCGGCATGTAATTGAGTGGCCACCCCCAGATAACGGGCGAGTAACAAAAAGCGAATATCCTCTTCCACAAGAGCAGCTTCAGCAAGCTTTACATTAATGCCCTGCAGCGTTGTGCCCTTCGCAATCACAACAGCAACACTCTCTGTTTTTTCTCCGCTGGCAGCAGTGACCACAAACCGAAGAAACCATCCCCCCAGAGAGACAACTATCACCAACAGAAAAAGGACCACCCCGGGGGCGATCCTTTTTGCTTCAGATACCGTATTTTCAATCACTTACTTTTTCTTTTTCGTGGCTTTACTACCATCAAAGGCCAGACGAACGACTTCATCCATATCCGTCACCGGATAAAATGTCATGGTCTTACGGATCTCAGCAGGAATTTCCACAAGGTCCTTTTCGTTCTGGGCCGGGATAATCACCTTGTTAATTCCGGCCCGAACGGCAGCCAGAGCTTTTTCTTTCAGGCCACCAATGGGAAGAACCCGACCGCGAAGGGTCACCTCACCGGTCATGGCCAATCGTTTCTGCACCTTCTTGCCACTGATGGCAGAGTAAATTGCAGTTGCCATGGTGATGCCTGCGGATGGTCCGTCCTTTGGAATAGCACCAGCCGGCACGTGAACATGAATATCATGTTTATCAAAATAATCATCTTTTATACCAAGATCACCGCAACGGCTTCGGCAATAGGTGAGTGCTGCCTGCACCGATTCCTTCATCACATCACCAAGTTGTCCGGTGAGCAGCATCTTGCCTTTTCCCGGCATAAAATTCACTTCAATCTGCAGAATCTCACCACCAACTTCTGTCCAGGCAAGGCCTGTTACAAGCCCTGGCTGGTGGAGGGTTTCCAGCTCTGATTCCGGTATAGTTTTTGGCGGGCCCAGATACCGGGTCAGGGTATTTCGGTTAATTGCATAGGGACCTTTCCCGCCTTCTGCTATTTTTCTCGCCAGTTTACGGCAAACCTTTCCGATTTCCCGCTCCAGATTACGCAGGCCGGCCTCGTGTGTATAGTGACTGATGATATATTGTAAGGTATCATCTTTAAGACGCATATGCCTTGCTTTGATTCCATTTTCTTTTATCTGTCGCGGCAGCAGATATTTCCTGGCAATAACCACCTTTTCTTCCAGGGTGTATCCGGAAAGTTCTATGATCTCCATTCTGTCCAGGAGAGGTCCGGGAATAGTGTCCATCCTGTTGGCGGTGGTGATAAACATAACCTTGGAAAGATCAAAGGGCATGTTCATATAGTGATCGGAAAACTCAAAATTCTGCTCCGGATCCAGGACTTCCAGAAGCGCAGAAGAAGGGTCACCACGATAATCGGAACCGATCTTATCCACCTCATCCATCATAAAAATAGGATTGTTGGATTCCACCATTTTCAAGCCCTGTAAAATCCTTCCAGGCATGGCACCAATATAGGTACGCCTATGCCCGCGTATTTCTGCCTCATCCCGCATGCCGCCCAGGGACAGGCGATAGAATTTACGTCCCATGGCTCTGGCAATGGATTTGCCAAGGGAGGTTTTTCCAACACCGGGAGGTCCCACAAAACATAAAATGGGACCTTTTGTATCAGCGTTAAGCTTGCGTACTGCCAGATATTCCAGAATACGTTCTTTGATCTTATCCAGACCAAAGTGATCATCATCAAGGACAACTTTGGCAGCCTTTAAATCCAGGCGGTCTTTGGTTCCCTTTTTCCAGGGCACATCAAGAATCCAATCAATATAGGTACGGATAATGGTGGCCTCGGAAGAATCCGGATGCATCATATCCATACGTTCAATCTGCTTTTTTGCCTCTTTTCGCACCTTTTTAGGCATCTTGGTCTTTTTGAGCTTACGCAGCAGATCATCAATTTCCTGCCCGCGCTCATCGCTGTCACCAAGTTCTTTCTGCAAGGCGTGCAGTTGCTCGCGAAGATAATACTCGCGCTGAGACTTGGACATCTCTTCCTTGGCATCAGACTGGATCTTTGCCTGAACCGTTGAGACTTCAAGTTCCTTGGTGAGTAGATCGTTTACCAGCTGCAAACGTTTATTCGGATCCTGTTCTTCAAGAATCGCCTGAGATTCCGGGATCTTCAGGCGCAGGTTGGAACCAACAAGATCAGCAAGCCGACCGGGATCTTCGATATTATTGATGATCATCATCAGATCAGCGGAAAGAATACCACGCAGAGACATGATCTTTTCCGTCTGCTCACGCACGGTACGCATCAGCGCCTCTGTTGCCACATCGTTATTTTCGCTCTCTACTTCCGGAAGTACTTTGATCCGCACCTTGCTATAAGGTTCCGTGTGGATATACTTCTTCACTTTGGCCTTGGAAACCGCCTGAACAAGAACTTTCAATCTGCCATCGGGTAGTTTCAGGGTACGCATAACCATGCACACCATGCCCACATTATACAAATCTTCCGGTCCGGGATCGTCCGCAGTTGCATCCTTTTGAGTGAGCAGCATTAAGAGCTTATCGCCAGCAAGAGCCGCATTGACTGCTTCCACAGAATTAGGCCGGCCCACAAAAAGCGGGATAATCATATAATTGAAAACAACAACATCCCGAACTGCCATCATCGGCAATTCATTTGGAATAACCATGTCCTCATGATCGGTAAAATCATCCATGCCCATTGCTAAAGAATCATTAAATTCCACAAAAACCTCCGGAAATATAGAAAAGCAAACCTAAACGTTTGCTGAATAATTAGTTTTGAAAGAATGCCAAAAGTTAAACATTGCACATATTGAAGTCAAGCCGGCAATCAGCATCATGTTCACTTCGTTGATTTTTTCTTGAACATTTCACTCATTTCTTCCATACTGTCACAATCTTTGCTAATATTTGACAACGTTGAATCTGGAGCACAACATGCTGACCGCACAATCTTTTTTTGACCTCTCCGACTTTGCCCATCCGGGACTTTTTGATACAGAAAAACCGGTATGGGAAGCGCTGAACAATCTGAAATCATATATGGATAGCCACAAGTATCCCTCTTTTGACCCCGACTTGCTTCAGAACGGTGTCCCTCTGCCCCATTCTCTCATTATACATCAGGGAAAAATATTTTCCAGTGATGACTACAGCATAGAATATGGCGACACCACAAAAGGGAAGCTTACGGTCAGAGGAAATAAAGACAACAAAGAACTCACTGGCGCAGCTGTCATTATGGCTGGTGCCATTCTCATTGGCCAGCAGATTGATATTGGCCCAGGCGTTCTGGTGGAAGGAGGATCACTGATCAAGTCGCCTGCAATCATAGGTGATTGCACAGAAGTACGCCAGGGAGCATATCTTCGTGGCTATTGTCTCACCGGAAAAAGTTGTGTTGTGGGACATACAACCGAGGTGAAACACTCCATCTTCTTAAATGATGCCAAGGCGGGTCACTTTGCCTATCTTGGCGATTCAATCCTGGGCCAGGACGCCAACCTCGGAGCAGGAACTAAATTTGCTAACCTTAAATTCTTAGGGGGCAATGTCTCCATCTGCACTGAAGATGGGCTGGTTGATACCGGACGACGTAAGTTCGGTGCAATCCTTGGTGATGGTGCCCAGAGTGGATGCAATTCCGTGACAAATCCCGGCACCATCATCGGCAAAGGAGGAATCCTGATGCCCAATACCACGGCCCCATCCGGATATCATAAACCACGAAGCATTATACGCTGACTCCCATCCATAACACCAGACAGAGAAGACTATGACAACTATCAGCAGCAAGGATTTCATTGACTCCATAGCAGAAAGTCTGCAGTACATTTCTTATACTCATCCCCGTGATTTTGTCCGTGCCATGACCAGGGCCTACGAACAGGAAAAAAACAGGGCGGCAAAAGATGCCATGGCCCAGATTCTTATTAATTCACGTATGGCTGCCATGGGACAACGCCCCATATGCCAGGATACAGGGATTGTAACTGTCTTTTTACAAATTGGTATGGAGTGTCGCTTTGACACAAACACCCCCATCCAGGAACTGGTTGATGAGGGAGTACGCCGTGCCTATACCAATAAGGAAAATCCTTTGCGCGCCTCGGTTGTAGCAGACCCGGCAGGTGCACGACTGAACACAAAAGATAATACTCCGGCCGTAATCTATACAGAACTGGTTGCCGGATCCTCTGTGGATATCCGTATTGCCGCCAAAGGTGGTGGTTCAGAAAACAAAAGTCATTTTACCACACTCAATCCCGGCGACTCCATCGTCGACTGGGTTGTACGTACAGTTCCCACCATGGGTGCAGGCTGGTGTCCTCCCGGAATTCTCGGCATCGGCATTGGGGGCACCGTTGACAAGGCCATGGTGCTGGCCAAGGAATCGTTGATGGCTCCCATTGACATACAGGAACTGCAGGAAAAGGGGCCGGAAAACAGAGTTGAAGAATTACGTCTTGAAATTTACGAGAAGGTGAATGCACTTGGTATTGGTGCACAGGGACTGGGCGGACTCACCACGGCCCTGGATGTTAAAATCCTCGACTATCCCACCCATGCAGCCTCACTTCCCGTTGCTATCATTCCAAACTGTGCAGCCACCCGCCATATCCACTTCACTCTGGACGGCAGCGGACCGGCACATTTTACCCCGCCCCGCATTGAAGACTGGCCCACAATAGAATGGGACATGGGAGATTCTGTCAAACGGGTTCAACTTGATGGCATCAGCAAAGAGGAAATTGCCTCCTGGAAACCTGGTGAGACCCTGCTACTCAACGGCACCATCCTCACAGGCCGTGATGCAGCCCACCGCAGAATCCAAAGCCTGCTCAACGAAGGCAAACCACTCCCCGATGGTGTTGATTTTAATGGAAAATTCATCTACTACGTGGGTCCGGTAGATCCGATAAAAGGTGAAGCAGTGGGACCTGCCGGACCAACCACCTCCACCCGCATGGATAAATACACCGATATGATGCTTGAGGAGACAGGGCTCATTGGCATGATAGGAAAATCTGAGCGTGGCGATAAAACCATTGCCTCCATTAAAGAACATGGAGCAGTTTACCTGATGGCCGTGGGTGGTGCCGCCTACCTGGTTTCCAAAGCCATCAAAAAATCCCGGATTGTTGCCTTTGCAGACCTTGGCATGGAAGCCATCTACGAATTTGAGGTGGAAGATATGCCTGTGACAGTTGCCGTTGACAGCCAGGGAGAGTCTGTCCACAAAACAGGCCCTGCCACATGGAGCCAGAAAATACGGGACTATCGAAGCCGCAATTGACAATTGCCAACCACTGTTACAGTTGCTGACACTCCCTCTGTTCGTCTTGGGTTGGCAGGGGTGGCAGCAAACTTTTGGCCTTCACGTCACCCATGAAGGCCAAGATATGAACCGGCTCCTATCATAATCCCTCCGGATGTACGGTTAAGACCCTTTACCGCCTTTGGAGAAGTAAAGAATCTCCTCGCAGAAGAAGCACAGACAACCACAGTCATCAGACCCATCATAAGTCCTGTGAGAGTGATAGCAGAGGCCAGAGCGATGTCAGAAGGCGTCAGACTGTTAAGATCCATAATAGTGGGCAGGAAGGCGATATAAAAGAAGATCACTTTGGGATTGGAGGCTGAAATCAAAAACCCCTGGAAAAAACCTTTGGCGGCAGTGAAGGTGACATCACCGGCGCCATTCTGCAAAGAGAGTTCGGAAGATGCGTTCCACATCTTCCAGCCAAGATAAAAAAGATAGAGAGCACCAGCAAAACGGATAGTCATAAAGAGTCCGGCCCACTGTTCGGCAATGACGGCAAGGCCAAAACACGCAAGAATCAGATAGATGACATCGCTTACAGCCATACCGAATGCAAGACCAATACAAGGTTTAACCCCGGAAGCTAAAGATCTCGCCAAAAGAGCAAAAACTCCTGGTCCCGGGGTAATCGCAAAAATAAAAATAATGAACAAAAATGATATTGCACTTTCTGGCGACATGACAAACATCCCTGCTAAAATGAATAAGATATTTTTTTATGTATACAAAACCCGAATATAGAGAACAACTTCAACAAATACAAATCGCATTTGAAGACGGTATTCGCTCTGTAAATCAAAGAAAGTCGAAATAACGTATGGCCGGCATATTGCTGCAGGAGTCAGCCATACATTATTGGGGAAGATCCCTTGCCTCAATCCCATATTGCAAGCCTATTTCGAGGATCTTTCCTGATTGCACTAACGGAGGAAAGACCTTCAGGAAATGCTCCTTAAAGGCAGGATTCCTGTCGGAAAAAGCGTAATAGGCGTTTTTCTCAATAACCCTCTCGATAATGCTATAGTTGTCACCCAGGCCTGATTTGTCCCAGAGTTTTTTGATGTCACTTTTGTAATCCAGGACAGCATCAACACGACCAGCCCCAAGCATTTTCATCATACCAAGAAGTTGCGTTTTTTCTTCGTAATGTACCGGAACCTCGAAAACACTTCCAAAATTGTAACCGATTTTCGCCACGACATTTTTATCTTTAAGGGATTTAAGGCCTTGCCAGTTTTCAGCCAGTTCATTTTTGACAAGCATATCAACTGAATCTTTTTCTACAAATTCCAAAGCCAGGAATTTTTCTTCCATATCACCTGCGTTTACCCCTGTCGTAATATCGGCAACACCCTGTTTAACCAAGTGCAGGGAACGTTTATAGGGCACGTATTGAATGACCAGCTTGTACCCGGGTGGAGGGAACACCTGTCTTAACACATCAAGGTAAAACCCGGTTCCATTCGTATTGGTATAATCTTCCCATATGTCAGTAACAACGGTAATATCTTCGGCATGACTTTGCAGAGGAAGCAGTGCAAGAACGACCAAAATGATAAGAAAGCGAGTGAAATGCATAAGAAAAAAAACTCCTGTTCGTCCTTTTCCTGTTCACCTGACCAGAAACCAGACGAAGACACCTCGTGTATCCCCCATATTACTACAAAGTTGTTTTTTTAAACAGCAGTACAGCAAACGCCTTTTATTTTCTCACGGGTAGGCGACAGACAAGATTAGAGGCAAGTTGATAATCATCCTTCAGAATATGTTGATTATACGCGGTAATCAAATCGTCTTTTTTAAGGCAGCCAACAACCTTCCCTGAGTCAACCTCTGAGAGAACCGGTAAAAATGAAAAATGATGGTTGCTAAACAGATGGAATGCTCCCTCCAGATTGTCATTTTCGTGAACAGTAATCACCTCCCGTTTCATCAGGTCCCCGGCGGTAATAGATGGGTCCACAGGACCAGGCCTGTTCAAAAACGCCCGAAGGTCTCGAAGGGTGAGAATACCAGCCAGTTCCCCCTGCCTGTTCTTGATCATAAAATGGGGAAAAGAACTCTTGAGCATCTGGTCCAGAATATCGACAAGGGGTGTCTGTGCAGGCAGGAGAGTGTGATCCGTACAAATATAGTCACGAATTTTCAAGGATCGCAGGCGGTTGGCATCGTGGCCCTTGACAATGCGAACACCCTGCATGAGCAACTTCGTTTCATAAATAGAGAAGCCGTGCAGCAGTCGAACAACAATAATACTTGGAATACAGGCCACCATGAGTGGCAGAATAATATCATAGTTATAGGTCAATTCAAAAATAGTCAAAATTGCAGTGATGGGTGCGAGCGTAGTGCCTGCCACCACTGCTCCCATCCCTACCAGGGCGAAATGACTGGAAAGCATGGTTGAATCGGGCCAGATAAGATGGGCAAAATTACCAAACATGGCTCCAAGCATAGCCCCCAAAAAAAGAGACGGTGCAAACACACCGCCACTCATCCCGGAACCAATACATGAACTGGTGGCCAGTAATTTTGCAAGTAGCAGAATAAGGGCAGTGGAAAACAAAAACTCACCCTGCAAAACCTGGGTGACCGCTTCATAGCCTACCCCCAGTGCCCTGGGGTAAAACAGCCCAAGGATACCAACAACCAGTCCCCCCAGAGCAGGGGACAACCATCCCGGCACCTTCAATTGATCCAGGCCCTTGCTCAGGCCAAAGATGAGAGCCATAAGCAAAAGACTCAACAAACCCGCCATAACGCCCAAACCAAAATAGACGAGAAGTTCTGCCGGATGTCCCAAAACAAATTGAGGCGCCTGAAACAATATACCGTCCACCCAGAAGGAACGGGAAACCATGGTGCCGGTCACAGCAGCAATAACAATATTGGAGAGTGAAGCGACCTCCAGGTCAAAAAGAAGAATCTCAACCACAAAAAGGGTCCCGGCCATGGGTGCCTGGAAGGTTGCAGCAATACCCGCAGCAGCACCACAGGCAACTGCTAATTTACGATGATCCGGCCCCAGACGCAAGAGCTGGCATAATGATGAGCCGATGGAAGATCCTATTTGTACAATGGGCCCTTCCCGGCCCACAGAACATCCTGCGGCAATAAAAGTGGCTGTGGCAAAACTTTTAGCAACAGTGACCCGGTGTCTGATAATACCATCTCGATGGGCCAGAGCCGCCATAACCTCAGGCACTCCGGGGCCACGAATTTCAGGTGCGACAAAATGGAGAAGAGGACCGAGAACAAAACCGGCCAGCACAGGTATGACAAAGCGCCAGAGGTACGGTGCTTGCTCATACTGGCTAACAAAGCCACCATCACCTGCCCAGAAAAAATTAATTCCAATTTCGATAAGCCATCGAAAAAAAACTGCTCCAAGACCCGCCAGGCCACCAATGATCACAGCCAGTAGCAAGGGGAAAAGGATCGTACGCAGATCTGGCTTGCGGTTCGTCATTGAGTTGTTAACCTTTCAGACACCTGTGAACGCTCTTGGGCGATGGGTTACTTTTGTATAATTGCCATAACGGTATCATCGGCTATACCAGTCCTGATTGCAAACTCTATCTGGTGCTCCCCCAGGGCTCGTTTCATTTTATCACCAATTGATTCCGCAACAACCATGGTAATATTGTGCTCCACCAACAGAGCAACAACTGTACGACTGATCCCACCAGGCTGCTCCCTGGCAGGATTACGAAGAGCTTCCAGAAAATCTCCCTTCTCGTCAAAGACAAGGAAGAATGGAGCCCTGCCGGTTTCTTTACTGATAGTCGAATCTTTTTCAGCAGCTGTCGCTGGAACTGCTATTTTCATGCTTTGCGCGGAAGCGCAAGTGACAAGAACAGCACACAAGACAAAAACACATACCTGCAGAACTCTCTGAACATGCATCATATTTCTCCCCTCAAATAAAGTTACTTATGGCAGACTGCATTGAATAGCTGCCTACCTCACACCTCGTTTACCGGTAAGTTTCGTGTTGAACCTTTTTCCAAGGTCGTTCTCTGTTCTCACCTTTACGGACATATACACAACACATAAGACGAAAAATATTGATTGTCAAATATATTTCATAAAGAGATCCTGCAGTATTAACACAACTTATCGGGAGATGGTTCTGGAAATTTCTTTGGTGATGCCGCTGACTAACGTAAGTGCTGAAAGGATAACACCTATCCCACGTCGACTCCGTTTTTTTCATATTTCTTCAGTTTTCGCCACAGGGAAACTCTGTCAATACCTATAATTTTGGCAGCCTTTGTCTTGTTCCCGTCAGCACTTTTCAGGACAGAGAGAATATATTCACGTTCATTTTCCTCAAGGCTCTTGTTTACCCGGTCTGTTTGAATACCTGGCAGGTGGAAAGGTTGGCTCTTGCAGAGATCTGTCGGAAGGTGATGTGCCTGTATCTCACTATCATCACAAATGGCAAGTGAGCGTTCGATGATATTTTCAAGCTCTCTTGCATTACCAGGGTAATCGTAATCCTGTAAACGGGTAAGGGCTTCCGGGGAAACATTTTTATTCGTTCCATTGGGCTGGGAAAATTTGGCCAGAAAGTAGTTCACCAAAAGGGGAATATCGTCTTTTCTCTCCCTGAGTGGCGGGATATGAAGATTGATTACATTGAGGCGGTAATACAGATCCTGGCGAAAGGTTCCTTTTTCCACCTCTTCCTTGAGATCCCGGTTGGTGGCAGCCAGCAAACGAACATCAATGGGGATTTCTTTGGTTCCCCCCACACGGATAATTTTTTTCTCCTGCAGTACCCGTAACAATTTCACCTGCATGCTAAGCGCCATCTCCCCTATTTCGTCAAAAAGAACGACCCCACCATTGGCAGATTCCAGAAGCCCGTTGCGCTGTCCTCCAGCATCAGTATAGGCATCTTTTTCATGACCAAACAGTTCATTAACCATCAACTCTTCGCTCATGGCTCCGCAGTTGATGGGCAGGAAACGCTTATCGGCTCGGGGGCTCAGTTCATAAATTGTTCTTGCCACCAACTCCTTACCGGTACCGGTTTCTCCAGTAATCAGAACATTACAGTTCAGTTGGGCAAAATGAGCAATGGAATCTTTGAGAGCAAGAATAGCCGGGTTCTGGCCAATAAACTGAGTTGTCCCCCGTTGTGCCTCAATACGCCGTTTGAGGCGACTGATCTCGCGCCGCAGCAGTGTTTTTTCTGTGGCTCTCAGCACCAGAGTGTGCAGTTCTTTGAGCTTAATCGGCTTGGGGAGATAATAAAATGCGCCCTGAGCCATGGCATCCACAGCAGAGTTGACCGTGGCATAACCGGTGACAATGATCACTTCAATTTCAGGGTGAAGTTCCTTGGCGCTTTTCATAACCTGAACGCCATCAACATCACCCATTTTCAAATCCGTTATCACCAGATCAAAGTGAGACTGAGCAAGCAAGCCCAGGGCTTCGTTGCCGCTTGTCGCGGTTGTCACAAGAAACCCCTGGTGCTCAAGGAAATGGCCGACATTCTGGACGTTTATTTCTTCGTCGTCAACCAGTAGGATAGCGATATTTTTTTTGTCAGACATTGCTCTTCCCGGATATTGAATGCTTGCCAGCCAGCCCTGTTTCAATGGATTCAACCCAAAGCGGCAAAGTTATAACAAAGCTGCTTCCTTTCCCCTTTGTTGACTCTACCCTGATTGACCCACTCTGTTTTTTTATAATACCGTATACAACTGCCAGCCCCAGACCGGTTCCATTTTCAGCATTTTTTGTAGTAAAAAACGGATCAAATATTTTGGCCAGGTGTTCCTGCTCAATCCCGGTACCTGAATCAGCCACGGTGATAACAGTATTCTTCTTTTCCGCATCTTTTTCTGCTCCGATAAACACACTCCCTGGCACCTCAGAGATGGACTGGATTGCATTGATTGTCAGATTCAACAGGGCTTCAACCATTTTCTGCACATCAACATAAATGAGTACATCCTCTGGAATATCAGTATCTATGCTGATGCCTGCCGGGACTTCACTGGCAACGAGCCGCCTCACTTTGTGAACAATCTCTTCAAGCTGACAGGATTGTGGCGAAAACGTCTGTGCCCTGGAAAATTCCAATAAACCTCTGACAATTTCTCCGGCACGCTGTGTTTCCTGATCGATGGTCTCAAGCATCTTTACAACAAATGACTCTTTATCATCACCAATATCGGCAAGGGCCAGTTGGCAGGAGGTAGAAATATTATTGAGCGGATTGTTTATCTGATGGGCAGTACCCGAGGCCAAAGTGCCAATCGAAGAGAGCTTTTTTGCCTGGAAAAGCTGATCCTGTTGTTCTTCCAGGTCTGTGACCATTTTATTAAAGGCACGAAGGACACTGCGCACTTCACCTTTTTTTTCATCAACAGGCAATAGTGAAAAAGTCCCGTTCGCAACGTCGATTGCTGCATTTTCAACCATCTTCAGGGGTTTAACAATTGAAGTGTAGAGAAGGGTGATGGTGAAAATGGACAAGGTCACAAGAAAAAGGACCGTTTTTATAAGCCGGGCAGTGAATCTTTCGATAAAGATAGTCATTTTGGTTTGTTCAAAAAGAACCAGATCTTCGGTGATGTTCACAAGATCCTGTCCCAGACTACGTACTTCTTCACGCAAGGGGCAGACAACCGCATCCTGGCCAGTACATTCTTCTTTAAAATGCTTAAAGTTTTCCTTATACGCTGCCAGCTTAGCAGTAAGATCTTCAAGATGAGTCGGTTGCGGCATGATCTTTAAATCTTCAATAACCTGGGGCACAAGCTGCTGCGCTTCATCTATATATTCAAGAACCCTGATGAAATCGACATTGTCATGGCGGATAATAAAGTTTTTTTCATAGCGTCGTATCTCAAGACTAATATTGCTGAGATCACCAGCATGCATCAGCAGCGTGACATCATCGTTGAACATATCAAAATCTTTTAAAAAATTGACCCCAACGACAATATAAAAAAGCAGGTGCAGGCAAAAACAACCAATCATCTTCTGACGCAAATTTAAAGAGAACATAGTGTCTCACTCCCGCACGGACCAACCGGAAAACCACCCAGTACGAAGGCCTTACCTGCCCTGGCCTCTATTGTATCAAAAAAGAGCTTATTCATTTGTCACCGAAAGTTAAAAAATAATTATGCATTCCATTTTCTTCAGGAAGCAAATTTGAGACCAAATGAAAAATAAAATGTAATCTTTGCGATTTTCGCGTATTTGCTGATTACAAGGCGAGTTCCTTTAACAGTACTTTTCTTATACTCCCGCACAGAGTGTTGCATATAAGCAACAATGTTGCAACCTGCAATGTTGCGATGTGCAACATTGCCGCCTGTGAAGAGGGAATCCTCCCCCTTATGCTACCCACTACTTCTCCGATCTGTTTCTAAAGCATACGCTTTTCATCTCCCGGGAAACTGTTACATCCTGCAACGGCTGTACGTTCTCCGCCATTTATTCTCTCAACCTGCAAACACAAACAGACCTGGAAAACAATTTTCACTTGATCTGGTGCAAAACGGCATACAGGTTGCAATTTGAAACAACAAACTATTTACAACAAATTTGCCTGCGAAGAGGAAAACGCACTATGCACCTTGAATGGCAACAGATTGAACAGTCTTTTTTTTGGAGGAGGAGACGGATGAAACAGCAGATAAAAAAAGAAAAGGGGAAAAAACGTACTTCACAGTCATCCACACCGGTGTGTCATTATGCAACCGGCCCACCATCCCTGTTGGCAAAGATGTGATTCGACGATTTTCACTTGTAAGAAGATGTCCTGTTCTTTTCGTTAACAGACATCAATAACACCAACAAAGGATATTAAGGAAAAAATGACTCTCCCTATAATTTTAGTCATGGCTGTTTTGTGCCTGGCAATTCTACTCTTTATTTTTGAATGGGTGCGTGTCGACGTGGTCGGCATCATCATGATGATCATTCTCCCCCTTTTGGGACTGGTTACCCCGAAAGAAGCAATCAGCGGCCTTTCAAGTAACGCTGTTGTTTCAATTATTGCCGTTATTATTATCGGTGCAGGGCTGGACAAGACAGGGGCCATGAACTCCCTGGCCCGTGTCCTCCTCAAGTTTGCCGGCAAGAGTGAGAGCAGGATCATGATCCTTATCTCAGGTACCGTTGCTTTTATTTCCAGCTTTATGCAGAACATTGGGGCCGCGGCCCTGTTTATGCCTGCTGCCAAGCGTATCTGTCGACAAACCAACATTCCGGTTTCCCGGATTCTCATGCCCATGGGCTTCTGTGCTATCATTGGCGGTTGTATTACCCTGATTGGATCAAGTCCGCTTATTCTTATGAATGATGTGATGAAAATTTCTGACCCGAACGTTGAACCTTTTGGTCTGTTTTCTGTCACCCCAATAGGCCTGGCATTAATCGTTGCTGCCCTTATTTATTTTGTTTTATTCGGTCGTTTTATTCTCCCAACCGGGAAAGGTGAAGAAGGTGGAAGCGGACCAATGTCCGTCGAACTTGAAAAAACCTACCATGATATTGGTGAAATTTTTGAAATTCAAGTTCCTGATTCATTCGAAGGTCCCCAGACCCTTGAAGATCTTGAAATCAGACCGCTCTTTTTTACAACTGTAATTGGAATCCAGGCCAAAAGCGGGCTATCTGTAACAACTCCGGATTATGCTAATAAAATCGGCCCCGGAGACACCATAGCCGTGGAAGGCCCACCTGATCTCGTTGCAAAGATGGTTCAGTCTTTTGGCTGGACAATTAAGGCAGATCTTGAGGTTTTTGCAGAAAGTCTCTCACCAAACAATGCAGGGATCATGGAAGTAATCATCACCCCGCGTTCGGAACTCGTAGGCAGCACCCTCCGTTCTCATTCTTTTCGGAAGAAAAATAATGTTATGCCCCTTGCAGTGGAACGTCAGAACAAAACATATGTTGGTAATATTTCAACGATGACCCTCAACGCAGGGGACGCACTGCTTCTGCAAGGCTCCTGGGAAAATTTCCATTATTTGAAAGAACGCACTGATCTTGCCTTTACAGAAGAGGTTCAGGGAGAAATTCTGCGCGGTGATAAAATCAAATTCGCCGTGGGAAGTCTGGTGCTTGCCCTTGTTATGATCCTTGGTTTTCATGTGCAACTTTCCATTGCCCTCCTTGCCGGTGCCATGGGTATGGTTTTAACAAAAGTACTTTCCATTGATGAGGCTTATGAGTCTGTTGACTGGATGACGGTATTTCTCCTTGGAGGTCTGATTCCTCTTGGGATTGCCTTTGAAAAAACAGGGGCCGCAAACCTTATTGCCCAGACAATCATGGGCGCAATAGGGACCGTCTCCCCGCTGGTTCTACTCACGGTGATTGCAATTCTGACCTCGTTCTTTACTCTGGTTGCCTCAAATGTTGGCGCAACAGTCCTCATGGTTCCACTGGCCATGAATATGGCAGGGGCTGCCGGAGCCGATCCCCGTATAGCAGCTTTGGTGGTTGCAGTTGCCTGCTCAAATACCTTTGTCCTGCCCACCCATCAGGTTAATGCGCTGATCATGCGCCCTGGTGGTTACAAGACAAAGGATTATTTCAGAGCCGGTGCTGGAATGACCATTCTCTACCTGGTGGTCATGATGGCCGCAATTGCTCTTTTTTATGGCCTATAAGTTGAACAGCAATGGCTTCTGATTATTTATTTTGGCGGCCATTATTTGAATACATCTCCGCTTTCGAGTGCGAGGTACCGAATAGTTAGCAATTATCAAATATAAGGATATAAATAAAATGAAAACTTTACTATTTTGCTGCATCACCTTGCTTGGCGGTGCAGGTATGGCATTTGCCTCAGGCCATGGAGGTGGGGAAACAGCAGTAAGCCTGACTGCAACGTCACTTGGCTACGCATCTCTGGCTCTTTTTGTTCTTGCCTATGTGCTGGTTATTTTTGAAGAGCAGACCCACCTGCGCAAGAGTAAACCGGTGATGATGGCTGCCGGAGTTATCTGGGTACTTCTCGCCATCAGCTACCGCATGGCAGGTATTCCAGCAGAAGAAGCACACAATGCGATTCTACATAATATTACTGAATACGCCGAACTGCTGCTCTTTCTCCTTGCAGCCATGACCTACATCAACTCCATGGATGAACGAAATGTATTCCAGGCCCTGCGATCCGTACTTGTTTCAAGGGGCTTTTCCCTGCGCATAATTTTCTGGATCACCGGCTTGCTGGCCTTTATTATCTCACCCCTTGCTGACAACCTGACAACAGCACTGCTCATGGGAGCTGTGGTTATGGCAGTGGCCCCAAACAATAAAAAATTTGTCGCTCTGGCCTGTATTAATATCGTGGTGGGGGCCAATGCAGGAGGAGCCTTCTCTCCTTTTGGCGACATTACCACCCTTATGGTCTGGCAAAAGGGCCAGGCCACATTCGGCCAGTTTTTTTACCTCTTTGTTCCTGCCCTGCTCAACTGGCTGATACCGGCAATCATCATGAGTCTCTTTGTCTCTAAAGACACACCTGAGGCCGTGGATGAGAATGTCGCCATGAAATTCGGTGCCAGACGGATCATATTTCTCTTTCTCATGACCATCGTAACCGCAGTTTCCTTCCATAACTTCCTCGATCTTCCCCCTGCTGCAGGCATGATGCTAGGTCTCTCCTACCTGGGTTTTTTCTCCTATTACATCAAAATAAAAGAAAAACGTTCCCACGAGTACGATAAACCTCTGGGAATTTCCATCAGTGATCAGGATGACCCCTTCGACATCTTCAAGCGGGTAGCCAGAGCCGAGTGGGATACCCTCCTCTTTTTCTATGGGGTTATTCTCTGTGTTGGCGGTCTTTCTCAATTTGGTTATCTGGCCCTGGTTTCCCATCAAATGTACGACGGACTGGGAGCCACCAATGCCAATATTCTGGTTGGTATCCTTTCAGCCATTGTTGATAATATACCAGTTATGTTTGCTGTCTTAACCATGGATCCCTCCATGTCTCTTGGTCAATGGCTGCTGGTCACCCTGACGGCTGGAGTGGGTGGCAGTCTGCTTTCAATTGGCTCAGCCGCCGGTGTGGCTCTTATGGGAACAGCAAGGGGAACCTATACCTTTGGTGCCCATTTAAAATGGACTCCGATTATAGCACTCGGCTACGGGGCAAGTATCTATTGCCATATATTAATCAACAGTAAACTGTTTTAACGAGGAACCATCATGGAATACAGGTTACCCACTGAGCTTATGGGACAGTTTGAGACAAATGAATTTGGAATGGGGGGGGAAGATATGGACAGCACTGTTATCTCTGTTGTCCGTGCCAGTAAACCAGCCGCCAAAAAAGTTCTGCCCGACCCGATAACGCATCTAAAAAAAATTATGCATCAGCGCGGCCTCCGTAACAAAGACCTGAAAGTTTATATCGGCAGCTCAGGTAATGTATGCGCAATACTGAAGCGACGACAAGCACTTTCTCTACGTATGATTCGTAATCTCAATAAGTATCTGCATATTTCTGCAGAGATACTTATTCAACCCTATGACTGTAAAACAAAATGAGTCTTTTTTCTAAAAGCGAAAGCAAACCAATAAACGCAGCAAGAGAAGAAACGAATGGTTCCCGGCAGCTTGATGACCTGAAAGCCAGGGTGGCAGATACTGACCTGCCACTCTATGTTTCCCGTCAGGTAGCAACAGAAATGGGACGCCTGCAGAAAATTGATCCAATTGTTGCTGAATTCTCCATAGGTGTAAACTATATCGAACTGCTCCTCTCCATGCCGTGGTTTCAGGAAACCAGAGACAAGCTTGATCTCAAGCGTGCTGAAACCATTATGGCCTCACACCATCACGGACTTGAGGCGGTCAAGACACGAATTCTTGAATACCTTGCGGCAAAGAGTCTAAAAATTCAGCAAAAATCCAGAATACTCATTGTTGATGACGAGGAAGTTGCCCGCAATAATCTTAGAATCTACTTTGAGGGCCTGGGTCATACGGTACAGGTTGCCTCCAATGGTGTAGAAGCCCTGCAACAGGTTGAAGAGAGTGATCATTTTGATGTGATGATCACTGATCTGAAGATGGATAAGATGGATGGACTCACCCTGATCGACAAGGTCGGCAAAGCCTCTCCAGAAACCAGTGTGATCATGGTCACCGGATACGCAACAGTGGCCAATGCTGTGGATGCCATGCGCAAGGGTGCAACCCACTATCTCTCCAAACCGGTTCAGCTCGACCAACTCAAAGAGACTGTGGAGGAAATTCTCCACAAACAGAAGAAACTGCAAATCAGCCAGGGACCGGTGCTCTGCTTTGCAGGTCCTCCGGGTACTGGAAAGACCTCAATAGGAAAATCTGTGGCGACTTCTTTAGGCCGGGAATTTATTCGGGTCTCCATGGCTGGATTGCGTGACGAAGCTGAAATCCGGGGGCATCGAAGAACCTATGTTGGTGCCATGCCGGGCCGTATCATTAGTGAAATCAAGCGTGCCGGAGTGCGCAATCCCTGTATTATGTTGGATGAGATCGATAAGATTGGCCAGGATTTTCGCGGGGATCCGGCCTCTGTTCTCCTGGAAGTCCTTGATCCGGAGCAGAACGGGAGCTTTAACGATCATTTCCTTGATCTTCCCTTTGATCTTTCCAGCGTCCTTTTTATTGCCACGGCAAATGACATCAGTAAACTGCCAGGCCCTTTATTGGATCGACTGGAGATAATCGATTTCTCCAGTTATTCCTTAGAAGAAAAACTGGTTATTTCCCAAAAGCATCTTCTGCCTAAACAGGTAGCCGCCAATGGCTTGAGTGATATCAAGCCACAGATCACAGATAAAGCCTTTGCAAAACTTATCGTAGAATATACCAGAGAATCAGGAGTGCGTGGGCTCAGTCGGGAAATTGGAAACATTTGCCGTAAACTCGCCCTCCAGGTTCTCCAGAATAAGTCAAAATCCCTGCCCGATATAGACGAGACGGCAATCACCTCACTGCTTGGCCCGCGCAGGTATCGACAGGAAGCAGCCGAAGGCGAAGATACAACAGGGGTCGTTACCAGTCTGGTCTGGACCCGGTTTGGCGGTGGAATCATGTTTATTGAAGCCCTGAAGATGCGGGGAAACACCAATCTCATTCTCACCGGATCACTGGGAGAAGTACTGCGGGAGTCAGCCCAGACAGCTCTCAGTTATATCAGAAGCAATACTGAACAGCTTGGCATCGCTCCTGACTTTTACGATCACTCCGATATCCATATCCATCTGCCTGCAGGTGCGGTTTCAAAAGATGGGCCCTCTGCCGGTATGGCCATTGCTATTGCATTGATTTCCCTGCTCACCGATTGCCCGGTACGCCGTACCGTCTCGCTGACCGGTGAGATGACCTTAACCGGCAAGGTGCTGCCGGTGGGTGGGGTCCGTGAAAAACTCCTGGCTGCCGTCCGCACCGGCTGCACCAAGGTTGTTCTGCCTGCACAAAACCAGGAAGATGTTGCCTCATTCAGTGACGATGTTAGCGGCCAACTGGAACTGGTTTACGTTGATACCCTGAACGAAGCCATCCCCCACCTGCTTAGCCTTCAGTAAGACCAGTAGTACGCCAAGGGTTTCAATTCATCAGGCTCTGCGAAAGATTCTCTTCTTTCAAGGAGCCTTTTTTCATGGCGAAGCTCCTTTGACCCAGTTTCCCAAAATCGTCGTTGTTGCATTCTGTTACGCAGTTTCATCATGCAACAGCACCATGACCCTGCCAGCTCCCTAAAATTATTTATTCTATATTTTCTCCTAGTTACAACACGAAAGCACTCTTTCCACCTCCCAAATGACTGTTTTTCGCTCACCATAGGCAAAAAGGATTGTTGCAAGCTGCAATAAGGTACAGATCGCCCCATCACCAGAATCAACACCTCCCACCCCAGACCACGAGTAAAATACTGATATTGCATGAATTTAAATTATTTCCAGCATTGGCACGCCCCGTGCAATGATACAAACAGAAAGAAAATCAATAACTCTTCACCCACAACACTAAGGAGAACATCATGGGATTCACTGACTGGTTTGGTTTGGCAATAAAGAAAAATAAAGGCGTTGATGTAACAAAAGTCAAGAAACAAAGCGTAGACATGGGCGCTATGGCAGCGGGAAGTCCTTCTGCAGCAGCCGAAGCTTTGGGCAGGATGGTTGACCAGAACAATGCCCCGACAAAGGTTCTTATGGTGCAGGACGGTGACTACTTGCCACAGGTAACAGATTATGCACTCAAAATGGCCCAACGGCTTGACTGTGAAATCATAGCCCTGGATATCACAGAACGACCACTGCAGTTTTCAGGTGAGAGAAAAATACGGGAAAGTGATCGTTTTATGGAGATGGCCAGAACAAATGCAGAAAAGTTCATTGCCATGGCAACAACTCAGGGAATCAAAGTTGAGCATATCATGGATATCGACAACCCCGAAGAGGTCATTGCCCGTGTAAGTGCAGCTGATGCCGGAATTCGCTATGTCTTGAGCAAGCCAGAAGGGGAAATGGTCAATGCTGACCAGAAACGTCCCCATGTACCTGTTTTTGATCTTCACTGTTCACGTTTATAATCCATTATTACTTAATAGAAAGGAGCACGATCATGGAACCCTTAACACTCTTTGCAGCAACCGTAGGACTGATTGGCAGCATCCACCTGGTATCTACAACGTATGAACGTTTCGGCAAAGGACGATACGACAGAGGAAATCAGCAGACCAAGAGAGAAGACTGGTACTGTTTTTTCCAGCCATCTGATCTCCTGGGAGAGAACTGGAACACAACCGCAAATAAAAACAGTCAGCCAACACTCACTGATGCTGAGCGTATTGATCAGATACGGAAGGAACAGGCCAGGCGACCACGCTTGCAGGTTTGAAAAAAGAGAAAAAGAGTACTTGTGTAAAAAAAACGGATAGAGCAGCCACTTATATCGTCGGTTGCTCTATCTGTTTTTCCCAGCAGGCTACCGTCAAACGCCCATACTCGTAGCCAAAAGTTTTCTACGCCACACACTCTATGGCTTACTCCAAAGAAACTCCAGGACACTCGGCAAAAAGCTCCCGGGGATCTTCCTTGAATTTATCCCAGAATGGAAATGTTCGACACTGCTCGGGCCTGCTCTGATAGATCGTACAGTGACGATCAATGCGATCAAAAAAGCAGCAGAAATGCTCACCGTTTATAACGAATTCCTGCAGGGAGAGTCTGCCCTGAACCTGCCGTAGATATTGCCTGGCAAACAGGGACAGCTCCATTCTTCTGGTGATTGCCATTGCTTCCAGCTCTTCGAGACTAACCCAGACATAGCCGCCAAAGCCACGGCAGCATTTGCCGCCACATGTTTTACAGGCACTACTCTTAAAATGATAGGGGAAGTTGTTTTTATTATCCATTTTTTCAATTACTTATAGAGACAGTGCGTATATCTCATTTTGAAATTGATGTTGCGATGTTTGTGGTCGTTTTTTTTATTATTCTTATTCACTTTTTTTAAAAAAATTTAGGGTCAAGACTAGAACAGCAGCTTCAGTATAGGCTGAGTTTTTTTTAGAGTCCTTAGTCGACGGAATAATCCTCAAATCCCTGGACAACCACCGTGTATTCCGGATCCTCGAGAATATCGACACGGATGAGTTTTTCAGCCCTATCAATTAATTTTCGACAATCCGGACTGAGGTGAAACAGACAGATTTTCTTTCCTGCTTGCTCGTATTTTCTGGCAAGTTGATTAATGGCTTCAATACCGGAGTGGTCGGCAACCCGTGATTCCCTAAAGTCGATAATTATCTCTTCAGGATCATTGTCCACATCAAACTTACTGGTGAACATCTGGGCGGAACCAAAGAAAAGGGGACCGAATATCTCGTAATGTTTCACTCCTTTTTCATCAATATGTTTCCTCGCCCTAATGCGCAGAGCATTCTCCCAGGCAAAGACAAGGGCCGAAACAATGACCCCGGCAATAACGGCTATGGCCAAATCAAAGGTAACGGTTAAAAGCGTAACCAGAACAATCACCAAGGCATCTGCCAGGGGAATTTGATCGATAACACTAAAGGTACTCCAGGCAAATGTACCAACAACCACCATAAACATCAGCCCGACCAGTGCAGCAATAGGGATCATCTCAATATAGGACGATCCAAACAGAATGAATACGAGCAAGGATAATGCCGCCACAATCCCAGACAAGCGACCGCGCCCGCCTGATTTGATATTAATGATACTTTGACCGATCATTGCACAGCCACCCATACCGCCCATAAAGCCGTTAACAATATTTGCTGTTCCCTGGGCGATACTTTCCTTATTTGCATTCCCATGTGTATTGGTCAAGCCGTCAATAAGGTTTAAGGTCATCAATGATTCGATCAGGCCAATTGCAGCAATGATGGCAGCATAAGGAGCGATAAAAAACAGGGTTTCAAGATTAAATGGAATAACAGGCACATTAAAAACAGGAAGTCCTGCCTCAATGCCACTGCCGCCATTGGCCTGAACAAATGACAGTACCGTTGCGGTATCTATCCCCGTAAATATCACCAGTAATGCCACTGATACGATGGCAACCAGAGCAGCCGGTACTTTTTTGGTAACTTTAGGAAAGG
>JAOZKN010000151.1 GCA_029935315.1 Desulfocapsa sp. | reverse complement strand
AGGTTTAATCCGTTTTGCAGGGTGAAAAACTGTTCGTCATTTATTGCTGCGTCATTGGCATGAGAAACATGAGCGTACAGTAGAATATTACAAAAGAAAATCAGGCATAATGCACTTAGGCATTTCATTTGTAATCGTCACCTGCTTTTCGGAGTTCCCTTATGTGGGGGATATCCTGCATCTTAAAAAACTGGAGATTGAAAGGTTCCATAGGTGCTTCATACAGGGGAAGCCTTTTGTATCTTTTTCCATTTACAGCACGTTTTTCAAGGAAGCGTCCATCGCGAATATTCTCAAAATATCCCTGTCCGTTTTCCTCGTATTTGAGAACACCACCGTATAACCATTTGTAATAGGGCTTTCGCTCCATGGGAGCACGCAAGACCCCTGGTTTTTTGTTTTTCAGAGTGTAGGCCACAAAGTAACGTACTCCCATGATTTCAGGATTCAGATCGCCATCAATATCAAAGACATCAAACAGACAGGATTTGTTCAGATAAAAGACCACGTTATACATCTCTTTTTCTGCACTGGGCAGCATTTGACGTAATTCAAGGATATGACCGCCGTTTACATGGGTGCAGCCGTGTGACATAGGCCCCCTCGACAGCAGCCACAGATATCTGTATTTTTTGCCGTCTCGTCCTTTCTGCTCGGGTTTTTGCAGTTCTTCGGGAAGAAAGGCCGTTTTCTCATGCTCCATTTGCCACCAGAGGGTGTGAAAGGAGTTATGGAGTTTGCTTCCGACATGCATATAGGGAATCCAGGGGAACCATGAATAAATATTAATCTCTGGAATATGATCCACAGTTTTTGAGCGCTGGTGGGTGGTGAGTGTCCATCTTCCGGGGGTAGGGTACATGGGGATTTTTACATCACCGGCACAGGTGGTGTATTCGTTGAATGTTCCAATGGGGAAGATGGCTGTGAATTCATGAAAATCAAAGGAATCACCAGTACGTGGGTAAATCCCTCCTGATATCTTGTCCAGTAAGGTGAGGTACTGACTGCTGAGATCATCAGTTATTGTTTTGCTAACAGCTGCCTGCTGCAGGAGATTGTCAAGCTGTGTGCTTATATCTTTATCAAGAACTGTCAGCCAGAGGCGTGTGGGCAGCATATCATTAAGCAAAGTCAGTTTTTGCTTAGTATCAGGCTTCTTGTAATCAGATTCCTGCAAAGCATCGAGCCATTGTTGAATCACGTCCTGAACAGGAGTGGTGATATGAAAAACACGTCCGGGGTTCAGGTGCTGCAAGGTTTGCAGATTACGCATGACAGCATCCTGCCGAGACATTTCAGTTTCTTCAATAATTAAATTGTGCAGGTTTTCAGACTCTATTCTTTTCTCAAATTCTTCAAAGGCTGAATTCTGTGTCAGGTGGAGGTTTCCTTCATCGATCATTGTGTGATAGCTTACATATCTGGTGAAAATATCACGAAGATAGGATTCTAATACCTCATCGGAAAGCACAAGAGTTGCACGCAGTTGGTTCCCCCTTCCAACGTGCAGGTGTAAACGCTTTGCATCGCGACTGCGTGGTGCAAAACCAGTGTAAAATGCGGGCTCCTGTTTTTGATAGAAGGTGGAGCAACTGGTTAAGTCCTGAGGTTGATTATGGTCAATTTCCTCTGCGCTATCAATTGTGGAAGCAAAGGCTGTTGCGTTATACACAAAGCTCAAACAAAGAAATAGAAAGATGCTGTATTTTTTCATGGGATGCCTCATTGAAGAAACAGTTTTGTAGAATCGGTATCGTTACCGACTGCAATTCGACGTAATTCATGGTTAAAGGTGAAACCTTTGTCAGACTTGAAATCTGCTGCAAGGAGACGATAAAACTGTATGGCTTCAGGCTGATATATCGCCTCATGCAGAGGTTGCTTTTGATAGCTTTGAGCCTCTTTTGCCTTTTTACCAACAAAACGACAGGTCAGGGTTTCTTTGATAACTGCAGTGTCATCATCGTTGTAACTAATATTATCTGCATATAACCAGGTGTAAAAGTCTTTACGGTTATTCTGTGCATAGGCATTTGTGGGGACATGGCCTTTTCCGGCAAAGGCAAGATAATACTGCACTCCCATAACCTCAGGAGTTCCGTTGCCATCAATATCGAAGAGGTCATAACATTGTGGGCGATTCCGGTGTGTGGCTACTTTTTCGAGCAGATCGCTGGATGAGGGCAGTATATGCCTCATTTCTGTCATATAGCCTGAAGGCAGCCGTGTACAACCATGAGAAGCAGGGCCGCGACTGGCAATCCATAAATTCTGATAGTTTTTTTTGGGGTTACGTTCGCCAGGAATGTGTTTCCATTCTTCGGGAACAAAACGGGCTTCTCCAAGATTGGTACGGACTCCCGCATTATGGTATGCGTTATAATATTTTCCGGTGGCATGCTGATATTGCAGAAGGGGAATATATCCATAACCTGGGTTGGGTGAGAGATAATCGACCATTCCGAGCTGCCCACGACCGATTTTACGAGGAATCAGATGCCAGATACCGGTAACTCCAAAGGATGAGAGTTTCCACTGTTTGTATTTTACAGTTGCCTGCAGAGTGCCAACGGGAACAATTCGGGTGAATTCCACTGTTTCAACAAAACCATTTATCACTGGATAGTGACCATGGCTTACGGCTGCAAGAAATTGTTCTGCTTTTTCTGAGAATTCTGGAGAATCGGCAGCAGTTCCACTCTGAACGGTTGTGATAAGGGTTGTTAATTGATTTTTTTGCTCATCAGATAAAACAGAAAGATTAATTCTTCCTGGAAGAAGAGCGTTGGCGGCATCAAGAAGAGTTACCTTATTACTGAGGCCTTTGTCATCAATTGTAAGTAACTGCTTATGCCAGGAGGTGAGCAGTTGTGCGAAATCCATGTGGATAGGGAAGATAGCACCGGGATTCAGACTGTTCATAAGTGTAACAGTTTTTTGTCGGTATTCTTCCGGTGACATGGAAGTCCTTGCTGCTGCAAGTTCACTCACTCCATTATCCTCCATGGCTGCAACAAAGCGTTCATAGGCCATATTCACAGAAAGTTTGATAACCTGTTTATCGATCAGCGCTTGATAGGTGTTAAACCTTAACAAAAGATCTTCCGCATAATTATCCAGCTCCTGCTCACCCAGTACCAGCGTTATCCGTAATTGATTTCCACGAGACAGACGAATATGCGGTCTTGTTGGATCCTGAGTTCTTGGTGCAAAACCTGTGTAAAACGAAGGCTCATACCAGTAAAAGGAAACCCCCTGCGGTAATTCTGATCCGTCCCAAACAATACTGGGGTCACCACCAGCAAGTGAAGGTGGTGGAAAAAGAGTTCCAATAGCGAGCAAACAGAAGGCTGAAAGCGTTATCAGATATTTCATCGGAGACTATCCTCCATGGATATTTTGCTGTCACTCTGTTTTATTTCTTTATCAAGTCCAGCCAGGGCTGGAATATTACTGAAATCCTCATTACCGATAAATGGACGAACCTGAAAAAGCCACAGTTTACCCTTTGAGAAACCGTATTCGATATCCCATGCTTTTGGGTTTCCGTTTTTGTCCAGTGCCGGTTTCAGGGTTTTTCGTATTTTTTGTCCTGCCTCTGTAATTGCCCTTACCTCGTCAGGAGTTAAAACATATTCACGACCGGAAGAAGGAACGATTTCCGTACCACTGCCGGGGACAATCAAACGTCGCCAGGGAGACTTAAAGGTGGTTATCAGTTTTACATCATTTTCTGACCAGAGCAGCGTTTCAGTGGGAGTACCATCCACGGCACCACCTACACCTTCTGAGGTAGCAAGCAGCATCTTTGTCTGGTCTCCGGTGTTAATATCTGCTGTAATCAGTACTCCGGAGGCATCACTTGAAATAGCTTCAAGCAGTACAACGGAAGGCAGCACCCAGAGAGGTTCATCGATCAGTGTTTGCCTCCAGGAGAATGAGCGGTAGGTAAAGGGTGACGCCCAAACCGTTTTTAATCCCTGGTAAATAGCATCCATGGAGCCAAGATTAAATATGGTAAGATTGAGCCCTGCACCGTTAAAATTTGGCTGATCTTCCACGTTGGTATCACTGCGGACAAACAGCCCGACGGTCTGACTGGGATCGTCCTTTTTAAGCAGACCGAGTTTTTTCAAATCTTCATGGATTGCAGTTTTTAACGCATCGGAAAGTTTGTTGTTTTCAATGGAGTAACGAAGCACTTCAAGGCGTGGCTTGATCCAGGCAGCAAGTTTTGCGTCACTGGTACCGGCGGGGATCATTTTTTCAAAAAATGTTGCATAGGTTTCTTTTGCGAATGCATCAAGGGTTTGTTCGGTTTTAGCGATCTTTTTTCCCTGAAGATGTTTCGGAACCATGACCTTGGCGTTTATATAAAATTGGTAGTAGGCGCCAAAAGGAACGGCAATACCTCGTGCAACATTATCGGGAAACATATGTTTAAGCTCACCAAGATAGGCAGCTTTAGGGCCGGTTTTAATGCCGGAATCGGAGCGACGCAAAACATCAAGGGAAATAGGATGCCAGCTTTGTATATCAAGAACAGAGGGGTCAATATGCAGCCTGGCCTTACCGCCGGAAACGGATCCTTCTCCTTCTCGTTTTTGACTGCGGGTATATTCCTTATACATGGCCTTGTCGGCCGCTGTCATATTCTCAGCACGTTTTAAATAGATGCGTCCGCCAGGGGTGACGATAAAAAGAACTTTGTCTTTATTGTGTTTTTTCAGCACCTCATAGGGAGGGCTTGAGACAACAACGTTTGGAATCCCGAGAGCTCGTGCAAGCAACTGTACATGGGAGACGACATTTCCTTCACCCTGAGTGATAATTCCGGCAGCTGGTTCAAGATCAGCGGGAGTGTCCGGCAGGGCAATGATTTTATCACGACCATATTGCGCATCCACATTAACAACGGCAAGTTCACCAAAGGAAAGGCCGGAATTCAATGCACGAACGCCCTTGGTAAATTCTTTGTCAAAAAATTGATGACTGATCTGTTCCTGGCCCGAAACATAATTGTCAAGCTGACTGAAAACCAGTCCATAAAGAAGCATGGGAGAACTGCGTACTATATCGTCGGTGACTATTTTAATATCAGGGGCAATGTAGGTCCAGGCTGGCCATACTTCACCAAAGGCGAGCGCAGCACTGGCATGGGACCACTCGACAACCCGCTGTAAATGCTTAAGGGCAGCAACAAATTCCTGATGTTCCCAGCTTTTATTTGCCATAAGATCATCAAAATCCTTGCTGATGGCCTTTCGTTCACGTTCGGAAATAAGACCTGT
>JAOZKN010000233.1 GCA_029935315.1 Desulfocapsa sp. | reverse complement strand
GAAACCGCACCATTGGGAGTCTTCGTTGTAAACCAGCTGCAACTGTATAGAGAACCTTCTGCAGCAGAACTGAAGTTACTTTCACTGGCGGGATTAATGGCTTTAAGCCAGTAGTAATAAACAGTCCCTGGCTCAACCGTGAGGTCATCGTAAGTCATGGTTGTACTGTCAACTGTGACTAATTCTACAGCATTCCCTGTTTCAGCTGTCTCCGATTTGAAGATTTTGTAGGAAGCAGCTCCCGGGAGAGCATCCCAGGAAAGGGTTACTTTATCCCGAAATTCACCGTTACTGGCCTGGACATTCTGAGGTTCCAGGCTTGCCAGGTCTGTTGATCGATATCCGCTGTCGGGTTCGCTGAATTCCCCGTAGCTCACAAAGGGGGTACCCTGTACGCGGTAATAATAATGGACATCAGGGGTAGCCTTATGATCATCAAAGAAAGGATCGGTCGGGTGACCTAAAGGATCAGGATCACAACTTTCAACAGTATCATCACTACAGCGAAATACTGCATAACCGTTTGCACCCCAGATATCATTCCATATCACCGCCACTCTATCCGTATGGGTACCGTCAGATGCTGATACCGTGGTTGGTGCATAGGTGTAACTACTGAACTGTTGAAGCCAATCAGGAACCAGTGTTGCAAATACGGCAGAGGCGACTGATACCAACAGAACAACACTGGTGAACAGGTGAGAAATATACTTTTGTTTCATGATGAGATCTCCTGATGCTGAGCTGAAAGCGTATGGATGACGGCAAGAAGGATAAAAAACATGAGTACAACCCAAACACGAATGAAGGTGAGCTCAATGGCAGCAGCAAGGATAAAGCCAGTAAGGCTTGTCGCAACCCCTAGTCCTGCAAGCGATTTGTTGGTGTTACCCATTGTTAGTTTCCAGGCATACGAGAGGTTAAAGAATAATAGTGAAACAAACGCCGCCATAACCAGTAATCCCTGTTCAGCAAGAAGCTCCAGATAGAGATTGTGAGCCCACGGTGTTAAGCGGTTATCAATGACAAATCCTGCCCCAGTGGGAAGATACGCCTGATATTCAAAAACGAACATGTGTGGACCGTAACCCAGTATGGGATGATTGAGAAATAATTGCCAGGCTGCTATCCATAAAGGAATACGAGTCTCCTTCTGAATCGCTACAACCTTATCGAATATCCCAAATCCTGTCAGCCAGTCCATTGCCACCATAAGGGCAACAACGACGATGGCAACAAGCAGTACACGCTGGAATCGAAACCTGTTAAACAAAACAGAAAGAAATGAAAAAATCATTATCAGGAAGGCACCGCGGCTTTTAAGCAGCACCACCGACACCACTGCAAGTAACAATGAGATGGCAGCAACGGCAGCAGTAACGCTTAGAGGTTTCCTGAAAATAATCACCAGAGAAAACGGAGCAATAAGCGAAAAGAGGATCGCATCATTTGGAACAACATATAAGGGGTTTGCCAGTCGATGAATCCAGTCC
>JAOZKN010000058.1 GCA_029935315.1 Desulfocapsa sp. | reverse complement strand
GCATTGTCCTGCAATGAATTGTAGTTCATCACATTTCCCGTGGCTCCATAGAGTTTTATACCCTCCTCACCATTGTCATGGATATTGTTGTATAAAATTGTTGTCACGCCGCTATTGCTAAATAAAACTCCCCTGCCGGTGTTGTTGCGGATAGTATTTAAGCTGAGGACAACAGGAAAGTAATTAATATTTCTGGTGATTTGTACTCCTGCTCCATCATTTTCATATATTTCGTTACCCGTCAATTCCACAAAAAAGACATTGTTGCGGACATAGCCTGTGGGGATATAGATACCGATATTTCCATTGTTGTGAATGGTATTGCCTCTTGCAACAAACTTTGTCGGCCGACTCCAACTTTGGGAGAATATGATTCCATGAGCAGTTTGTTGATAGATATGGTTGTTACTGATGGTACATTCTGTCAAGCTCTCTCTATTATAGACATATATCCCTGTTCCGCTGTTATACAAGGTATTGTTCAACAGAGAAAAAAGAGATTGAGCATCAGCCCCACGACTGTAGAGATGAATACCGTAGGTACCTGTATGGTGAATTGTATTCCCGGAGACAAGCAGGTCAGAAACAACACGTCCGTAGTTGTATATATATATTCCGTTATCGCCGGTATCGGATATGGTGTTCCCGCTTATGGTGGCGTTAAACGTCGTGCCAGTATGGGCAATCTCACTGAAGCAACCGTAGTTGTCTACATCCGTTATTATAGTATTTGTCAGTGTTAGAGTTATAGCGGAAAGACTTGAATTGGTAAGATAAAAAGCAGTGCCAGATATATGCTGTATGACTGAATCACTGACAGTCATATTTGGTGAGCCACCATCCACAGTCCAGTTTACCCCTGAAGATGCATATTCGATCGTACAATGCGCAAACAGCAACGAATGAACAGCACTATTCCAGGTGACATGGATACCACCCCAATCACCCTTTGCAGGAATCGCTTCATCTGAGGTGAACTCAATGGGAGCACCGACTGTTCCGTTGGCGACAAGGGATCCGGAAACAAGAATTTCTGTTAAAGCAGTATCATTTCCAGAAGCAGTATCATCACTTCCAGCGGGAAATAAAACTCTGGCACCGGGATCAATGGTCAGGGTTATCCCCTCGGGGATGGTAATATCACCGGTGAGGAGTATCTCACCACTCCAGGTCTCATCAATTGCCAATGTACCGGAGGCGGTATATGCCAGACTTATGGCGGGTAGAAGAAGAAAAAACCCAAGCAACAATATGAAATTTTTACATATTCTCTGTGTCATGTTGATTCCCATCGTTAGGAAAGCTCCATCAAGCGTATTAATTCATCATTTTTACAGTTAATCCATCACCGGAAAACGCGTATCTGTAAAAGAAAGGTTTATCACCGTTTTGTTTCTGCCCCATCAGTCGTATTGCCACATAGGATGATTCATCCCGCATAAAGACTTTCCCTTGAGGATCTGCAACCCGCCAGGCATTATCATAATAGAATTCCGCCCAGTCATGATAAAGAGCTGGAGACAGAAAACAATCTTTTTTACAAAGATAACCACCGACACCTCGGGCTGGTATGCCATTGGCACGGCACAGCGCTATAAAAAGAAGCATATATTCTGTACAATCACCACTTCTGCTGTGCAGGGTGTCAAGGGCTCCACGGGCTGAAGCCCTGTAGCCACTGTATTGAACACTCTTTGCAACCCAGTTGAAGATATTTCTGGCTGTAGCAAGGGGCGTTTCTTTTTTGAGTTCCTTTGCACGCCTCTGGATATCAGGATGACTTGACTCGATATTCTTTTCAGACTTCAGGTACTGCTCTATAGGGTTGTCCTTTTTTTTTACCGGTTGCTCAGTAAACAGCAGTTCCGTATCTACAGTTATGATTCTGGTTGCAAAAGGAGGAATATCTTTCATTGTTACCAGGATAACCCTGTTACCCGATGCATCCAGGCTGCTGCTATGTGGGACTGACACATTCACTGATATGGTTTTCTGCCTGGATGTTTCATCCACGGGAGCGTAAAAATGTAATGTAGCCAGAGGCAGAACCGTTGCTTTCATATTTTGCAGGATAAAGCCGAAACGAACATGTTTTAACTTGCCATTTTCAAAAGTTCCAGCACTCGCAATATCCAGGCCACCAAAGAGAAACAGGCAAAGTAACAAAGATATCGTAGAAATCACGGGCATGTGTCACATGATTTCGTCCTTGTTTCAGTGGATTCCATCATTACTGTTTGCTCCTGCAAATACGTACGCCATCCCTTCAGACCTCCCTGAAGAAAATATATATGTTTTTGCTCTCTCAGATTGTTCTCTATTCCGGTGTAGGCTTCCCCTTGCTCGTCTATGAGAACAATATAAGGACTGCATGTTGTATCACCGGGCAACAGGCTGTTGATTTGCTCTGAAAATCTGTTTGTATTTTCCAGTAAAGGGATGTGGGTGAGGCCTTCGGCACTATTATGGAGAGCGCTTGAGTTTTTAATGCTGATATCAATTCCCTTCCAGTAACCTGCATTGCTGCTTGTCTGTAACTGTTTCGGGTGGATATACGCTAACTGTTGCATGGCCCAGAAGTCGCCATCCAGACGGCCGCCATTATCACGCCACGATTTCAGGCCACCGTGCAAAATTTTGATATTCTTAAAACCATCGTGACGCAATTTGTCAATTTCATCGACCAATATGCCGCTGTCAAACCCTTCATTTATAAGAACAAGGTTTCTTTTCTTTAGAAATGATTTGTTTTTCAGGGTGAAAAGGGGAAGGTTGATGGATTGAGGAATTCTAAATTGAGCAAATGCACTCTGCTTACGGATATCAATAAGCATGGGTTTAGTGGAGGTTGTTTGTGTTAGAACATCACTGGCTGAAATAAAATCGCTATTGGAACATGGGAAGGTAGAGCCCGCATTATTTCGTATTATATTCATAAGCCGCTGGTCAACAGATGCCGATGAAGCAGCTGCAATGCTTCCTGTAACAACAAAAAGCATACAAAAAATACAGCTTAGTTTTTTCATTCTGTTTCCTTATTTAACTGGAGATACAATCTGATCTGATTCAGAATCCAGGTCAGATTGTATCAACTCAAGAGGTTTAAATGTACCACATTCACTGTAGTTGCACTACCTGTTCTTTCTGCTTGTTGATCAGCGTCCAAAATTGATCCCATTATGTTACCCACTCCGACTGGGTGGCCAAATATAACCAGGCGCAGCTGACAACCTTAACACGCTGGAAATAAGAGCATTTGCTTTAAATGAAAAACACCATGCAAAAAAACAATAGCAGCAAGTATCACAAACGATACTTGCTGCTGACGACAATACTACTATGCAGTCTCTTATATGCTTAACGTTTCCATGGGAATCGGCTACTTATTAAGAATAAGTATTTTTACTTAAAGCTAGCAAGAAGAGCCCTCAATGGAAATAATATAAAATCGATTTATTTTATCCAGTATAATTTTGGTATTGACAATTGGCGGCTGTGCCGGCTCGGATCTGCCTGCTCCACATCCCCGTTCTTCAGCCCTTGATCCACCAGACAGGATGATTGTCAAAAAAAAAATTAGGTGATGTCCGTTATCTCAACATTGAAGTCTTTGAGTAGATGAAGGTGGACCAGCATCTTTTCGTTAACGCCTACCGCAAACATGCGGATAAGGAATTTGTAAAAGCCAGCAACCGATATACACAAATACAAATCCGGAACACATTGTGGAAGCAGCAAAGCTAAAGTTATTGGATCGATTCCTTACACTTTGGATCTTTCTTGCCATGGCGATAGGTGTTGGCATAGGGTTCATTTTCCCAAATATTGCAGAGTGGAATGAGTCAGTGGCTGTTGGGGCAACCAATATCCCACTCGCCATTGGTCTTATTTTGATGATGTATCCTCCCTTGGCTAAAGATAGAATATAGCTCTCTTGGTCGCATTGTATCTGACAAAAAAGCGATCAGCTTATCCTTATTTATGAACTGGATCGTCGGTTCTATATTAATGTTTAACTTGGTGCTCGTTTCACCGATCCACTATGCGCAGCCTAGTTGCATTGCGGGACGTGCTGCCTTTCTTACCGGTTAGTATCCTATCCGTTCCGGTATGACCCCGTCGGCCAACCAGGTTCTGCGTTTGGGTAGCAAAAATAATCATCGTCCCTTGCCGAAGTGTCAAAATTTTCGGTAATCTTTATCACCTCAATACTCAGGAGGAGTCTGAACAGCGTGCTACATTCTGGAACTTGAGAGGAAGAATCTTTTATGCTTGGTTCTCAGGTAACTGAGTATTCTTACAAATTTTCGCAAATGCCTGTCAAAGTCATGGCAGGTATGATTTAATGAATAAGGAAATATTTTTGCGTCCACCAGCTGTACTCTGGTGGCGATATCTGGCTTCCGGTTCACACTCGTTAATAAATGACATCCATGATCTTGAAACCATCTACTACTTGAGAGAGTACTCTTTTTCTTTCACCCGTTTACTTGGACGGAGGCAAATATGCTGGAATTTTATGTCGACCAGGAAAAATGTACGAAATGCGGAGATTGCGTAACAGACTGTCCTGTTAAAATCATTGCCTTGTCTCCTGAATATCCTGATATTATCGAGGGGAAAGAAGAAGAGTGCATCAGCTGCCAGCACTGTTTTACAATTTGTGAACCTGGGGCAATCAGTATATTTGGTCTTAATCCCGATGAGAGTATGCCGTTAAAGGGCAATTTGCCAAGTGGCAAGCAAGTGGAGTGTCTGATAAAAGGTCGTCGTTCAATTCGACATTATGAAAAGGAAGCTGTGGATTCCAGCACTATCTCACATCTTCTCAAGGTCGTTGCCAACGGCCCAACCAGTATGAACGATGAACTGTTGTTTACCGTGGTCGAAGACCAGGATACCATGCGCAAGTTTCGTGATGATGTCATGGAGGGGATCAAAATGGCATTAGTCACAAGTAATCTTCCCAGCGGGTCTGAATTTTTCGACAGCATCCTGGAAGCGTGGGATGACGGACAGGATATTGTCTTTCATCATGCACCTCATATTCTTATTGTCTCTTCTCCAGATCACACTCCTTCCCCCAAAGCAGACGCGATTATCGCATTGAGTTATTTTGAACTCCTGGCGCAAAGCCTTGGGCTTGGAACAACATGGAGTAACCTGGCGGAGTGGGCCGTAGCCTCAATTATTCCGGATATGAAAAGCAAATTAAACATACCCGATTCACATATTATAGGCTACATGATGCTCTTTGGTAAACCTGCGGTTACCTACCACCGCACGGTTCAACGAGACAATGTCAACATCAATAGAGTTGTCTGGTCCGATTGACTCATGGGCTAAAACCCGTTATTTGCATTGCGTGGCAGTTCTTTGAGTATTGGTCAGGATGACCTTGATACAGGGCAGGGAAGGGCTTCTTTTTCTTTTAACGAATCAAGGGGACTCGGAAAAAACAATATCACCATACCAGGCAGCTGCCTGACCGCCGGTGTTATCGGTATCGGTCATGATGGCCACACCTGAAATCATGGGGATTTCTCCTGTGCCAAAGGCTGCATGGTAATCTGCGCGGATATTACGCTCTTCTGCTATCCATTGCCCTTTTTTTTCTATGCCCGATTCCAGGACAATGATTTTAACCCGGCTGGTGTAGGGACTTTCCAGTATTGTTCCCTGTTGACTGTGGCTGCTCCAGACGTAGACCAGGGATGAGATAGGTGGATATTCGCCGTAAAAAAGCTTGATCGTTTCAAACTGCACTACTTCCCACCAGCTTACCTGTGCGGCATCGTAGGCAAAGGTGATATAGATCCTGGCGGGGGCATCAGCTCCTTTTTTTTGCGTCAAATCGGCCGCTGGGATAATTTCCTGGATTTTCCAGCGAAAGGATAGGGTGGAATAGAGATCAGGATCAATATTGATCCTGCGAACAAGACCCGAACAGCTTGCCTGGCTTGTTGCCTGAATGCTTCCGGTCTTTCCGTCGAAAACATGGCGATAGATGGTCTGTTTTTCAATGCCATCAAAGAACAGTAATTCCCAGGGTTCGGGGAGTATGCTGTTCCGGGATTGTTTGGAGAAGTTGCCTGCTATGATGGGTTCACTGGCCATGGCAATAGTTGTGAAGGAAAAAAAAGCCAGAATAAAAATGTGAAACAAAATTTGACTCATGCCATGCCCAGAGGATAATATTTGTGTATGTGTTGCAGACAGCTATTTTGAAAATGAAGATACCATATCTACACATTAAATAAAGTCGATTGCTGTTATCTGCTTGTGAAAACTCAGCAACTGCCTGCTAAACGCTCTTCCAAAGAGGAGGTTCCGTATGATCATTGGTGTTCCTAAAGAAGTAAAAATCCTCGAAAATAGAGTGGCCATGACTCCGGCAGGGATCGAAGCCCTGGTTGGACGCGGCCATAAAGTGCTGGTGGAAGAGAATGCCGGTGTTGGCTCAGGTCTTGACAACCAGCGCTATATACAGGCTGGAGCCGAAATGGTCAACGCAGGAGAAGCCTGGGCAGCCGAGATGGTCATCAAGGTGAAAGAACCCACCTCTGCAGAATACCAGTATTTGCGGCAGGATCTGATCCTTTTCACCTACCTGCACCTAGCCGCCGAGCGTGAATTAACGGAGGCCCTGCTTGCTGCCGGAACCACGGCCATTGCCTACGAAACCGTGCAGACCGACAATGGTCAGCTTCCCCTTCTCACACCCATGAGTGAAGTTGCCGGTCGCATGGCCACACAGGTCGGTGCCCATTATCTTGAGAAACATCAGGGCGGGCGGGGAATGCTTCTTGGCGGGGTTCCCGGCGTATCACCCGCAACTGTCGTTGTCCTCGGTGGTGGGGTGGTGGGGACCAATGCGGCTAAAATTGCCATGGGTATGGGAGCTCGAGTCATCATCATGGATCTCAGCCATGCCCGACTGCAGTATCTGGATGATGTTTTCCAGGGCAGAATGACCACCATGAGTTCCAATGAAGCCAATATCCGTGCCTATCTCAAAGAAACCGACCTCCTTATTGGGGCTGTGCTGATTCCCGGTGCCAAAGCGCCAAACCTGGTAACCCGTGATATGCTTGCCTTTATGAAAGACGGCTCAGTCATTGTGGATGTGGCCGTGGACCAGGGTGGTTGTGTGGAGACCATCAGGGCCACCACCCATGCCGATCCCACCTATGTGGTTGACGGGGTTGTGCATTACGGGGTGGCAAATATGCCAGGAGCAGTTCCCCACACCTCCACCTTTGCCCTGGTTAACCAGACTGTACCCTATGCCATGAAGCTGGCAGAACATGGTTTTGGCGCGCTTGTCAAGGATAGAGTACTGGCCAGGGGGCTCAATTGTTATCAGGGAAAAATTACCTATGAGGCAGTGGGACGGGCTTTTGGTATGGAATTTTCTCCGCTTGCGGAAGTGTTGGCCTGATAAGTTGACAGGATGGCCCATAAGAAAAATAGAATATGCAGTGATCCCGGGCAATAACAAGTAGCAACCAGCTACTCATTACAATAAAAGGAGATAGCAATGACTGATACGAAAAGTACACTCGAGGAAATGAAGGATAGCATTGAAAAGTTACGTGATGAAATCGCTCTCAAGGCACACCTTGGTAAAGCTGAATTCGGAGATGAATTAGAAAACCTTGATAAAAAATGGAATACTTTTCAGCAGCAGGTCAAACCATTTTCAGAAGAAGTGGGAAAAACGGCCGCAAACGCCAGCACTGCATTTGGTCTTGTTGCAGAAGAACTCAAGGCGGGCTATGAACGAATTCGTAAATTAATGTAAAACGGCTTTGTTTTGCAGAAATTATCTGTCTAGTTCCTTGCGCACAGCCTGGCAGAGTTGCTCCACGGAGTATGGCTTACTAATGAATCCCCCAACGCCAAGCTTGAACATGGCTTTCACATCCAGGGACTCAGAAAAACCGCTGGCGACGATGGCTTTCTGATTGGCAGAAAGAGTAAGAATTTTTTCATACGTTGTCCGGCCGTCCATGCCCGGATCCATAAGCATATCAAGAACAACCAGGTGGACACTGTTTTCCAGGAGATAGTCGATTGCCTTTTCTCCGGAAGAGACTGCAACGGCATGATATCCATGTTCTGTGAGGATTGAGACAGCAATTTCCCGTAGATTGACTTCATCGTCCACAATCAGAATGTGTTCATCTTTTCCCTGCAAAGTCGTTTCCGGGTCATCCTGATGGAGGGGTAAACCTTTGCTCTGGGTGAGTGATGGGAAATACAGATCAAAGCGGGTTCCTGCAGGATTGCTTTCGATAAGGATTGTACCCCCATGTTCTTTGACAGTATTCCAGACTATGGCCAGACCCAGCCCGGTGCCGCTCCTTCCCATAATTTTTCTGGAATAAAATGGTTCAAATATATGTTCCAGGTCATGGTCGGAAATACCGGCCCCTGTATCCAGGATGCTGAGAACAACATACTCTCCCCTCCTCACGTTATGTGCAACACTGAAAGTATCATCTGCAGAATAGTTGGATGTAGACAGCAGAATTGTACCATCAGCCGGAATTGCCTCGGCCGCATTGTTTAGCAGGTTCATAATGCATTTTTTTATGTGCACCGGAGAACAATTGAGTGTGGGGTTGGTGGGGAGGAAGTTCTGCCGGTATGTTATTTGGGGATATAATTCTCTGGTTTTTGCATGCTCAGGAGAGTTCAAATACTCCATAATTAGGGAATGCAGATCACAGCTTTCCCTCGTACTGGCAGAACTTTTGGCAACGGTGAGCAGGTCAGCAACAACAAGGGCAGCTCTTTTTCCTGATTCTCTGATTGTTTCCAGTGGTGCGCGCAGCTCGCTGTCTTCAGGTACTTTTAGCAAGAGGAGGTCGGGATAACTGACCACCCCGGATAGAATATTGTTCAGGTCATGGGCAACACCACCGGCCATTAACCCGATAGCTTCCATCTTTTTTGCCCGTTCCATCTGTTCTTTGATTCGTTTCATCGTGGTTATTTCACGTATGGTTCCGTGCATTCCCACTGGATTTTTATTTTCGTCGAGGAACAGATTTGCATTAAAGGAGACATCATAGCTCTCGCCATTTTTCTTTTTAAAGACAAGCTCCAGATTTCGTGCAACCCCTTTCTGCTGGATGGCGTCAAGGAGCAACTGTCGATCCTGCGGATCCTTGTAAAGCATTGTGGCATTTTTACCTATCAGTTCCTTCTGCGTGTATCCTGAAAGATCAACACAGGAAGGACTGCAATATACGATTGTACCGACAAAATCAGTTTCAAAATAAACATCTGTTATATTTTCAATAATTTTTCGAAATCTGTTTTCACTTTCCCGTGTCTTGGTCTCAGCATTTTTACGTTCCTCTACCTCTGTTGCCAGCTTTGTTGCCTGGGTATTTGATCGTTTAATTATTTCAATAAGGGACATGTGAAATGTACCCAGGCAGACAGTCAGTGCAGACAAAAACAAAGCAGCGGTTAAAACTGTGGAAAGTAGTGTGCTGGGACTGGCAGCGAAAGCATTCATATCAAACGGGTACTCAATATACCCATTGATAATGGCAAAAGAGGTGGCAGACATTGCCAGCACTGTTGCCCCGGAGGTTATCCATCCCCAGCGCGAACCAAAGAGAATGGAGGCCAGGACATTGGTTGAGCAGAAAAACCAGATTGCTCCGCCAATAAGACCAAAGGACCAGAAGACAATGACGCCAAGAAAAAAGAGACTGCAGAGCAAGAGAAGGGTACGTGTCTGAAAAGGAATGACATGCCGCCAAATGGTTAGGCACCAGAGCATCAAGGCCACAAGAACCTGCCAGGTCATGACTGGTTGCCAGCCAATATCCCTGACTCTGGCAATACTCCCAAGCAGGGCGGGAAAGCAGGCGAAGGAACTCACAACCAGGGATATATTTAAAACCCTGTTGCGGACATTTTGCAGAGTTATTTCTTCAGATACCATTTGTGCTTGTTCCTGGTTGGATCAATGCTGACCAGTAAATAATAAATAAACGCTCCAGTCTTTGCAGGGTAGGGGTATTTATTATAGCACGAAGGAATTGAAATGAACAAACGTTTAGTGTGTTTTTTAATAACCCTAAACTGCTTTTTTTATGCCAGCAAGGATGCAAGTGTTTTCGTATCCCCCTGAAAGTGAATAAGCTGACGCAGCTTATTCAGAGCGCTGCCATTGGCGATGGTTTCCCGGGCCATCGCTGTGGCCTTTACAAGGTTTTCCTCCACGCCGCTGACTCGCAGGGCACAGGCTGCATTTACACAAAAAAGATCAGCCACCGGTGTGTCATCCTGGCCACCCAGTACCTTTATGATTTCAGCCACATTCGCCCGAGCATCTTTCTTGCTGGCAATGGTTGTAAATGAGTGTTCTTGTATACCAAAATCTGCTGGTGTCAGGGTGTATGTTTCCACCTGGTCATGGCGTAATTCAACCATCCGGGTGGGGCCGCAGACAGACACCTCATCGATCCCCAAAGAAGAGTCATGATCACTGCTCATGCCATATGGGCTCATGGCAGCTTTGGTACCAGTGCCGCGCAGCACCTCGATAAGTTGTGGGCAAATCTCCGGGGCATAGGCGCCGATAACGATGGAGGTGGTTTTGGCACAGGGCTTGGTCAGTGGGCCAATGATGTTAAAGGTGGAGGTGAAGCGCATGGATTGAATCAGGCGGCCCCAGCCTGCCTGGAGAAAAGCCTCACCCGGCAAATAGCAGATACCATGCTCCTCCAGGCATTTTTGTGCCTGAAGCAATGGAGAGGCAATGGAGAGTCCCATGATCTCAAGAATATCAGTGGCACCGGAAACGCCAGTGACCAGACGTGCTCCTTTTTTGGCTACTTTCACCCCGCAGGCAGCGGCAAGAAAAGAGGCAGGAGTGGAAACATTGATGGTCTTTAGAGCGTCTGAACCCGTGCCGACAATATCACAGCATTCTTCAGGGAAATCAGGGCTGATGGTGGCTGTGTCATATTCATAGAGCGCATCCCACACCCCGCACAACTCGTCAAGGCTTGCCTTCTTTGCCAGGTGAGCTGCCAGAAATGCTCCCTGTTGCAATTCGGGCTGTTCATTGAGGATAACCTGGCGATAGGCTTCCTTGCAGGTTTCTCGTTCCATATCTTTTCCGGCGACAAGCTCACCGATGAGTCGGCCAAACAGGCGCATATTTTCTTCATTATATTTCATAATATTTTATTGAGTTATGATTACGGTTTTAAATTCACGTGGATTTCTGCTGTTTCCCAGGATGTCAGGAACCTGCTCAAGATTCGCCACATTGCTGATCAGGTCATCGACCATAAGATTTCCCCCGGCCATAAGGTCGAGGGCCAGGGTCATATCCGCGGGCAGACAGCCATAGGACCCGTGCAGGGTCTGTTCCCTGCGGTGGATACGATTATAGTCAATGGCAAGGGGATTGCGATCGCGTGCCAATCCGGAAAACATGAGCATATGGCCTCCCGGGGAAAGACGTGTTAAGGCATCATTGACGGCAGTGGAGCTGCTACAAGCCATAAAAACCAGATCCACATGCTCTCTGCCGTGTGTCTTGGCAGCCAGTTCCTGCCGTATGGGGTCAGAATCAAGTACTTCGATCAGGCAGTGGGGCCATTTATATTGTGCCAGTCTTGAAGCGAGACGACCCATAAGGCCGGCACCATAGATACAGATACTTTCGGGCGGATTCTCTACCATGGCAAGACTGTGAATGACGCAGGCAACAGGTTCCGCCATGGAGGCTTGTTTCCAGTCGAGCCCGGTAGGTATTTTCATAAAGACAGCTCGCTCAACCAGTGAGGGGGGGAGAGAAAACTGCTGTTGATATCCCCCGTCAAGGTGGAGGCCAAAAAGCTGTAATTCTGCACAAAGGTTGGTTTGTCCCCGGTGACAGTGTGTGCATTGCCCACAACTGATTGCCGGCCAGGCAACAACCCGTTTCCCGGTGGGGAGATGGATGCCGCAGAATTCATGGCCGGGGACAAGGGGTAATTGCATGCTGGGCGGGGGAGCAAGGAATCCCTTCCTATCCGTTGCGCAGATTCCACAGGCCCCGATATCAAGGAGGGGAACAAGGGATGAATCCGTTTTCGTTTGAATCAGCTTGACCTGGCCCGGGCCGCTGAGGACGATTTTTTGCAATGTCTTACCCGTGATTTGAAAGTTCAGAACTCTGTTCTCGTTGGATTGAATGGTGAGCTTTTTACCCTATTTTTTCTTTCTGTTAAATAAAATGTTTCTCGCTAGCGTGAATACGGGTAAAATCGCTATACTTGTTTCAATTCGGTTTGACTGTTTTTCTTTGTTCTCATACAATAACAGAAATAATAACTTCTTCCCGCAGGATCATCCCATGATGGAAATAGCATATCCCGGCCTGATGTGGCTGAGTATTGGAATCACGTTCTTTGTTCTGGAGATGGCCGTTCCCGGTTTCGTCCTCTTCTTTTTTGGACTTGCCGCCTGGCTGACAGCGCTCGGCTGTTATTTCTTCCCCTGGAGCGTGAACACGCAACTGGGTGTGTTTCTTGTCCTCTCACTTGTTTGTCTTTTTGGTCTGCGTGGGATTGTAAAAAAGGTGTTTATCGGCGACAAAAAAGATGAAGAACTGGATTCCATTCTGGCAAGTGGTGGTGAGAAGTGTGAGGTCACGGTCAGTATCAAGCCGCCGGCAGAAGGGCAGGTGAAATTTGCGGGTACCTTCTGGCGGGCAGAGGCAAATGAAGAAATTGAAGAAGGTGAAGTTGTGGAAATCGTCGAGCAGAAGGATCTGCTTATTACTGTAATGAAGCTCTCTTAACTTAAGGAAAATATCATGGAAACGTTTGCAGCGCTGGGTATCCTCATTGCTTTTACGATCATTATTCTTTTCAAAACTGCTGTTATTGTACCACAGCGGAATGAATTTGTGGTGGAGCGTCTTGGAAAATATCGAGGCACCCTGCAGGCAGGATTTCATATCCTGATCCCTTTCTTTGACAAAGTTGCCTACAGGCGAAGTCTCAAGGAGGAACCTATTGATATTGCTGCGCAAACCTGTATTACAGCAGACAACGTTACCCTGGAAGTGGACGGTATTTTATATATCCAGGTTATTGATTCCAAGAAATCAGCATACGGGATTGATAATTTCCATTTTGCAGCCGGCCAGCTTGCCCAGACCAGTCTCCGCTCAGCCATTGGTAAGATTGATCTGGATAAGACCTTTGAAGCCAGAGAGACTCTGAACGGACAGGTTGTAATGGCACTGGATGAGGCTGCAGAAAATTGGGGAGTGAAGGTGCTTCGCTATGAAATCAAAGATATCCAGCCCCCGCGTACAGTCCTTGAGGCCATGGAAAAACAGATGAAGGCAGAACGGGAAAAACGTGCTGATATAGCACGTTCCGAAGGTGATAAGCAGTCCACCATCAATCGCGCCGAAGGTGATCGGGCAGAGGCTATTTCCCTGTCAGAAGGCGAAAAAATGAAACGCATCAATGAGGCGGAAGGAAGGGCACAGGAGATTACCATGGTGGCAGAGGCCACTGCTGAAGGAATCCGGAGAGTGGCAGAGGCATTGAGTCTGCCGGGTGGAAATGAAGCCGCCAATCTTGAAGTTGCAAAAAGTTACGTCAACGAATTTGGCAAGCTGGCCAAAGAAAACAACACCATGATTCTTCCGGCTAACCTGACAGATGTGGCCTCCATGGTCACTGCTGCCATGTCCACCATTCAGCAGACAAAAACGAGTCCTCGACCGGCTGTCAGGAAACCTGCGGGAACTGTGCGTCCTCCCAGGCCGCAGGTCTGAGAAAATCAGTGTAGTCCAGGCATCGTTGTTTTCTTAACCCGGGGGAGAAATGCGTTCCATTATCGTTCTGTTCGTTGCTGGATTTTATCTCATTTTTTCTTTCTCCCCGACGTATGCCGGGAGAGAAAAAAATCCTTTCACCCTCTTTTTACCGGCCATTCTGAGCGGTGAGCAGTATCTGTCTCAGGGAGATCCGGATGGTGGCTGCTCCATTCCGCCTGAGGCAATGCCTGAAGATACTTCTTCACCTGACCAGGTTATCGGAACAGGAACGCCCCAAAGCTGCACCAGTGATGCTGTTGTGGCCGCAGTTGCCAGGGGAGGGATCATTACCTTCAATTGCGGGGCTGCACCGGTGACGATACTGATGAACAAAACTGCAAAGATCGTGAATAACACGGGACCGGAAACTGTTCTTGACGGTGGAGGAAAAGTGACCCTCAGTGGCAGGGACGAACGCAGAATTTTGTATATGAATACCTGCGATCCTGATCAGGTGTGGACCACGGGCCATTGTCAGAATCAGGATCATCCCCGGCTCACCGTGCAAAACCTGAGCTTTGCCCATGGCAATTCAAAGACAGAGATGGAGTATGATGGTGGCGGTGCAATATGGGTTCGGGGAGGGAGATTTAAGGTGATTAACTCCCGTTTTGTGAATAATTCCTGTGCAGATACAGGGCCGGATGTTGGCGGGGCTGCCATCCGTGTCCTGAGTCAGTATGAGAATAAACCCGTGTATGTTGTCAATTCCACCTTTGGTGGCCAGAGTGGCCATGGCAATGTCTGCTCCAATGGCGGTGGGCTGTCCAGTATCGGTGTCTCCTACACGGTGATCAACAGTCTGTTCAGTTATAACAGGGCCATAGGTAATGGTGCAAATCCTGCTAAACCAGGGACTCCCGGTGGGGGGAGTGGCGGGGCTATCTATAATGACGGGAATACCTTCACACTCTCACTCTGTGGAACGACAATAGAGAACAACAGTGCCAACGAAGGTGGTGGCGCAATTTTCTTTGTCAGTAACGATCGAAGTGGATCCCTTGAGATTCACGACTCCCGTCTTTCCAATAATCCAAGCGCTGGCTTTGAAACAGCAGGCTATCCTGGGATTTTTGTGCTCGCGGATGGGGATCCGCTGGTGGTTAATTCAACTATTGAATGATCTTCCTCGTCTTGTTTCTCCCTTCTTTTTCTGGTATTGCTGGCTGGTTTTTACAAGCTTGTCAACATTTGATGGGCTCGTAAAAACCTAAAACTAAGCGTATCGCATAACTATTCACAGGAAAACTATGTTACAGATTGGCAAAATGAATACCCTGAAGATAACTGGAACCCAGGCCAATGGCGTTCATCTTGATGCTGGAGAAGGCAGGGATATTTTCCTGCCGAAGAAGTCTGTTCCCCCAGGGAGTCAGGTGGGAGACGAGCTTGAAGTCTTTGTGTATGTGGATAAAGAAAATACACTGCAAGGCAGCGTGCAAAAGCCTTACCTGAGCGTTGGTGAGTATGGTGTTTTGCAGGTCGTTTCTGATTCCTCAGCAGGTGCTTTTCTGCATTGGGGCATGGAGAACGATTTACTGGTGCCAAAGGCCGAACAGCAGCATAAAATGGTGCAGGGCCAATCTTACGTCGTCTTTGTCTTTTTAAGTACAAAAACAAATCGCATCGTAGGCTCTTCAAAATTGGATAAATTTTTGAGTAAGGAAGCTCCTGCTTACAAAGAGGGTGAAGAGGTGGATCTGATTGTTTTTGAGAAAACGGATCTTGGATACAGGGCACTTATTAACCGGAAGCATGCCGGTATGATCTACAGTAACGAGGTGTTTCAGTCGCTCAGCATAGGCCAGCAGTTGAAGGGGTATATCAATAAAATACGTGAAGACCAGAAGATCGATTTGATCCTGCAGCAAGCAGGTTATCAGGGCGTTGATGCTGTTTGCCAAACAATTCTCAGGATCATAGAAGAGCATGGCGGCAAGGTTGCTGTTACCGATAAAAGCGCGCCCGATGATATTTATGCCATGTTTGCAGTGAGTAAGAAAGTCTTTAAAAAGGCAATCGGTGCCCTCTATAAAAAGAGGATTATTCGCATTGAGGCAGACACCATATCAGTTGTTGCTGATAAAGGGAGCGTATAGATGGAGTATAGATATATCGGTCAAAGTGGCCTGCGGGTGAGTCCTGTGTGCCTGGGAACCATGACCTAGTCCCTTATTGTTGAGAAAAAAATGCAATTCATGCGTAGCATTCATTATGGCTGGCTTGTTGTCTTTGCCGGAACCTTAACCATTGTTGCTGTTCTGGGCCTTGGGCGTTTTTCCCTTGGCATGCTCCTTCCCTCCATGGGAAGTGATCTGTCACTTGGCTACAGCCGGATGGG
>JAOZKN010000150.1:3838-5322 GCA_029935315.1 Desulfocapsa sp. | reverse complement strand
CTAGTGTACCTATACCTGTTTTGATATTTAGAAAATCAGCTATGCAATGCTTTTATAACTGCTTGGCCCAGCTGTTCCATTAAGTAAGGCTTTTTTATAAATCCTTTAGCACCTAGTTTCAGCGTGGTCTTAACATCATTACTTTCGGCAAAGCCACTGGCAACAATAGCCTTTTGATTGGGATACAATTTAAGTATCTCCTCAAATGTTTGCCGCCCATTCATACCTGGCTCCATAAGCATATCTATCACCATCAAATCAACAGGGTTTTCTTCTATAAATTTAATCGATAATTCGCCGCTACAAACTGAATCAACCTTGTATCCTAAGGTATTCAACATCTGACTGGCAAGATCACGCAATTGTGGTTCGTCATCAACAATCAGAATGTGCTCGCCGCTACCGGTAAGATATTTCGTTTTTTCCGACTCTGCCTGAACATCTATTTGTTTTGCGATCGCAGGGAAGTAAAGCTGAAAGCATGTTCCCTCCCCACTGGTTTTAATTTGCACATGTCCATTGTGATCTTGCATGGTATTCCAAACTACAGCAAGACCAAGACCAGTACCGCTTCTTCCCATCACCTTTTTAGTATAAAACGGTTCAAAAATTTGTTCTAAATCATTATCCGAGATTCCAGGGCCAGTATCTTGTACATTGAGGACAACATAGTCACCTTTTTTTAGGTCACCAACAAAATCATCAGTCTCATCAAGATGTTGATTTTGAGTGGAGATACGAATCACGCCATCATCAATAATTGCTTCCGCCGCATTTATGACCAAGTTCATAAGACATTTTTTAATATGGACCGAAGAACATAAGATGTTGGCTTGCTTGGCATCAAATTGCTGACGATAGGTTACATTTGGATAAAGTGTTTTGAGCTTATGGCACTCAGGAGAATCCAGGTATTGCTGGATCAGAGAATTAAGGTCATGAACTTCTCTGGTAGCGGCAGCTCCCCTGGCAACAGTAAGTAAATCAGCAACCACCGTTGCGGCTCTTTTCCCTGATTCATGGATCGCTTCAATGGGTTCTCTGAGTTTGCTATCTTTCGATAACTGCAAAAGGAGTAATTCAGGATACCCGACGATTCCAGAGAGAATATTATTCAGATCATGGGCAACTCCGCTTGCCATAAGGCCAATAGCCTGCATTTTTTCCGCTCTGGCAAGTTTTCTTTCCAGTACAACTTCCTGTGTAACATCACGCTTCATGGCTACATAATGATGAGTTCTTCCTTTTGAATCAACCACCGGGGTAATGGTTGCCTCTTCCTGATATTCTTCCCCATTTCTGCGCTTGTTAATGATTAGCCCTTTCCACGTTTTCCCTTCGACTAGATTTTGCCACATGACTTCATAAAACTTTGCAGGGTGCCTGCCGCTTTGTAGCACACTGGGATTTTGACCGATTGCTTCCTTGGATGAATATCCTGTTATCCGTGAAAAAGCAGGATTTACATATTCAATTTTAGCATT
>JAOZKN010000150.1:0-3738 GCA_029935315.1 Desulfocapsa sp. | reverse complement strand
GCAGCAATATCCTTTTGAATCATCTCGCCAGCAGTAACTGCTGTCTGTGGAGGCCATACAGCAACTGTCGGATCAATATTGTGTTTTTTGAGAATATTTGTCAGAAGAATGGCATGATTCACTTCTTCACCGATAATTCCCTTTACAACAGCTCTAATGGAACCACCAGGATCTCTTTTAAGAGCTGCAATTACACCAGCATGGTTTCCATATTGCACAACTGCTCCGAACTCATGTTGCAATGCCAGATCAAGGAGTTCAAACTTTGGATCTGGAAAAATCTTTTTTTCCGATTCTGATTGTTCATTTCCTTTGCAACCAGATAGCTGTGCTATCACGGGAAGCGTAAAAAAACCAGCAGTGATCGTTAAAAAACTCCGTCTATCCATATGATGATGTATTTCACCTCCGCTATTATACTTTGCAGACAGAAAACATTAGGGAAAGTTCTGATTGAGTTATTTTGTTAACAAATCAAAATAGTACGATATTGTCTAAGTATATGATATAAAAATTGCAGAGTCAAATAGGATTGGCAGATCAAAGCTCAACCGCTTCTCGTTAATATACAAGCTACTGGCCATCAATCCGAGACACTACCTTGATCCTACTCGTGCCTGTTTTATTCAACCCAATAGTTCACCACGACAAATTCATGGGTTTTTTTTGTTTCATCATCAGTCAGGGTCTGTTGATAGCCGAATATGCCGTATTCATAGTTGTTTGTCTCCCAAAGATTCCCGGGAATAGCAGCGACATCGGCGCTGAATGTTATTCCTTCTGCCATGGTATAGCTGCGTGATGCCCCGATGGAAAAACCGCCTGTAACACCTCCGCATACGCCTCCTGCGCATGCTTTGGACATAAAATCCAGACTGCCTGTAATGCCTTGTTCAAAGCCGCTTTCCCTTATCAAGTCCAATTCAACACCACTGGAACCACTGCCCTGCTGAACCGTCACCGCCGAATATTCGCTCAGTTTGGTAACCTCGGACTCAAACCACCACTGCCCATCGTTAATTAGAAGTGCTGGAACAGTCTGGCTTAAAATGGAATCCTTTTTTGTTCTATTGGGATAGGTGGCGATATTGCCGGGAGTATGCTGGAGAATCTCATCCCCAATATCCATCTGGTTCCCGTTATGATTGTTGTAGTAGGATCTTGTCCAGGAATACATTTTGGGTTTCTGGGGAACATCAATGGAAATTACCCTGCCGATCAAATTCGTATCGGGATGAGAGTTGATGGTATACAGGTACCGATCAAAGGGGGTAGTCGAGAAGACAACCAGGTCTTCCAGACCGCAGGTATTGTAGATGGCAGTCTTGGTAACGGAATAACTGGTGTTCACGGATTGAGTTGTTTCGATTTCGGCCTTCATCTCCGTTTCAAAACTAAAAGCAACGCTGGAAACAAAAAAACCAACCGAGACCTCTACTTCCACGCCTACCAGAACACCTGAGCGGGAACTGAACTCCGCACCGGTACCGACGGAATGGGTTGAGTGCAGGCCGAAGCTGGTGCACGAGTTCTCGGCATTGATGCCGTCAATGGCCGGGGGCGCAGCCAGGACCGCAATTATCTGGTTACGGTCATAAAATGTACTGTGAGATGCACTGACATCTGCAGGGCTGTTTGCCGGATTGTCTCCCTGGTACTCTACTATGGTGCTGTCGCTATCCACATTGGCTGAAGCGATAATAGTTTTACCCAACAAAGGGGTTTCGCTGCCGCGCTGATCAAGATAGTCGTCCGGACCGCCGAGCGGAACGGTACGCCCGCCAAACCATTTCCGTACACCACCTTCATCTTTAAACCCTATGGACTGGATGATCGAGTCACTGTAGAGGATGGTAATATCCTCCCGCAAGTCCCCATTGATGTCACCGTAACTGACAGACTGGATTTTCTCGGAGTTGACAGTGACAGGATATTCCCAGGCCCAGGGTTCTACCCGGTCACCTACCTCGTCGAGAAGTTTTCCAAGAGGGTTTACCGAAGCCAAATCGTCCAGCAGCGCGGAGCCGGTAAAGATTTCATCGGCATTGTCACCGTCAATATCAACCATATCGAAAAACTTGAAATAATCAACATCTGTCCATGCTTTACCCCCACCAGGTTCATAGTAGTACTCTCTGGATCCATCTGCACTTTTCAGCGCTGCAAAGCCATCACCTCCATCATCTTCTTCACCCGGTGCATACCCGTCCATTCCAAGGGCATCGTCAAAGACGTCGACAAAGAAACCCTCCACTGCCCACCAACGCTCATAGTTATTGTCTCTTCTGCTACAGCTTCTGATTCCCAGGGCGATTTCATCACGCCCGTCCCGGTCCATATCTCCTATAGCGATGTTGTAATAATTCCATAGGCTTGGAGTAACAACGTAAGGCGAATATCCTGTTGTATCCCAACCGGCCATACCCTTTTTTATCTTTGCCACGCTTGTGCCCTCATTGACCAGTATACTGAAGTTGCGGACAGCATCATCATAGACCCTGTAGTAAATGGGACCATCACTATAATCGAAGGGCAACTGGGACACCGCAGCATAGGCAACAGCGATTTCTTCTGCCCAGTCCTGGTCTATATTGCCCACAGCCACCTTCAACTGATCCACACCCATGGATTCGGAACCAGCGTCAAGGTGGCCTTGGATGATCCTGCTGGTTATCAAGCCGTTGCCTGCCCTGGCATCATCGACAATCCACAGCTTTCCAAGCCTCTCTCCAGGTGTAATACCGCCTATGGAGCCGGCGACAACTATTTCATCATACCCGTCACCGTCCACATCCCCAAGGGCGATGTCATAGTCGTAAAGCAGGTCCTGCTGTCCCTCGATATCCAGGCTCAGGGAGACAGTTTCAACAGTAAAAGTGGTTGCATCCGGCTCTCCGGCAGGGTCGATAATCGACAGCATTCCTGGACCAGTGGCAGGCCAGGAAACCACGGCAACTTCATCCTGAACATCATCATCCATCACGCCGGAGGCTGATATCTTTTTGTATTGATTATCAAAACTCGGCTCGTTCTTCTTGTCCATAACATCATCGGCGCCACCGGGATTAACAGGTACACCGGGATTGTTTGGATCAAAATTGTACTCAAGGGGATCGATAACAAAGAGGGTGTTGGCACCGTCGCTCTTATATCCCTGCCCGATCATCATATACTCCACCTGTTGGGTAAAAGGGACGAAACGCTTCTTTTCCAATGGCCGGAATGAATCATCCCTTGGAAGTATGGGTGAAAACAACTCGTTTATCGGCTCGTATTTCGAGTCCACAGCAAACAGAATGGCGTAAACAGCAGGCAGGAATCCACGATCTGTGGCTGCGAATCCGATATTGGAGACAACTATGGAACATAGTAAGAATATTGCTAGAATCTTTTTCATATCCTCTCCTTTTATACTTCCGTTCTAGTCATGACCCTTAAACACATAATAGAACGACCTTATCTCATTCTATGAAATGGGAAGGAGGCTGTCAAATAAGATTGGTAATGGTAAGGTCTAACGGTGGTAAGTAGCCTTTGACTTGAAATTATTCCTGATAAGGCAGGATTGATAGTTTCGGTTGAGGGGATATATATTGACGTGAAAATCACCAATTCGTCTGATGCTTTCTATTCACCCTTACAGTAATTCCGGGAAACACGTCCAGAGGGATCCTGACGGTAGTATTTTTTCAAGACCCGATAAAGGTCCGGTGCATGCTTAATCATTAGCCGCGGCTG
>JAOZKN010000149.1 GCA_029935315.1 Desulfocapsa sp. | reverse complement strand
CAAATAGAAAATTCAGACCGGCATTAACCTGCTGCACGCCAAGCCCCAATGAAGTCGCTAAACCGACCAGCGTCGCAAGCACTGACAGAACATCAATAAGGTTCCCCCAAAAACCATAAATTTTCTCGCCCAGTAATGGATAAAAAATGGACCGGATAGTCAGGGGAAGGCCCCGGTTATAAGCAAAAAAGGCCAGGCCCAGGCCAACAATGGCATAAATAGCCCAGGGATGCAGGCCCCAGTGAAAAAAAGTGACTCCCATGGCCGCCCGGGCCGCCTGGGGAGTCTGCGCTTCAATCCCATCAAACATTGGTGAGGGCGAGGCATAGTGGTACATGGGCTCACCCACACTCCAGAACATAAGACCTATCCCCATACCAGCACTGAGCAGCATGGCAAACCATGCAGGAGTAGAAAACTCCGGCTTGGCATCGACGCCACCGAGACGAATGGTACCGAATCTACCAAAGGCAAAGTAAAAAGCTGCCACGATGAAGATGTTGGAGGCCAGGATTAAAAACCAGCCGGTGGTGGTGGTAACCGCTTCCAGAGCCGATTTAAAAAAGGCACTGGTGTCCTGCTTAAACATCAGGGTAAGAGTGATAAAAACAAGAAGAATGGCTGCGGAAGAGAGGGTGACATGGGGGTGGATATCAAACCCGTATCCGGCCCAGTTGCTATCACCCGGTTCCCTGTCCGGAGCATCGTCTTCCACCGAGGCGGTGGGGCAAATTTGCAAACCTTTAAAAATATCCCGTTCAAGAATGGCCTTTTTTCTGGCCTTTTCCTCCACTTCTTTCAGTTCTTTTGCAAGAGCCGCTTCTTTTTTAGCTTGTTTTTCGTTTGTATAATGACTCACTTCCTTACTCCTTTCTTCTGTTTATCAGCTTTCACTTCGACAAGGCGGATCATGCGTGTAGTACAAGCGGGGTCGGACTGAGCTAACGATCCGTTAGTTTACGCAACAGCCTTCTAAAAGCAGGTCGTTTCCACCCGTAGAGTGCGCTTTTAGGGTGTTTACAGGACTGTCGTCTGCTGTTCTTGATTTTTCGTATTATAAAATTTGAAAACGAGCTACGTGCTAAAAACACCACAGGGAAGGGAAGAAATCACAGATGTCCCCATTAGTTTCCGTATCTCATCGACAGAATATGGCAGATATTATAACTGATAAATCGGACGTTAACCCGACATGCTTTTGCATAATAACAAATTAGCTATGCAACGCTTCCTCAACCACCCGGCCAAGTTGAGCTACTGAATACGGTTTTTTTATAAACCCACCTGCTCCAAGCCGGAGAGTTGCTTTCACCTCATCACTCTCTGAGAAACCACTTACAACAACACTCTTCTGATCAGGATACATTTTTAAGATCTCTTTATACGTTTGGTATCCGTTTATACCTGGTACCATTTGCATATCCAGTACAACAAGATCAACAGGATTGTCCTTTACAAAGCTAATAGCCAGCTCACCCGAGCATACAGCATCAACTGTATAGCCGATACCTTCAAGTACTTTACTGGCAATATCACACAACTGTGGCTCGTCATCAACGACCAGTATATGCTTGTTGGTATCCGTGAACTCTTCTGCAGGTACGATATCTTCCACTTCCAGAATAGCTTTTGTATCAATTGGAAAATAAAGATCAAAGCGTGTTCCTTGTCCAGTGCTCTTCACAGTAATCATACCATCGTGGTCCTGCATACTGTTCCAGACAATGGCAAGGCCTAAGCCGGTACCACTTTTCCCCATCACCTTTTTAGTATAAAATGGTTCAAAAATATGTTTCAGATCCTTTTCAGTTATCCCAATACCATCATCCTTAACGGAAAGAATCAGATAATCGCCAGCTTCAATGTCGAGATTCGAAGCCTCGTGAGTATCAAGCCGTTGATTACGGGTTGAGATAAAAATTGTGCCTTTACCAGTAATGGCTTCCATACCATTATTGACCAGGTTCATAACAGCTTTTTTGATATGAACAGGAGCGCAAAAGATGATGGAATATTCCGCTTCCAGGTTTTCTATGCATGCTATTTCTGGATACAAACTATGAACCTTCTCACACTCTGGAGAATGTAAATATTCATTTATCAGTACATGGATATTATGGAATGTTCTGGTAGTGGCAACTCCTCTTGCCACCGTAAGGAGGTCTGCAACAACTGCTGCTGCACGATTGCCAGATTCCTGAATAGCTTTCAGTGGGCTTATCAACTCACTGGATTCAGGCAGCTTTAAAAGCAACAACTCCGGATAACTGACAATACCTGAGAGAATATTATTCAAATCATGGGCAACACCACCTGCCATCATGCCGATTGCTTCCATTTTTTGCGCATGTTGCAATTGTAGCCCTAACTTTCTGGTTTCTGTATGATCCAGGAGGAACGCGGCCAAGTGAGGAGATTTGTCAAGTATAATGGAAGCAGCGTTTACATCCAGTTCAAGCAATGTTCCATTTTTTTGTAGAAAAGGTATATCTATTGCCGTATTTTTCTCTCCCTCTGCCAGTGCACGGAATTCTATGGATACCTGGTTGAAATCTGCTGGCGTATGCAATGAAGCAACATCCATGCCCTCCAATTCTTCTTTGTCATAGCCAAGCATTTGACAAATAGAAGGATTTGCATATTGAAGCAGCATCGTCTGAGAATTGGCAATCAGTATACCCGGGGGAGCGTTATCAAGTATTTTCCATAACCTTTTTTCACTCTCTTCTAACGTACTTGTACGTTCTTTAATTCTCCTGTTTAAAGTTCTATTGTTAAGGCTAATGAAAACAATGCCAAATAGTAAGGGAATAAGGAAAATGCCAAACCATAGTGCTATTTGAGACCAGTTACGGCCAGAGGGAAAATAGCGATTCAGAAGCTCTCTTTTTACTGGCTCTGGAATAGCATTGATACCTCTGTTAACCAATTCCATCAGTTCTTTGTTTTCCTTGAGGACACCAGCATAAAGATCATTCTGAAAAAGTTTTTCTCCTTTCTGTACGGCACCGGACAGACCCAGTTTATTCAAGGTCCCTATGACTTCAGGTTCTTCGGCGACAATAGCCACTATATCATCCTGAAACAGGGCAACAAACATTCTATCCAGATCTGCATACCCAATAATGTGAAGAGAAGGATATTGCTTTTTTAAAAATGCTTCCTGGTAGCTTCCATCTATAGCACCAACAGATCCTTGGGTAAGTTTATCCAGAGAAGGAAACTTACCCTTATCACTTTTATAGAAAAGTGCTGTTTCAACATTAAAAAATGGAGACGAGAAGGTAAGCCAGGTTTTGCGCTCTTCATTTATAAAAAGGCCAGAATGAATATCTGCTTCACCTGATTTGATTCCTCGCAACGTCTCGTTCCATACGGACCCCCGAAACTGAATTTTTCTATCGACTTGCCGTCCCCATTCACGCCAAAAATCAATCAAGTATCCTCTGGCTTTTCCATCACTGCCTATAACGGACAGGGGAGGATATTTAATGGGGGTAGCAATGATAATAGCGCCAGTATTTGTATGGGGAATACCACTTGACCAGCGCCGCAGAGTCTTGTTTCTTTCTGGCAGTGATATGAGCTTCATGCCCGAACTTATGAGAGTACGGATTTCCTTATTTGAAACAAGGGTTGTCGGGCGCCACTTTGTCGTAAATAAGCTTTCCGATCTATTGTAATAAAATGAATTGAGGAGGTTTCTTTTGTTCAGATAAAAAAAGGAAGTGAGTGCGTCGGCAGCAAAGACTTTTATTTCTCTTTCTGCTACAGCATCCATAAGCTGTGGATAATCTGAGAAAGAAACAATAGCTGTATTTTGTAAATAGTTTCTCAGGTATTGACTGGTGAATTCCTGTTGTATCACAGCAACTCGATAAGCGTTTAACTTGTTAATCGATCCTGAATATTCAATATTTTTATCTGTGAAAATGATTGCACTGGACTCATATATCGCAGAACCCTGATAGAGTGTTGGGTCATGACTGGTGTCACTATCCAGGCCGGCATGCGCATCAATTTCTCCATTTTTAAGAGATAATAAGGCTTGAGCAGATGTAGTTGCGACAAAGTAAACAGGAGTGTTATTTTTTTGTGACCAGATACGCCAGAAATCAATTATGAGGCCGTCAGCTTCGCCTTTTTTATTGGTATATTGATATGGAGGCTTATCGGAGGAATACCCTATTCTTAGTTCCTGTGCATAAGCAATTTGTATTGAACCCAAAAGTACAAAAAGAAAAAAGAAAAAGAAACTCTCTTTATAAAATCGAAGGGATATCATAGGTAAATCCTTTGGCGGCAATAATTTACTTCGTATTCTGATCCTGGCTGAATTCTATCGGTTTCAGAAAAAAATAAGTAGCTTTCTCATCGAGCAACGAAGCCTCATTCGCTTTATTTAATCATAGTTGGAATATTTTAAACAGGACATTTGGGAAATATTCCACAAGGGAGCCATTGGTAATTTCAACCCTATTATACGAATTGTAGGTTAAGATGCTTCCTGCTCTCAAATCTCAGCAAACCCAGAACTTAAGAGCAACAGGAAGAAGGTCGACCAAAGATCTATTTGGTCGATTTACCCCTGGAGATGGAAATATTAATGGTACAGTTGCCCCTACCTGTTTTCTAAACAACAAGAACCATCCTTCTTGACCATTGGTCAGGATTCTGTCATACACTTATGAAGAAGTGGATGACACTTGAAGAATTTATTCATATTTCTAAAAGGAAAAAAATGAGAAAAATTTACAAATTGACCCACCCGAAAATTAAAGTCGACAGACTTGTGGAAGGTGTAAGACACGATGTTAAAAAATACGTTAAACGAGAGCGTAAAAAAGCGCTGCCGAAGGGCGTCGATTATTGGGATTTTGACTGCAAATTCGGTAATACTGTTGAAACGTTGCAGGAGATTCACCTTGCCGAGATGAATACGTACATTGATCAAGCCAAAGAGCAGCAGGTTGAGTCATTTTGTATTGAAATCCAAGTAAAGCCAGGGCACAGAATGAAAAAATCTGACACCTGATCAATTTGCCAGATGAGAAAATAATAGGGGGAGAATAGATGAACATTCAGGGTGAAAAAATCAGACCATTCGGACATGTTATTCATCATGTAAGGAAACGTACGAGTAACTATGAGTAGAAAAGACAAACGACGCCGCTATAGACTTACACTTGAGTATGACGGTACCAATTTCAGTGGCTGGCAGAAACAAAAGGATGCCAGGACTGTACAGGGGGATGTACTGAAGGGTGCTGTGCGTGTTTTTGGTGAAGTCCCGATGGATCTTCAAGGCTGTGGTCGAACCGATTCAGGAGTTCATGCTCTTG
>JAOZKN010000232.1 GCA_029935315.1 Desulfocapsa sp. | reverse complement strand
CAGAAACGACAGGGAGCTTTTTGCCAGTTTATTTTCCCGGATGCACCTTCCTGTTTCTGCCACTCGGCAAAGCTTATTCCAGGAAAAATTGATCCAGCGGCGGCAAGGGCACTGCTGGCAGCTGCAGACTTAAGGAATGATCTTCTGTTTATCTTCATGTTTTCTTTTCTACTCCCTGTGTATTATTCTGTTGTCTCGTAAAATTTTGGAAAATAATTATTCAGCGCTATGTCCAAAGGTCATGCTTAATGATTGCAATGACGGTAAATTTTTCAGCGTCTTTTGCAGCGTTTTTTCTGTATCATCATCGGGGGTATCTGTGACGAGCACAATAACTTCCTCATTGTCGGATGGAATGATTTCACAGCATTCCATGGCTGACAGGTCAGTACATAATTGCTCCATTGCTCCTGCCTCGGGTAGTACCAGGTAACTCAAAATCGGCATAAAGCCTCCATCAAATTCATATTTTCGCCTTCTTATAATAAGACATTGAAGCACCCTATCATAAGCGATGATGGGATTCAAATCATTTTATCACAATGTGGCACAATAAAAAAAACAACTCTTTTGCAAATTACACGCCAGTATTTTTTACTCGCGCTTTCAACTAGTTAAGACTCAAGCAAAAATAGACTGCTACCGAGTGGTACCACCCCCACCCCGCCACGTTACCAACGGGTAACAGCCAATGCAGCAGAAATGACGAAGCATGATACTTTTCTGATGGGAGGAAGTCCTTCTTACTGCTGTTCTGGAAAATGGTTCACCTTTGTCGGCTAGCCAGGTTCCTGTCAGAGGACAGAAAACGGCACCGTCCGGGTTAAAGATATATGGTCTGAGAATAGGTGATGGGAGGGAACGCGTCATACCCGACAAATGGCCGCCCTGGCGCGTTCCTTTATTCTTTCCAACGTACACACAAGAGTGCGATCAAAACGCAATCGTTGCCAAACCCGCCTACAGATCCAATCAATCCAAGAGTCAGGATAACCACGAGTTCCATCAAAATCATATCATCCGGCTTAACAACATTGCTGTCAAAGTGGTGCATATGAACCACTTTCTGGTGGTGCATATGAACCACAACCAACTTTTCCACTCCTTACGAAAGTTCGTCAAACAGGTTAAGGAACTGATTCTCCGGCCCTATCAACCTACCTATCAGCATGGCCCATTTATTGCTATATTCTTAGTGATTTTTCACAAACGTTATCCGAAACAAAATAAAGGAGAATACGATGCAACAGAAACAATCATGGATAAAATCGCTAACAACATTGCTTGCAGGGGGGTGTGTATTTACTGCACTGTCTTTTTCTGCAACTGCCGCTTTGGCGGCAACCGTTTATGTTGATGTTGATGCTACCGGCCCTGCAGAAGACGGTACATCCTGGACTAACGCCTATACTGATTTTCAGGATGGGATCGACAGCGCAGGAAGCGGTGATGAAGTCTGGGTTGCCGAAGGCACCTATTTGCCTGCATCGGCACCAAATATCAGTCCAGAACCTACTGATGTTCGAGA
>JAOZKN010000231.1 GCA_029935315.1 Desulfocapsa sp. | reverse complement strand
CAACATTGGCCAGAGCCATTCGTCCTTTGCGGTGAGCGCTGAGACTGCACCAGCCTCGAATATCTCCTTCCTGGTTTCCAACGAATACAAACAGTGGATATTTCTCGGGTGTGTGTTCAGCGAACCACTCTTCCCGCTGTGCGGGGTTCAGGGGTTCGGTATCCGCGGTACAGTGTCCCCGTGCAACGGCCTGATTGTAAATGGCAACGATATCATTAAGATCCTCAAGTGTGGCTATTCGTATTTGCATGGTAAAGAGTGATTAAGAAGGGTATAGTTTTTTTGGTCAGCGCATAGTCGTGTCCGGTTTGGAAATTGCAGCGCATTAAACACGGATGTTAAGGTTGTTTTCTTCCGCTTTTAACTGTAAATCTCTTGATTTTTAAACATTTTTGCATCCAATTTTTATCATGCGACGTTGTCGCAAAGACTGATAAAAATCAAATACAAAAATGTTAAGAAAATCTACGAAATTTCCAGGATGACGCTCCAGAAAAAAACCTGAAAATCCTATTGCAAAATCTTAACTGGTTATTACCGGGTTAGTACAGAGACTCCGTTTTTCATTCAAAGACAAAATGCTGTCTTGACCATCCCCGAGGCGAGAGGGTTGGCAAAGATCGGCAAAATTCTCGAGTACAACAATAGCATATGCGAGTTGGCGTTACAAGATTTCGGTGTTACACATAATTGTGCCGAAGCAAAGAGCATTACAGCTGAGCAGGTAATGCTGGCAGTGCATTCGTAAAGCAGATGGAAGTATAGTTCTGTGGGCGGTTTGTTACCTCACGCCTTGCAGTAATAGTCAAGAATGATGTTCCTCTATTGTCAAAGAAATACTTCAAAACAAATATGTCACTTTTTCAGGAAAAAATAATAGCCAAAGCGCTTGCTACCAGGAAAGTATCCATTCCGGAAGCGCATCGTGAAATACTGGAGAGCTGGAAAGGAAAAATCGAATCCGGCAGCCTCCTCAAACAGACCGAAGTGGCGATTCATGCTCCATTCACCCAGAATATCATGGCAGCGGTGTTGGGATATACACCGTTTGGCACAGGGGAGAGCTGGACTATTTCACGAGAGTACGGTGTCGCCAGTGGGGCTGTTGACTTGGCCCTTGGTCATTTCAGTGATGATAAGGCCAGTGATACAGTACTCGCCCCTTTTGAGCTCAAGGGTGCCAAAACCAAAGACCTTGATGCCATTATGCCAGGCCGTCATAAAACTCCGGTTCAGCAGGCCTGGGATTATGCCCGTGATATCAAAGGAGCGCAGTGGGTGCTGGTTTGCAACTATGTTGAACTTCGCCTCTACGCCGTCAGTGAAACCTCGCTGGTTTATGAACAGTTTAATCTTGCTGAACTCACCGATCCGCTGCAGTATGCCCGTTTTGTTCTGCTGCTTCATGCCGATAATTTCCTCACTGGTAAAACTGCAAAATTATTCAACCAGAGTCTGCTTGCTGACAAGGAAATAACGGTTCAGCTCTATGATGATTATAAAACGCTGCGAGAGTTGCTGATCACTCGTATGATTCAGGAGAACC
>JAOZKN010000008.1:12306-41795 GCA_029935315.1 Desulfocapsa sp. | reverse complement strand
CTGCGATGGACAAAATCATCACTCAGGTTTGGCTTGAAGAATTTTGTTTTCAGTATTGTTGCAAAAGACATTATATAAGAGCCAGTGCTGGCGTCAGATCCATTTATTAAGTGAAAGAGACAGAATATGTGTATATTATAGCAGTTATATGCCGTATTGGGTAGTCCTGACAGGTCCGTTTTTTATTACTTCACCATAGATATACAGCATCTAAATCAGTGACTCTTTTTCTCAACAGGGACGGATTGCAATCTTAATTCTTTTGACATTACAATGAAACGAATCCAGTGGCAAGATTACGCATCGAGGAAGTAGTGCCAACCCTGCCAAGATCAAGCCTATCATTATCAAAGCAAGCCTGTACAGTAATGTCGTTATGCATTCATGCAGATGTGTGCAGAGTACAAGCAGTCACCAACAATGTGAACTCATCATCATTCAAAGTAATATCATCACGCAATGTTAAGGTTAGTTGTGCGCCTCTTCTACCATGATTATTGTCCCAATATTCATTCTTTCTTCTGCTATCATGGTAATCTCCCATACAAATAAAGGTGATGGATTCAACCTACCTCAATCACTACACGTCATTTTTTAGTTTATACCATTCAGTTATCTTTCAATTTCTCTTTAAGTTCTTTGAATTTCATTTCCATTGCGAGAAAGGCATCGACAATTTGTGGATCAAAATGAGTACCTTTTTCGTCTACAATAATTGATTTGGCTTTTTCATGATCATAGGCTTTCTTGTAAACACGTTCAGTAGTTAGAGCATCATACACATCTGCAAGAGCTACTATTCGAGCAGCAACCGGAATACCATCGCCGGACAGGCCAGCAGGATAGCCATTACCATTCCAGCGTTCATGATGATACATGGTGATTTCAAAGGCCAACCGCATGGAAAGTGATCCTGTTTTGACATAAATATCACTAATCAGATCTCCACCGATCAAGGTATGATCTTTCATTCTTTCAAATTCTTCATCTGTGAGACTTCCAGTTTTTTTCAATATGGAGTCTTCAATTCCGACTTTTCCGATATCGTGGAGAGGACTTACTTTGGAAATTTCTTTTGCTAAAGATACGGTGATCCCAATCTCTGGATGATGTACAGCAAGATAGTGACCAAGAACCAACGTATATTCACGAACTCGGTCAAGATGCAGGCCCGTTTCCTCACTGCGATAATCTGCCAGTCTGGCCATGGAAAAGATAAGCTCATTCTGGGTTTCAAGGCGCAGCAGTTGCTTCCCTCCCTGGAGGCGTAAATTGAGTTCTTCAGGCCGTACTGGCTTAGTTAGAAAATCATTGGCCCCCTTAGACAAAGCCGTAAGAACTGTGTCGTCTCTATCCATGCCCGTGACAACGACTATATAGATATAGTGAATCTGGTTCTGACGAATTCTCTGGATAAGTTCATAACCATCCATATCAGGCATGTTTAAATCGGTGATAATAAATCGTAAATCTGTAAGGCCGGCACACACCCTTAATGCCTCATTGCCGTTTTCTGCTTCAAACACGTTATAACCATTTCGCTCGAGAATCATACGCAGCAGTTGTCTCTGATCCGGCGAGTCATCAACTACCAGTATTTTTTCTCCACTCTGCTTTTCCTCCAATAATTGAACAAGAACATCTGATTCTCCAAAACTTTGGTAACCGAGTTGACGAAAAAAAATTAGATCTGTATGCAGGACATGTGTTTTCAACCAACTGATTAGAACTTCAAGAGTGTCTTCAGAAGTATCTCGAGTTCTACTATAGCAGCCATCTACCAGTGCCCTCACTTTAACAATGAAATCTTTATGAAGAAGACAATGTTTCTCATAAGCAGGATGTGTTTTGAACAACTTTTCTTCAGAAGAAAAATGATATTCAGTATAGGATATAATTTCAGCAAGGATCTTTTCTATGACTCCCTGCTGTTGTTGATTTTCTCTGGCAATAATTAAGTCATTAATTATTGCAAACAATTTTTTATGCTGTTGATCAATTAACCCAACCCCGACACTAAAGCGATCATTCCATAGTAACTTTTTCATTTTAAATCCTTTTTTGTCTGTCTGTGCTGTCTGTGCTGTCTGTGCTGTCTGTGAGTAAGGTGGAAAGGTTGTGCTGCATATCGAGCAACTGTTCTTCATAGGAAACATTTTGCCCCTGGTGGCTCTTGCTTTCCAGTTCCTGAGCCTTGTCAGCCAGATCACTAAGGCCGAGGTTAAGAAGACTGCCTTTCAGACTGTGCATTGTTCTACTTAGTGCCTGAAGGTCGCCATCAGCAACATGGACATGAGCCTTTTCAAAATTTTCAGAAATGGTATTGCGACAGGTAAGAAGAAATTGTTCTATCATAGCATCATCAAAACTGTACACATTCCTAATGTGGTCACGAACTTCTCTTCGTATTTTTTTTTGTGGCGGCGTTGCAGTAGCCACTGTTGTTTGCGAACTAGCTTTGTCTGACAAAAAACAGTTTATCTCTATTTCAGATAAAACCTTCTGTACTTGTGATGGTTCAAAAGGCTTAGTCAGATAGTTGTCCATACCTGTGTCTAAACACTTGTCCCTGTCACCAACCATTGCATTAGCAGTCATAGCTACAATTGGAATATGTTTCCCTTTACATTTTTCGACAAGATTTTCAGAAAGAGATGGTGAGATGTTAAAAGATGATAAATCATAACTATTTTCACTGGCTCGAATAATAGTTGTGGCAGTCAAACCATCCATAACTGGCATCTGCACATCCATTAAAATCAGGTTAAAATGTCGGCTTACTAATAATTCCAAAGCTACCAGACCATTTTTTGCTTCAATAACTCGGTGACCGTCCTTTTCCAAAATATAACGGGCTATATCGCAATTGAGACCGTTATCATCCACAAGTAGAATATCAAGCGCCCTGTCCTCGGGAGCAACACTATTATCCTGCCATAGAATTTCTTCTTTTTCTCCACACTCTAAAAACACGGTGAAATGGAATGTTGTGCCTTGTCCCAGAGCACTCTCAACCCAGATTTGTCCACCCATTAGATCGACCAGCTGTTTGCAAATTGTCAGGCCAAGACCAGTGCCACCGAATTTTCGAGTTGTCGATGAGTCAGCCTGGCCGAAACTTGAAAAAATAGTTTCATGCTTGTCGGCAGGAATACCAACACCGGTATCAACTACCATAAAATGGAGTTTCACCTGATTATCTTTCTGTTCCTCAGAAACAACCTTTAACGTTACAGATCCCTCTTGGGTAAACTTGATACTATTACCAATGAGATTGACAAGGATCTGACGTAAACGCAGCTCATCGCCCTTTACAAAAAGAGGAAAACCAGAGACATCATCCTGGTAATATAAATCAATTCCTTTTTCCCTGGCGGCAAAGGTCATTATAGAAATAATATTATCCAGAGCACTCACCAGATTGAAGTCGCTTTTTTCTATAAGCAATTGCCCAGCTTCAATCTTGGAAAAATCAAGAATATCATTGAGCAGACTCAATAGACTCTTGGCAGAAAGCTGAATGTTTTCCAGGTTCCTTTGCTGTTCAGGTGTTAAGCCAGTATCCAGAACAATACTGGTCATTCCAATGATACCGTTCATGGGGGTTCGGATCTCATGACTCATATTAGCTAGAAATTCAGATTTGGCCTGATTTGCGGCCTCGGCATGCTGCTGTGCCTTTAACAATTCTTTTTCTATTCGCTTCTGGTTGGTAATGTCACGCCATATACAAAGCATTTCATCCCTCCCTTCCGCAGGTATACGGGTCAATGAGATATCAACAGGGAAAATCACACCATTTTTTTTCTTATGATTCCATTCAAAACGATTAAATCCATGTTTATGGGCCCTCCGCATCATCTTCTCTGCCTTTTCTAATGATGGACTGCCATCATTTTGAAATGGCGGTGACAAGTCTGATGGATGGGTGTTTATCAACTCATCTTTCGAGTTAAAACCAAGGATATTAACTGTGGCTTGATTGGCCACAGTGAATTTATTTCCAGAGATTACCAGGATGGGATCTTCTGATTTGTCAAACAGCAATCGATACTTTTCTTCACTCTCGTTGAGTTTTTTCTCTCTACGCTGGGCTTCGATATGGAGTTGGAGATTCTCTGAAATACTTCTATAAAATCGTCTACCATTGAAAATAAGTAACAAAGAGTAGAGAATGAGTAGTCCCCCCATTATCAATCCAAGTTGACTTCCCGTTACCATAAGACGTAAAACCAATGGGACAAAGATAACTGTATAGAAAGTGAAAATGGCATGAAAACTAGGAGAAAGAGTGCCCAAAGAACCAGCAGTAATTCCAACAAGAATGATTACAAGAAACAGTTGATGAACAGTTGATTCTTCGGTAAACAAAAGAATAGATGCCGCCCCCCAGCTAACACCGGCGACAAATACTCCTGTAAGGAATCGTTTCTCCCATATTGATACGGTGAAGGATTCAATTGCTATTTGGGTAAATTGATATCTGTCAATAAGGCGAATGACGACAATGGAAAAGATTGTCCCAAACCATAAGACAAGAACTGGATGGGCAATTTGATCCCAGAGTATAATGAGCATGACGGAAGCATTAATGAGTACTGCGAGCTGGCTGCCAAACATCGGGGCATAAAGCATCCTGAGCTGCTCTCTCTTAATTTCGTCTTTGGTCGAAGGGTTTAACAATTTTGCTCCTATACTTAAATATCTCGTGCAGGATCAATTCTTAAAAAATTCAATGTCTGTTACAAGAATATGGTCTCGAATCCATTGGACAAGAAATGAGAACAACTCTCCATTTACTTCTTCTTTTCCTTGTGCAAATTCTTTCTCAAAAAACAGGACTTTCTCAACAAAATCAGCATGAATTTTACGATGGCTTTCTATGGAAGGATGTTCTTTTAAAAGATTCTCCTCAAAGCGAAAATGATAGTCAGTATAGGCAACCAACTCTGCAATAATCTCTTTCATTTCATTCCGTTCATATCCTTTTCCTGATCCGGTTGTCAGGTAATTAGCAATATTAAACAGCATTTTATGCTGAAGATCGATTTCTTCATTGCCAACACTAAATCGTTTATCCCATCTTAATATTTCCATTCTAAACCCTCTTAATTGATTATGATCTGCAAGAGCAATGACGTCATCCACAAAATGGTGGCCTGCATTACTTTGGTAAATTTTGATGTTTCCTGATGTCCTTCAGGTCGGCTCGATTTAGGTCCGGAAAGCAGAGTAATACGTAATGATTATGTGAAATTGTAAAAATTTCCAATGCCCATTCTTATATTTTCCACACTATTTTCTTTACAGTCCTGTGGTTACGCATTTCGGAGTAAGGTTACCAATGGATCCTTTCTGAGATATTTGCCAGAATTTCTGATTGACTCTCATGCGCTTGCTGTTATTGGTTGCAATTCATAAATCAAACGTTCAACCTGCATTGTATGATGACTAAGAATTTCTTTATGCAGCTCCTTCTCAAGAATAGCAACCGTTTTTGCCTGTTTCTCTAGCCCAAGGTTAAGAAATATGCCCTTGAGGGCGTGGGCCTGAAAACTGCCCCCTTCCCTGTCATGATCCAACACCGCCTTTTGCAGAGTCTGCAGATTTTCATGGAGTGATTTGGAGTACGTAGCGACGATTCCCTTACTCTCCATATGATCCATGCCGAAACTGTTTGTTAAATGATCAAGCACCCGTTCCAGTGAAACTGCCTCGTCTTTATTTGGGAATTGTTCGCTATTTTGATCGGCTTGATCGCTCCCTCCGAACTTTTCTACTATCTGTTGTAATAATTTCTTTTTATAGGGTTTACTGAGGTATGTGTCCATCCCCATCTCAAGACAGCGTTGTCGATCATCGTTCATTGCATTGGCGGTCATGGCAACAATATAGGTATGCTGGCCGGTAAGTTGTCGGGATAGCTTTTCAGAAATTGATGCACATTCCGGCATATCATCACGTTTTCCCTGTTCAAACTCTCTGATATAGCGGGTGGCGGTCAATCCATCCATCACCGGCATTTGAATATCCATAAAAACCATATCATAGCTATTCTCACTCAGGCATCTCAATGCCTCAAGGCCATGGCTGGCAATGGCAACATCATGCCCCTGATTTTCGAGTAAAATTTTGGCCAGCTCCTGATTGGCAAGATTATCTTCGACCAGCAGAATCGAAAGGCTTTTACTCGCTTGAGACAACGATTGTGTATCGGGCTGCAGGGCGTCATGTTGTTCTTCACTCATCTCCAGAAGAATAGTGAAGGAAAAGGCACTGCCCTTGCCAAGAGTACTCTCAATATGTATTGCGCTACCCATGAGCTGAACAAGACGATTGCTGATAGCAAGTCCCAGCCCCGTTCCTCCAAATTTCCTGGTGACCGAATTGTCAGACTGGGTAAAGCGATTAAATATATCCTGTTGTTGCTCAAGAGAAAGTCCGATGCCTGTATCAGATACGGTGAACTCCAGAGCATGTCGACCATCCGCATCAGGTGGCCGGACACTGAAATCCAGCTCTATAGTTCCTTCATCGGTGAATTTTATGGCATTACCCACAAGATTAAGCAAAACCTGTTGCAGGCGTAACGAATCCCCCTGGTAGAAGCAGTCTTCATCCTTCTTATTGTCCACACGAACCTTTAAGGACAGTCCTTTCTGCTGGGCCTGAAGGGACAGTGTTGAAAGAACTTCCTGTATGATTTTATATGGCTTAAAGGTACTTTTATCCAAGGCCAGCTGGCCTGCCTCAATTTTTGAATAATCCAGCACATCATTAATAATCGATAAAAGATGAGTAGCAGAGTTATGCACAGTATGCATATACTTTTTCTGCTCCGGGAGTAGTTCCATATCAAGGAGCAGCTCACTCATGCCGATAATAGCATTCATCGGTGTACGGATCTCATGACTCATATTGGCCAGAAAATCACTTTTGGCCAGATTGGCGGATTCCGCCCGGAGTCTTGCTTTTCTCAAATCAGTAATATTTTCTTTTGTGGCAACAAAGTGAGTGATTACACCTTTTTCATCACGAAGAGGTGAGATAACGACATGTTCCTCATACAACTCACCATTCTTCTTTTTGTTAATAAAATCTCCTGACCATTCCTGTCCGCTGGTAATCGTCAACCACATATCGCTAAAAACAGATGGCGGCGTTTTACCAGATTTGAGCACAGAGGGGTTCAGGCCAATGGCTTCTTCGGCGCTATAACCTGTAACCTCTACAAATGCCTTGTTGACATATTCAATTTCTCCGCTGGTGTTGGTAATAACAATTGAATTTGAACTCTGCTCCACAGCCTGATTAAGTTGTCGTATTGTTGTAAACATCTCTTTACGGCGAGTCACATCTTCAAAGAGGTAGAGTACAGCATTCTCTTCAATAGCATCCATACTGGCCATCTGCCGCACCTTGGCCCAAAACATCTGCCCGTTTTTTTTCTGCAGGCGATGGATCTGATTATTATCACCCATACATACTGTCTTTTCAGATGTGTATATTTTCGATTGAAAATCAGACCATTCCAGGGGGAGCAGGTCAGGAGAGAGGTAACCAAACATCTTTTCAAATGTAGAATTAACCCGGACGATATCGTTGTCCCGAACCAGAACAAGTCCCAATAGAGTATTGTCAAAGATAGTTTGTAGTTCAGCCAATGTCTTCTGGAGAATCTTTTTCCGTTCCAGGATTGTTGTAAGGTCCTGGGCTATGAGCAACAAACCGTTAAGTTGTTTATTATGAGCATCCTTGAGGGGAGAGATTGTCGCTTCAATGGTTTTCTGATCCAGTGTCATGCTATAGTTATAGGAGCCTGCGGTCTGCACATATTCTATTATTTCTTTGCAATTAAGTGCTTTTCCACTTTCAGGGGAGTGGGTTGCAGGCAACTTTTTGCCAATCACCCTATCCGCCTGACAGGCAAACAGTTTTTCAGCAACTGGATTTAAATAAGTAATTCTCAGCTTCAGATCCATAACAACAACGGCCATGTCCTCGGTAGAGGGGACAAGCTTATCAATCAAAACGTGCTGTTTTTCCAGTTCACCAACCATGGATACGGTGTCATTGAATAATTTTTCCTGGTTGTCCTGCTCGGTGTCGGGCATGGCTTGAAACTGTTCACTGGAACCCGTTCTCTGGAGAAGAGTCTTCAGACATTGGAATAGATCCGGGGAGTTTATACTCTCATCATGGTGACGACTGTCCTCCCCCTGTTTTTGATACCTGTTCATCAATCTGACCGGTTTAAGATTTCAGCTTTTATGTAAAAAGAGCTGCTGGAATGGAAACTATTTCTCAGCGACATACAGTTGTGTCACTTCATCCATCTCTACAAGCATGCTGTCTGTCAATTTACTTATTAATGACGGCGAATATCTTCCAGATTTTGTTTTTGCCATAATCTCAAAAAATGAGAATGTTTTTTTCACCTTCGCGAGTTTCTTAGATATTTCCGGGGTAGAAAGCGTAGAATCCGCCAGGGTTGTCTGTGCTTTGGCAAAATCACCCATAGTTTTAACAAGCTTTGTCTGGAAATCAGCGTCATCTATCCCCCATACCTTTAACATGTACAGAGAAGCAAGCCTTTGCGATAGCATCCGTTGACGGCCAGAAATATTGACGATTTCTCCCGCTTGGCTGCCTGAAGCCTTGCTGAGAAGAACTGTGGTTTCATGGCAGGATTTTAACAACTCCTCCAGGCTTTTTTGCAAGGCCATGGCTTTGTCTTGCTCCGGCGACGTCTCCAAAATTCCTTTGATCGGTTCCCATAAGGATTTATTTTTCGCCACACTTGTATTGACAGCATCATTCACTGACATTGCCGCTAACTCTATCAGGGTCTTATCAAACATGGCCATTTTCTTCTTTAAATCATCACCAGGATTTCCAAATTGCAGTCCCATACCTGCCATCGCATAATCTTTTAACAGTCGCTGTGTTATCATGCGTTGTTTCCCTGCCTGGTTCACTGCGTCTTCTATTGAGTCAATTGCTGAGTGGGCATGCGTTGCAAAACAGAGAACTGACAGCATAAATACATTAATTATCAGTTTAAATTTTCTGTTTTTATCAATTAGTACCATTTTTTACTCTCCTTTATTTTACTAAATTGCCAATGAATATGGACAATAAATATCATTTAAAAATAAGCAGTCGCAAGATTAGCAGACATGGCCACTGCCTGTAGTCAGCACCGATAGATAGAGTGCCTGCGACCATAGTGTATTGTCACAACTTATTATTAATTAGTAGTAATTTTTTTGTAATGATAGTCCTGTAGATTATGCAGTGCACGCTCTAGATTATTGGTCGAGGACATGACAATGATGGGGAGAGATCCCTTTTCTATGCCAAGATAAAACCCCTTGGCAATGGGCCAGAATTTATTGATTTTTTCGGTACTGGGCCGTAATGAAGCCGGATAGCTGTAGGTATTAACTTTTTTTAAATTCGTCTCAAATCCTGCAATGGCTTTCTCAAGTTGGACAACATTATTATAGTCTTTAAATCCAGCCTTGTGCGCAATGTAGTACTTGTTGATACGTTCCAACAGAAATTCCATTTGCTTTACGGTAACAAGACCAGCTTGCTCAGTATCATCTTTTTGGAAAAGTTTCTGTCCAATCAATGTTGCCCCTTCCAGCAAAGATTCACTGAAATCCAGCATCATCGCCCCATTTTCTTCGGAATAGGGCTGTTTGAGTGTAATTTTCATTTCATCTCGGGCAAACACAATAAAGGATAACACACCCTGTGTCTCTTCATCTATTACTTCACTACTAAGTATTTCAATGGCACTGTCCATTGTGGTCATGCCTTCTTTTATATCCCTCTTGGCTTGCACGATACGAATCTCAAGTTCCTTGTAAAAATATGCCTTGGTTATTTCCTGGCTGAGATATTTAATGTCCCCTGCAGCCTCCAGTGCAACAATTTGTTGTTTTACCGCGGCACTGGACGTATTTACCAGCATAAGACAGAAAAACACAACAAGGCCAGTTTCAGCAAAATACTTACTCAATGATTTCATTCTATCAATCTCCTTTAATGAGTTTTTAATATTAGTAATTGTATTGATTTATTTATAATAGTCTTCTGCCAGGCCAAAATAATTTGGCTGCCAGCGACAATAACAACTGTCACATTCCTTTAGAACAATCACACTTCTTGAATTTCTTCACTCAGCAGCAAAGCAAGATCAGCAGCGTCAGTATCTTCTTTGCTTATCTCATCAGATTGGGTACCGAGGATATTTAACTCTTCGTCTTCTCCCAGCTTAAATGTGGCAACGGCCTGCAACATTTCATCGGCCACTGAAGCCATGCCCCTCATAGCTGAAGATGACCTTCTGGTTTCTTCAGCAGCCTCCGTACTGATAATACCGATTTTTTTCATGCTCTTCGCCACCTTGACAGAGATTTCTGCCTGCTCATCGGTGGTAAGAGAAACAGCACCGATCAACTCGGCCACTACGTTGGAACGCTCATTAATATCCTGCAGTTTGGCAAGGGCATCTTCCGAGAGTTTCGTCCCCTGTACAACCTCCTGGATACTCGAATCCATACTGACGCCGGCATCACTGATCTCTCCGAGAATATTCCTGATCAGGGTGTCAATCTGTCTGGTGGAAGCAGCAGAACGCTCAGCAAGGCGCTGAATTTCCTCTGCAACAACGGCAAAACCACGCCCCTCTTCACCGGCTGCGGCTGCCTGGATGGATGCATTAAGCGCAAGGATGGAGGTTCGGTCAGAAATATCATTAATGGTCTTGGCAAAATCACTGATTTCCTGAGAACTCTCTCCCAGACGCTTGATTGCCCGGGCAGTATCCCGAACATTACCACGAATTGTTTCCATCGCCTGGCTGGTATTCTCAACCGCTTTTGTTCCTTCAGTGGCTGCTGTTCTGGATAATTTAGATGTCTCTGCAGATGTGTTCGCCTGGACTGCAGCCTGTTTAATGGCCAGGGTCATTCGGTTGATTTCTTCAACTGCACTTCTGATAAGTTCGGATTGAGAATCACTTTGGACAGCCTGCTTATCAGTGGTAGAACTGAGTTTATTGGCAGTTAGACCTACCTGCTCAGAAGATTTTTTAATCTTGCCGATGGCCAGGCTCAGTTCTTCAAGCATCATGTTCAACGAATCTGCCACTGTGCCGGTGGCATCTTCCCGGACCGTGGCCCGGACTGTCATGTCGCCCTCAGACATTTCAGAAATTTCCATAAGCAGTCCCATGATGGATTCCTGCAACTGGTCATGCTCCTCCTGGCGATCCTTCATCAAGCCCTTGGTTGTATTGATCATCTCGTTAAAGGTAGAAGCCATTGTGCCCAGCTCATCTTTACTGATCACCTCTGCTTTGGTATCATAATCACCATGCTCTACCTTGGACATTGCTGCCATGATCGTTCCCACTTGTCGGGTAATGCCGCCGGATACCAGAAAGCTGAGAAGGAGAACAGCTATAACTCCGCCTGCTGCAATCATGGAACTGGTGTTCAACAAACGTGTTACAGGCTTTGAAATTTCCGCCTGGCTGACTTCATTGACAATAGCCCACTGCAAATCATAAAAGGAAAAAGGTTTCCAGGACGCAAGTACCTTGTCTCCAAGGCTGTTTAAAGTCACACCAGTCCCGCTCTTACCGGCCAACGCTTCCTGCACTGGCTTGGTATCAATAATAAGTTCAGGATTGAGCAGGGTGGATTTGACATTGTAACTCGTAGTCTGTAATGACTCCGTTCGCCAGAGTTTATCAAAGCCCACCAGATATGAATCACCCGTTTCACCCAGGCCGCCATGGGTCTCCATAATCGCATTGAGCTGCGTAATCGGTAGTCGCAGGGCAACAATCATTGAGACCTGACCATCATGCAGAAACGGCATGGCAAGGAAAGATGCCGGTTTATTATCCGCGGGCTGGTAACGACTGATATCACTGGCCACCATAGTTTTGCTTTCCAGTACCGCCTCCACGGTAGTAGCAAAAGATGACTCTTGGAACTCCCCTGTAAGAATGTTAGTCCGGTAATCATCATGATGGGCAGCGGAATAAAAAATGTATCCATCGGGTTCAAGCAGATACAGATCGGGGTAGCCGTACTTGCTGGCATATGCAGCGAAGTAGTCTAACTCCTCTCCTTTCTGCCTGGGGGTCATGGCTTCAACCTGATCAATCTCAACAATCAGAACCCAGGTAATTCCAGCAGCATTGATCGGAACATAGGAGGAGAGGACATATTCTCCACGATAATTAATAATAACCCGTTCACCGGTAATGTCAGCCAGACCCTCGGCAACACTTTCCGTGTCGACCAGGAAATCCGGATGAATCAGAGTGGATACTTCAAAATATTTTGAATCGGATCGAAACATACCATCGGGTCCCACCATATATATTTCACCGGTTTCCCCAAGACTGGTACGATCCTGCATGATCTCAGCAAAAGCATTGTTGGGCAGACGAAACAAAAGCACTGCCAGGGTTGTTGTTCCTTTTTTTATTGGTGCAGAAAAATAGGCGGCAGGTGCATTGTCTCTCAATGATGAGCGAATAAAATCAGTAAAAACAATTTCGTCCATGCCTTTTTTAAATGCAGCCAATTCAGGAGTTCCGGCCTTATCCTGCAGGGAAATACCTTGCTTGATGACTGCATCATTTGAGTAAATTATATGACCGTCTGCAGCAACCATTATCAGAGAGCCAAGGTCTTGCTCCTTAAGCCATTCATTATATAATGAAGAGTATTTTTTGTGCGCAGCAGCAAAAGAAGCTGGAGAAGATAAGGCGATAAATGCCTTCTCATGCTCTGGATTACTGACAAAAGTGCTGATATCCTGCAATTGCGATTTAAAAAAGGAGCTGACCTGTTTTTGCTTCTGAATCTTGATCGCTGTCATCTTGGTGAATTCTTTCTGCTTGAGAATCTGTACATCATCAACAAGGTTTTCAAGATTTCTTGTACGCTCAGAGAAATAATCTTCCAGGGCTTTTTTTTGCAAAGTAAGTGTTGATTCGAGATTATCAAATGACTGCTTTTCCAGCGCGCTCGAGGAAAGAGAATAGCCAACTGCACCAACGACTGCCATCGGAACAAGGGCGATGAGCAGTAACCAGAAAAGCAGTTTACTCCTGATGCCAATCCCTGATGTTTTTTTATTTATATCTTTTTTCCTGATTTCTGCCATGGTGACCCTCCTGTTTATTGCTTCTTATAATAACGTAGAATGTGTCTGTTTTAACTTTTCTTTACTACTCTGCCGGTTCTGTAAAATAGAGACTAAATCGGGAACAATATAGGTAGCGTCATTCCACTGGTATACTCCCCTGACCAGTGATGATTCAATAGCAAGCTGTTCACTATTGACAATACTACTGGAATCCGGGGCATCGATGGAATGGATATTCTCCGAGAGTTGCAGTACGCAGCGAAAGATCTTGCTACCAGCCGGATTTTCCGGTGCTCCCGTACGGACAACAAGAAAACGGGATTTTCCAATTTTCCTGGTATCAGAGAAGGCGAAACGATTTTCAAGATCGATAACCGGCAGCAGGTGACCATGCCAGAAAGCAACACCTGACAGAAAAGAATGGGCAAAGGGCACCGGTCGCGTAACAACCTCAGAAAGAACCTCTTCCACCTGAACTGCGGTGAAGAGAAAAAACAGTTTATTGTCCCCCCCCTCCGCTTCCTGTCGTACTACTCTTACTGCAACGACTTTCTCTGTTTGTGGTGTCCTTTTCATAGGGTTGTACCAGTAAGCGTATCTGTCAGCCGCTGCAGGGCCGTGTTATGGAATTCCCTGCATTGCTGAATAGTTTTGTCGATAAGATACTGCAGTGAATCGTTACTTATACTTTGTAACTGCACAGAGTTGATATATTCTGAGCGAAATTCATCGATAATAACTGTACAATTTTCATCATTGCCCCAATCGAGATATTTGCCGATGGTCCAGGCAACGACCCTGTTAAACATTACATTATCGAGTTTAACTGCAGTTTGTTCAGGGGGTACTTTTATACAGCTGTGTTGAAGAGGAGATTCCTCCACCATGGTATTCTTGCGATTTTCTTCGCGCAATGTACCCATGGAGAAGACTCCACAAGTACTTTCCAGCATTACACGAACTTCTGCCAGACCGGTGCCATCAAGTAGCAGGACAGGTTGCTCATCATGGATCATGATCTGCGGACAACAGTGCCGGGCAAGATCGGAGTAAAGCAAAGGCAGTGGTTCAAAATGGCCTGACGATCTAATCTCTCCGACTATTCTATCGACCAGTAGGAGTAAAGGCTCATTATTGGCATCCATTTCCACGACAAAGAATTCTGGCCGGGGGAGGAGGACAGTACTTTGATTGAAAAAGGATGCAAGGGAGATCAGAACAGTTTCATCTTCCTGCTCTCCTTCCAGAAACTTATTTTTATCCATTTTCTGAACTATGGCGGCGGCGTCAATGCCGAGGAGATAGGCTCCGGCTTCCACCAGGCAAATTGTATCCATTAGTATTGAGGACCTTTGGCCAATTTTTGAGTGGTAAGACTGCTGATAAGGGAAGTAAGTTCCTCATCCTTGAATGGCTTCGTGACAAATCCACGGGCACCAAGTCCTGCTGCTTTTTCTCTATACTTCACTGCACTCCTTGAGGTCAGCATTAGAACGGGAAGGTCCCGATAGGCTGATTGCGACTGCAGGGTCTGCAATACTTCAAAGCCATTCATACGAGGCATTTCAATATCAAGAATAACCAGATCAGGTTTTCTCTCTTTTATCTTATTTATGGCATCAACACCGTCATGGGCAGTGGTTGGCTGCCATCCCTGAGCTGTGATAAAATTCCCCAGCACCTTTCTGATACTGATGGAATCATCGACTATGAGAATCTCAACTGTTTTCTCATCACCATACTTCTCCGAGCCGGCAGTATCATTGCATTGAGCAGCTGTTTCTGCCAGATTGAATAGATCTTCCGTTTGCAGTATGGGAACCAGACTGCCGTCACCCAAAATTGTGGCCCCGGCAACACAGGAAATATTCTGCAGGTGAGAACCGAGACTCTTAAAAACCACGTTTCTTTGACCTATGATAGCATCTGCTACCAGCAACCCACGTCTGCCGGAAGTTTCCACAGCAAGAGCAAGAGAAGAATCCCGACAATCATCTCTGTCACCAGTCAAATCAGGAGAACCCTCCAGGGCCATAAGTTCGGCAGGCCTGAGCAAGGGAAAAGATTCATCATTTACTGTAAATGTTTCTTTTTGCCTCTCTTGAGGGGATAACCTGAGTACACTGCTTATATCACGCATGGGAACCGCAAACTGCTGTTTGCCAAACATGACCATAAGCGCTGGCAACTGTGCTACAGCAATGGGCATTGACAGAATAAATTCCGTTCCCTGCCCGGTATCGGAAGATACTTCAATAAAACCGTTCAGCTGATCCAGAGCATTTCTGACCACATCCATTCCTACGCCACGTCCAGATATGGACGTGACCTTTGGGCGGATGGAAAAACCCTGTCTAAAGATCAGGGCAGCCAGCTCTTTGTTGTTCATTCCTTCAACATCGGTTTCCGGGTACAATGTCAATGCCCGATTTCTAATTGCGTCATAGTTAAGCCCGCCTCCATCATCAGAAAGCCGTAAAACAAAATGACTGCCCTGCCGGGAGCACTTGATTTGGATGGTTGCCTGCTCAGGCTTATCAATCAGTAATCGCTCATCAGCCGACTCAATACCATGATCCACACAATTACGGAGCATATGCATCAGGGCATCTGCTAAAACATTCCATATATGTGTATCCATTTCCATGGAACCGCCCTCAATAAGCAGTCGTACTTGTTTTTCGGTGACTCTGGCTGACTCACGGACTGTTTTGTATAAGCGATTGGAAAGAGTAGAAAACGGCGTCATTTGAATAGATTGCACCGCACCCTGAACATCCCCCACTATTCTGCGCTGCCTGTCGACGGCCAGGCGCCACGAATCATGAACCCCGAAGGCCTGCGAGCTGATTGATTCCAGATCAACAACAGCCTCGTTCAGGGAGTTGAGGAGGATGTGGAATTCGGAATAGTGATCCATCTCAAGAGGGTCAAACTCATCTGCAGTTCCGTACCTGCTCAGACTGTTTTCGGCAGGAGCAGCAAGATTCGGTATTGACCTCTGTTTGTCGCCAGTCTCTAGCCTGGAAACGATCCCTTTTAAGCGCTGCAGCGTTATTTCAAATTCGTTAAGACCGGACTGCATGGATGATGAGGAGTTCTCAAAACTGCTGAGGTTAATGGCCATATCACCACTCAGTCCCATAAGTTCTGCAATCTTCTCACTGCCGACCCGAAGGGTTCTTGTTCTTGCCTGCTTACGTTTATTCTTTGAGCCAGCGATCCGGATCGGGGAAAAGTGTTTTGCACTCCCCTCTTTGCGAATACTAAAGATATGTTCTCTTGTCGGGCCACTGTCAGTGAACGACTCCCCCTCATCACTATCTGCAGCCCTATCGTGCAAGGCATGCTCTTCACTGGTCTCTTTACCACTTTCTACGGGAATGTCCGGTGCAAGAGCAGGTTCTGGAGATTCTTGTTCCTTTGCAGTTTGTGGGACAGCCTTCTCCGGGATGCTTTCTCCATTGACAGCTGCATCAGCCGTGATGGTTGGGAATATGTCTTGCAGGGTGCTGATTTCAGAACTTACATCCACATTTGGGTTGAGCGCAATCTTTTCAAGAATATCAGCCCCATCCTGCATAGCCGCGATACTCCTGGGTGAGATTGTATCGGATTCATCATGCAGGCTGTCAAGAAAATCTTCGAAGTCATGTCCCCAGGCGGCCACCGGCTCTATACCTATAACTGCAGCAGCACCTTTTAGAGTATGGACAGAGCGTCGGATGGAGTGCAGTCGTTCCCGGAATTCTTCACTGACAGCAGTCCGTTCGCTGATGGCCGAAGCCAATTCATTGAGCTGTCGGCCGATATTATCCAAATGTTCCTCGGCTTCCTCGTCAAAACTCTCCTGTAATTCCTGGTCAATGGAAACTTCTGCGGAGGGCAACAACTCTACTGTTTCCTCGTCAGAGTCAAATTCTCCGGGATCATCACTCTCTATGCCCAGTAATTCTTCCAGTTTTATCTCCGCAGGATCACTGACACTACTGCCAAGAAGCATTGCCAGATCATCTTCAGATACTGCACTTTCTTCTTCACCTGAGAAGTGTTGGAGGAAAGCATCATCGGGCTCATCGTCCTCATTTCCATCAAGGAAAGCAAGCAGATCACCTTCTTCCTGGCTCAACTCAGTGGCTACAGCTGGTTGGACAGAAAAGGTGTCCTTGATTTCCTCAAATGCTGCGCGTGCCGTATGATAGAGCTCAACACCATCCGGGGTATCCTTATGCAGTGCAATGCAGTAAGAACCGATGTCATTAACGGTGTTACTCATTACCTGTATAACCTGTTTGTTCCAGCCCTGTTGACCAGCCAGGATATCATCCAAGACATCTTCCATAAGAGCTGCTGTCTTACTGAGTTCTTCCAACTGCACCATTGCCGCCGTACCTTTGATGGTATGCGTCATGCGGTGTAATTCTTTCCCGGTTTCTTCCTCATGGTCGGTATTGCTGCTGGCAAGTGCATGCAGGTAACTACTCATATCCGGCAGATAACTCTCCACCTCTTGGATGACTTCTGTCACTATTGATATTTGCTCTGCTGCCGTCATAAATAGTCTCTTCTGTCAACCGCTAATGCGAGGCGGCCACAATCTCTCTCAATTTCCGAGATGAAAGAAAAGCATGCAGATCAAAGAGATCTATCTCTTGCTCTTCATCCTGTTCTTTGTAAATGGCTCTTCCGGCAAAATACTCAGCCTGAGATAACGTCTCTGCATTCCGTTTTGACAATTCCAGGGAAGGAATGTACAGGGTACGAGTTCCGACAACTCGGTCCACAGTGACTAGTATTTTTATCGTATCATCATGCACAACGAGAAATGGTCTCCTGTTTACAGATGACTGGTTTATACGATCAAGAAAAAGAGCGAGATTAACCACTGAAACAATTTCTCCCCGGATATTGGTAATGCCAGAGAGCCAATGTGGTAGCAGGGGCAAAGCTTGCAGGATTTGCAAGTCTCCTACTTCCAGAACGGCAGACAAAGGGATTGCCAACAGTTGTCCGCCAAGTTCGAAACAGATATGACTACCAATATTATCCAGTTCCTTATCTTTCTGAGCAGGAAGGGTATCATCGCCCTGGGCACGCAGCACTACTGTTAACTCATCGTTAATGAGCTTTAGCAGATCCAGAAGCTCATATTCATGAGTATCAGGTGGCGTTTGGGGGGAAGTCCTTAGAAGCTGATCTGTCATTCCTGCTAATCCTCAAGCAAGACTTTTTGTTATAGCATCCAGTAAGTTGGCTTGCTCAAAAGGCTTGGTCAGGTACATGTCAGCGCCCTGTTTTTTTCCCCAGAACGCATCAACTTTCTGGTTCTTACTGGACAACATAATAACGGGTATATGCTGCATTTCAGGAGATGCCTTCATCTTTCTGCACACCTGAAAGCCATCCATCTTGGGCATAACAACGTCAAGCACCACAAGGTCAGGGATATCACTATGAACTTTCTGAAGTGCTTCTTCTCCATCCATTGCTGTCAGAATCTCATACGGTTGTCCCTGCAGTGCTGCAATTGTCATTTTTAACTGGACTGGACTGTCATCCACCACAAGGATTTTTTTAGAAACCATAATTTTGTTCTCTTAACTTTTTATCATTTAAAATTCTAAATCAAATTTACTGAATATACTGATTTACTTTTTCAATCAGCATTTCAGGCTTAAAAGGTTTCGTCAGGTAAGCACTGGCAGACGAAAAACGTCCTTTAATTTTATCTTTCAATCCATCCTTGCTGGTGAGCATAATTACCGGGACACTCTTCAGATTACTGTTCTGCTTTAGTACCGAAAGGATGCCGTAACCATCTAATTTAGGAAGCATAACATCAAGCAGGATCAAATTCGGTTGCTCATCATTGATCTTCGTCAACGCTTCCACACCATCTTCTGCCTCCACAACAATGAATTTCTTGCTCTCTAAGGTCATTTTAATAACCTTACGGGTGGTTGGACTGTCTTCCACCACCAGGATTTTCTTTTGTTCCGACACCTTTGTCTCAACAGGGATTGATGTCTTCATAACTAAGTCATTCTCAACTTCATCTGTTATCTGTTTCGATGCAATAAAGGCGACAATACGTTCCACTGTTGATGTGTACATATTCTTTTTTGTGCCAACACATTGCTGAAGTTGCTCAAGATATTCAAGGGCAGCATCAAAGTTATTGAGGTGCAGACAGGCTATAGCGGCATAAAAAAGTACCGGTATATTCAGCTCTCTTGCCAGCACATCTTCAAAACGGTCAAGTGCCAGACGCAACTCTCCGCGCTTCTTCGTCTGCCCTATCCTTGGCAATATGTCAGCAGTGATCACAAGGAACCCACTGCAATAATGGCACTGTTGCGCCTTTGCAGCTATTGGTGCAAAACAGAAAGGACAGTGACAAACCTGCTTCAGTTCAGCCTTGCAGGCGATACTGAACTTCCGAATATCACGGGTCACTTCCTTACCTTTGGGAGCTAGTTTGTATGCTTTAGTTAGAGCAACACGCAACTGTTTCATGTTGTTTAGCGTTCGTGATAACCACAACCAAGCCTGCATGTTAGACGCATCCTGTGATGCAACCTGGAGGAGAAGTTTTTGTGCCTTCTGAAGATGCAGACCTTCACAAAGTTGTATACCCTGCGTCAGCAAAGCTTCCTGTTTGCGCGATTCCCCTTCCTGCTGAGCTGTTCCTGCAGCTGTTTGTTCATCTTTAATCCGCATCGCTTCAAGAATCAGGGCCTGCATTCCACTTTCTATGCGTTGGGGGATATTTTTGGGGAGCAGTTTCCGATACACAACCTGCGCATTTTCCAAAGCAATAAGGCGCAGTGCAGCCTTTTCCCCCTGCATTTTTCCGCAGACAGCATCGTAGAGTATCCCATCATAGAAATACATTCCTCCCTGTTTTATTCCATCTGCATGAATTACCAGAAAGCATGTTTTTTCTTCTGCTTCAACAATCTGCATAAGACCGGGAACAGAAATTCCACTTAATGATGCCCCACCTTGTTCTGCATGTTGCAAACCATCCATGATTAATTGGGCGAGGTTCACTGGATTAATTGGCTTTTTCAAGAAGTGAAAAATAGAACGGGACAGTTTTTGCTCTAATCCGGGTATTGAATAGGATGTCAGGACAATACAGGGAATCGAAGAATGGTTGACACTCATATAAGCCAGCAGAGCAAGCCCATCCATCTTCGGCATTTTTATATCAGTGATCAGCAGGTTGATCTCCTGCTGATTAAAAATTTCGACAGCTTCTTCTCCGTTACTGGCAAAAAGAACATCAAAATTATCTTTATATTTTTTTAATGAGATCTCAAGAATCTTTTGTAGTCCGAGATCATCGTCAACAATTAAAATAGTAGCCATATCTTCAATAACTCATCAATGTTCTACGTATTTTGTTAGGAGCACGCATTAATTTTTAACAGGATTATTAGTGGTGTTTTTCGGTGCAAGGGGGATAGTATCCTGAAAGGTATTCAGTAGATTGACGAGACTTTTACTGTTCTTCTCAACTTTATACAGGTAACTCATCGCCTCACGATTAAATTTATGTGCATATTGTACCTTAAGAAGCTCAGTATTTCCCAGTATGGATTGTATCATTCCATCCATATCATGAATAAAAATTCTTGTGATATTCAGATGCCGCTCTTCAATTTTTTTCAACCGAGAGTAATGGCGAGCTGATTGTTCAGGAATTTTCTCATCCTTCTCACCGTTATGCATTGTGGTGTTTTTCATTGTGTTTATATATCCCCTCATTATTTCTGGCTCAACAGGATCACAAACAGAGAATCCTATGAAAATCAATTAACTGTTTGCAAAAACCACACCAAGAAAATGAAAATATCTCCACAAACTGCTGTGACACGAGGTATCGAGACTGGAATGACGCTATTTCGAGGAGTTCTTTGGAAGGGATTTGTTTGCGAAAAAACGTTACTTAAAGAAATCCACCCAAACAGCACCGTGCAACATATGTTGCTAGTATAGGTGCGGGTAATGGAGAAGTGTGTAATAATTTATGCAAAAACAGAATGATATGCGCATCTATGGCTTGCTCGCAACTATTGGCACCTGCAACATATGTTGCAAGGTGTGTAGCTCGGTAGCATGTTGTGGTTAGCAGGAGTCAAGAAAGAGGTTCGGCAAGGGAGGGCTGCCGCAAAATTCTTCTATTTAAAGCTTGGCGGGAGATGCCGAGAAGAGTGGCGGCAATGCCCTGGTTGCCGGCAGCCTGCTGCATCGCCTCTCGTATAAGATATCGTTCGCACTCTTTCAGGGTAGGGAATCGTCCGGCACTGTTCAAAAAAAGGATATCACTCTCTTCAGTTACGGAATGAGTTGCCTCCGTGTCTGCCTGTTGTTCTTCTCCAATGGTCGTTTTGAAACTTTCAAGAGCTAATCTCCCCGATTTGTGACGGCTGACAGCATCAAAAACCATTGCTCTCAGTTCTCTGATGTTCCCGGGAAAATGATACGTAGAAAGGAGAGTCAGCAGCTCAGGAGACGGTACCGGTTTTTTCTTTTTCATGTCTTGGCCAGCCTCTGTGAGAAAGGTGTCCAACAGAAGAGGAATGTCCCCTTTACGTTCCTGCAGTGAAGGGATATGAATCTTGTGTGCCAACAACCTGTAATAGAAATCTTTTCTGAATGTTTTTTCAGCTATCAATTTTTTCAGATTTCTATTGGTTGCACAGACCACTCGACAGTCGGTCTTTGTGGACACATCAGAACCAAGGGAATAGTAGTCCTTTTCCTGCAAAAGCCGCAACAGTTTGATTTGGGAAAGTTCCTGCAAATCACCAATTTCATCGAGAAAGAGCGTTCCCCCCTGAGCTTTGGCGATAAAGCCAGTTCTGCTGGAGTCGGCTCCGGTAAAGGCCCCTTTACCATGACCGAAGAGTGCATCAGAAAACATGGTATCATCAAGGCCGGCCACATTAACCGCTACAAAGTCACCCTTTCTGCCGCTTACCTCATGGACGGCCCTGGCAATCAGTTCCTTACCTGCCCCTGTTTCTCCAGTTATCAATACTGGCTCACGGGATAAAGCAATGGCTTCAATATAACGAAAGATAGAACGCATCTTTTTGTTGCGGGTGACAATGGCAGCAAAGGCTGATTCATTCTCCATATCATCTGCAAGGAGCTGCTTCTTCAGATTGTATGTTTCATGTTTAAGGGAACAGAATTCAAAGCCTCTCTTGAGAGAAGAGACAAGTCGGGTGGGATTTACGGGCTTGAGTAGATAATCGATGGCACCTATCTGCATACAATCTACCACGGTATCTATTTCGTCGCCGGCAGACATGATGATAACAGTAATCTCTGGATGTTCTTTGGCAATGGTGGCGAGCAATTCCTGGCCGGAGAGAAAAGGCATCTTAAGATCCAGGATCACGATGGCTACAGGCTGTTTTGCCAGAAAAGAGAGGACATCTCGGCTGTCTTCCATGGTGAAGATATTTTCAAAGTCAGCCTTCTGCAGAATGCTCTTACAAATATAGAGTGTCTGCGGATCGTCGTCCACCAACAGCACGGAACGGACAAATATATTTTCTTTATTAATATTCCCCTGCTCCTCTCCAAATTCTACCATCATTTTTCCAAAACATATTCTAAACTCTCCACCAGATGAAGGCTCATAATCAGCTATTCTCTGAATATCTCCTAAAAGGAGATTAATGATAATGGGCTTGCTACAAAAAAGCAAAACGTAAAACCATTGCTAATCGGCTTTTGGCCTAGTCATCCACAAATCACCTTTTTAACAGCACGGCCAAGTTCAGCCATTGAGTAAGGCTTTTTAATAAACGCTCCTGCTCCATGCCGCAGGGTCGCTTTGACATCATCACTCTCTGAAAATCCACTGACAAGGACTGCCTTCTGGCCCGGATACAACTTACAGATCTTTTCATATGTCTGCCGTCCGTTCATACCGGGATCCATCAACATATCTATCACGAGTAAATCAACAGGGTTTTCCTTCACAAACCGCACAGCCAACTCTCCAGATTCGACGCAATCAACCCTGTAGCCCAGCACTCGCAGCATTTCCGTTGCAATATCACGCAATTGTGGCTCGTCATCCACGACAAGAACAGATTCATTATTTCCAAGGTTCATTTCTGGCAAATCCACTTCAGCCTGGCCACAATCGTCTCCTTCACACAATGAAAAATAGAGATCAAAGCGAGTGCCCTTGTTGCTGCTCTCAACAACTACCCTCCCCCCATGATCTTCCATTGTATTCCAAACCACGGTAAGCCCAAGACCGGTTCCACTTCTCCCCATAACCTTCCTGGTGTAAAACGGGTCAAAGATGTGTTCTATATCCAGATCTGCAATACCCGGGCCCGTATCTTCCACGCTTACAACAACATAATCACCTTTTTCAATCTCGTGTTTACCGGTGGCAGCGTCTTCAACAAAAACATTACGACTGGAAACAACAACCGTTCCATCATCACTAATGGCCTCTGCAGCATTTGCCGCCAGGTTCATAATACATTTTTTGACATGGACAGGAGAGCAGAGAATAGTAGTTTGAGTCGCCTTAAGTTGCTGCTGATAGTGAATACTTGGATACAGTGACTTAAGTTTCTTCGCCTCAGGAGATTCCAGATATTCTGCAATCAGAATATTAACGTCACAAATTTCTCTGGTACTGGCAGCACCCCTGGCAACGGTGAGTAAGTCCGCTACAATTGTCGCAGCCCTTTGCCCTGATTCCTGGATAGCTTCAATTTTCCCTCTCAGCTCACTGTCTTTTGGCAAATCATATAGAATCAGCTCTGGATACCCAACAATCCCCGACAAAATATTATTCAGATCATGGGCAACGCCTCCGGCCATCAGTCCAATTGCCTCCATTTTCTGTGACTTACTCAGTTTTTCCAGGGCAGCCTGTTCCTTTTGCACAGCCTCGTCACGTCTTTGCCGGTCAGTTTTCAGAGCTTCCACCATCCGTTGAAAATGATCACTGAAAATACTTATCTCATCGGGCAGCCATGAATGGTTCTCTGGAATCACAACATCCAGATCGCCCTGCTCAATTCTTCTGGTTAAGGTAAGCAACCTGGCCACCGGCCTGGTAATTGAACGAGTGAGGAGATACGCGGTAATAAGGATAAAAACAATGGACGACCAGAGGATAGTATTTCGCACATCCCGACGCTGCCGGATTAAATCGTAGGCCACAGTAAACGGTGTTTCTTCTACGAGCACAAACGGTACACCTGCTATGCTTTTGGCCACACCAAGCACTCTGTCTCCACTTAAATTCACATATTCTTCATGGGCCAAATCTGTGCCGGCTAATGCCTGCTTGACTGGAGCCAGTAGCGAAGCATCACGATCATTCAACACAAGGTTAAAATCAGGATGGAATACGATATGACCATTGTACCCGTTAACAACATACTGAACATGTTTATCTGCATTAAAAGAGAGCGTTTTAAAGAGGGAACTGATGCTGAGTTCAGCATGAAGAGCACCCACTTGTTTTCCACTGGCCAGAGAGACAATTGGGTAACAGATGATCATCGTCGGTTCATTATTCCAACTGGAAAACGTAACTTTTTTCTTCCCCTGACCCGATGGAACGCAATCGGCAAGAGTTGTACCCCTGGCAATATATGAAAAACGACTCACAGCCTCATGAACAATGCCATTCATATCTACAACAATAATATTGATAATCTGGGGATGGCTGTCGTACAACCATTGAATCACATCTATATCCTTGTCTGTAAAGTGTATGTGACGAGCTAATCTGGCAAGGACTTTTTCAACATGACTGACGACATCTGTTATAAGAATTGCCGTTCTTTCAAGACGAACAGCCCCATTTTCATACAAGTGGTCATGCAGATATTTTTCAAGTGTTCCTGTAAAAATATAGGAAGCAAAAAGAAACGGCACCAGTGCAACAAAAAGAAAGGCGCCAAAAAGTTTGTAGAAGAGTTTGAGAGTCATCGCAAAATGGTATCAGCATGACTGAGAATGGATTCCTGCAGGATGAGCCCAAGGCGTTGCGCCTCTTTTTGTGAGACAACCAACTGGATTTTATTTGGATTCTGTATTGACAATCTGCCGGGAGATACTCCCCTGAGAACCCTGGCAGCCATCACAGAAGCCTGGAAACCGATGGAGTAGAAAGAGGGGCTGTAGCCCATAACTCCACCTTTCTCAAGGAGGGCATTGTCAAGAACCATGATCGGCAGTTTATACTTGCGTGACAGATCTACCAGATCCTCAAAAAACGAAATGGCCAGCGGATCCGCTACCATAAACAGCCCTTCTACGCTACTGTCAAAATGATGTATTGCTTCAATCATATCGGCCTGACTACGGATATCACAGGAAACGACTCTGAAATTCAGACTTTCGGCCGCAGGAAGCAATATCTTCTGCACTGCCTCATCTATCCATATCTCGCCATGATTATAAAAAACAGCCACCTTCTCCATGTCTGGAAAAGCCTCTCGAAACAGAGAGAGTCGTTTTGGCATCATGGTAAAAGCATTATAATTAATACCAGAGATATTCCCCCCGGGATTCCTGAAAGAAGATACAACTTTTGAAGCAACCGAATCTGCAACCATGGTGAAAATAATCGGTATGGGTTCGCCTTCCTCTATTGCTTTTTTTACTTCAAGTACCACCGGGGTGGAGGTCGTCAAGATAAGATCACAATGCTGCTGTTGGAGCTCCCTTACAATGGCAGGAATTTTACTTAAATCTTTTTTTAAATCATGAATTACATAATGCACCTGCTTATCCGCCCACCCCTTTTGCTTCAACCCGTCCGCCAGGCCACGCTGGCATTCTAAAAAGGGGGTATCAAAAGAGATAACTCCGATAAGCACTGCTTTTTTATTGTTTCCAATACCGTGAGCAGAAGCGCATGAACAAACGAGAAGGATCAAAAACACTACAAAAAAACGTAGCTTTGACATAGATAAACTCCTTTGAAACGGAGAGAAAGAAATGGTTTCGGTACTCAAAAAAGTGGCCTTGTAGATTAGAATTCGGCACGACTCTACAGCTGTCCATCAAGTACACTATTTTAGTATATTATTAGGTGGCACCCATTGTCAAGAGAGCCCTCTCTGCTAACCAGTTTTTTTATCCTGATGAATCGCCACATTGAATGGATAGCCAGCCACATGTTAACAATTCTATACTTGTTGATTCACCAGTCTTTCTCCCCATATCTGCAAATAATCCGGAACAAAGCAGAACCATGATGGTCCTAAAAAAGAAAAGTGAAGTAATTGCCGTATGTGCGACTGCGATAACAAAAAAAGTGCCATTTCAATTAGTATCTCGCGTGAACAACAAAGAAAGACTATGGTATGTTTTTTTCGTTATTTTCCTTTAAAAATAAAACAAGTTTTGCAAATATCAATAAGGAGTATTTTATGACTGGTTTTTCCAGGATCCTCTTATCACTGACGACATTCCTGTCACTTTGTCTGCCCGCCTGCGTCTTTGCATCTTCCGGGCATGCTGCTGAAACTCTGGATCTGACAAGTAGCAGTATAGGATATCTTTCCCTGCTCATATTTGCCATCGCCTATCTTTTTGTTATGGCAGAAGAATACACTCATCTCCGAAAGTCAAAACCTGTCCTTGTTGCTGCAGGCCTTATCTGGATCCTTATCGCCTACGTCTACGCACAGCACGACATGCCCCATGCTGCTGAAATAGCCATTCGCCACAATATCCTTGAGTATGCTGAACTGTTCTTCTTCCTGTTGGTTGCCATGACCTATATTAATGCGATGGAAGAACGGTTGATTTTCCAGGCTCTGCGGACAAAACTCGTCAGTGCCGGCTTCTCCTTCCGTCAGCTCTTCTGGATTACGGGTGGACTTTCTTTTGTTATTTCTCCTGTGGCCGACAACCTTACAACTGCTCTTCTTATGTGTGCTGTTGTCATGGCACTTGGCAAGGGGAAACCAAAATTTGTTTCCCTGGCCTGTATCAATATCGTCGTTGCTGCCAATGCTGGCGGTGCATTCAGTCCATTTGGCGACATTACGACCCTGATGGTCTGGCAGAAGGGTATTGTCAGCTTTTCTGAATTTTTTGCACTCTTCCTCCCTTCCCTCGTCAACTGGCTTGTTCCCGCAATTATTATGACCTTTGCCATTGAAAAAAACAAACCCGAAGGAGATGGTGTATCAGTGCAGATGAAACGAGGTGGCGTCACAGTCATGTTTCTGTTTCTTATGACCATTGCCACAGCTGTCAGCTTCCACAACTTCCTTTATCTTCCGCCAATGGCAGGTATGATGATGGGACTTTCCTATCTGAAATTTTATGGGTATTACCTGAAAAAGACCCATAACAAAACAGCCAAAGGTGTCGCGTACGATCCTGAAAAAGCAGAAGAACGACTCGGCGATACAGTTTCTTTTGATATCTTTAAAAGTGTGGCACGGGCAGAATGGGACACCTTGTTTTTCTTTTATGGTGTTATCCTCTGTGTTGGAGGCCTCGGCTTTATGGGATATCTTGGCCTGGTCTCCAACCTTATGTACAATAACTGGGGAGCGACCCCTGCCAACGTGACTGTTGGCGTGCTCTCTGCCATTGTGGACAACATTCCTGTCATGTTTGCTGTACTCACAATGCTTCCCGAAATGTCACAGGGACAGTGGCTGCTGGTAACCCTTACCGCAGGAGTTGGCGGCAGTCTTCTTTCTATCGGCTCTGCTGCCGGTGTTGCCCTTATGGGGCAGGCTCGTGGTATCTACACATTCGGTGCTCACCTGAAGTGGACTCCGGTTATTGCCCTTGGTTATGCTGCATCTATCTTTGTTCATTTTCTGGTGAATGCAGATAAATTCTGATTGTTTTTATTCGTTGCAAACAACAAAAGGCCTGACGGGAATTTCTCCTGTCAGGCCTTTTGTTGTTGTATCTGTAAATCAATCCAGGGGGAGTTTTTTCTATCGAATTTCAACTCCATCATCCTTTAATGCCTGCTTCACCTCTGCAATGGGAACCTCTTTTCTATGAAAAATTCCAGCTGCAAGCGCTGCCTCTGCGTCCGTTTCCTGAAACACATCCACAAAATGAGCAGCAGATCCGGCACCCGATGAGGCAATCACAGGGATAGAAACAGCTCCTTTCACCATATTGATCAGCTCCATATCAAAACCGGAATTCGTCCCGTCTTTATCGATACAGTTCAGCAGAATTTCACCGGCGCCCAGGGCCTCACAACTGCTGGCAAGCTGTACCGCATCAAGGTCACGTCCTTCACGTCCACCCATCACCGTACATTGATACCAGCAATACTCCTCCCCTTCCGGCCCGGGAACCACTGTTTTGATGACATGATGGTCTGTTTCATCGGGGCTTTTAACGTATACACGTCTCGGATCAACAGAAATAACCACGGCCTGGGCGCCATACACCAGAGAAATCTGTTCAATTGCGCTCTTGCCGGTTTTGTTTCCGGTTTTCAGGTATTCTTCCGCTGTATAGCAGGCATCCGAACCTATTGAGATTTTATCAGCACCTGATCTAAAATATTCGGAAGCCACATCCAGTGCACTGTACTCCCGACCATTGCTATCGACAAACTCACGAATACCACCACCAATGGTCAGAGGCACAAAAACCTGTTCTGAGGTTCTCTGCAAGACCTCCAGCATGGGTTGATCCTCCATGGGAAAATCCCGAAAACCGGTGATATTGAGGAAGGTAATCTCGTCGGCACCTTCCTGATAGTAACGCGCAGCAAGCTCTACCGGTTTGCCAAGGTTTCTGACTTCACCGGAATCACGAACATCGTATTGATCACCCTTGGTTACTACCAGATCCCCATTATCATTGGTTCGAACATCGAGACAGGCAATCACACGTTTCGCAATTCGTGTCTCATCATGGGTGCTGCGAATGCTGACAGTTTCACGACTTCCCTTTAGAAAGTTCTTGAGGATGGCAAGCCCGGCTTCTCCGCTTTTTTCGGGATGAAACTGGCAGGCGGTGATATTTCCTTTCTGCACACTGGAAACAAACTCTTCACCGTAGTTCGTGGTTGACAATAGCCAGTCCTGATCCTCTGCCTCAAGTGTTGCACGATAAGAATGAACAAAATAGAGTTTTTCATTGTTGTAATCTGCAAAAAGAGGCGATTCCTTTTGCAGATTGATGCCATTCCACCCAATCTGCGGAACAGAAAGGTCTGTCTGGGTAAAACGCTTTATCTGACCTTTTAAAACAGCTAAGCCGGCAACACCCGGACTCTCTTCCGAACCTTCAAAAAAGGCCTG